>JAURNV010000006.1 GCA_030830005.1 Flavobacteriaceae bacterium | reverse complement strand
TTCTCTTGATAAATCTTGTGGAATCTGAAAAACACCCATGCCTCCAACTTTTAAAACACGGTGCAATTCCTGCATGGCTTTGGTGTCGTTGGGAATATGTTCTAATACGTGGTTGCATAAAATCCAATCAAACGACGCATCTTTAAAAGGCAAATCACAAATATCGGCTTTGATATCCGCAAGAGGCGATTCCAAATCGCAAGTGGTATATGTCAAATGTGACAATTTTTTTATTCGGGAAATAAATGCCTTTTCGGGTGCCATATGCAATACGTTGGCAGGGGTTTGAAAAAAAGTAGTTTCGCGTTGCAAATACAACCATATCAGGCGGTGACGCTCAAGTGAAAGCGTTCCTGGACTTAGCACATTCGAACGAGTTTTAACATACCCATAAGGCAAAAATTTGCGATATGATTTTCCATTTATTGGGTCTGTAAAGGTGTTTCCACGATACCAAAGGTCAATAAGGGGGAGTGCCACATTTGCTAACCGTTGCAAAACAGCCCTAGGGAAAATACGGAGGATTAGCTTTGCAAAAGCCTTCATGTGGTTATTGGAGCGGTTCTAAAAGCATTCTCTTCGTCAGAAGAAATGCCCAGGGCATCGTATATGTAACTGAAGGTAGAAAGTAGTTCAGGGTTACCGTTTACAATAGCGATATTATGTTCAAAATGCGCACTAGGCGCTCCGTCGGCGGTGAGGATTGTCCAACCGTCTTTCAACTGTTTGATACGGTGTGTGCCACGATTTATCATCGGCTCAATAGCAACTACCATACCTTCTAAAAAGTTTTTACCTCTGCCGCGTTTCCCAAAGTTCGGCATTTCGGGTTTTTCGTGCATGGTAGTTCCCAATCCATGTCCTACCAATTCCCGCACCACACCGTATCCAAATTGCTCCACATAATGTTGAATTGCGTAGCCAACATCGCCCACGCGATTTCCTGTACGAAATGCCTCAATTCCCTTGTAGAGTGCGGCTTTTGTTCGGTCTAAGAGAAGTTTGGTTTCAGGATCGATTTCACCTACCGCAAAAGTGTAGGCGTGGTCACCGTAATAGCCGTTTTGCAACACGCCACAGTCAATAGATAATATATCGCCTTCTTTTAGTGGAGTGTCGTTTGGAATGCCGTGTACCACTTGCTCATTAGGACTTACACAAAGCGTATTGGGAAAATCATACAGCCCCAAAAACCCTGGAGTTGCATTATGGTCACGAATAAAGGTTTCCGCTTTTTTGTCGAGTTCCAAGGTAGTTACTCCGGGTTTGATTTCGCTTGCCAACATTCCCAAAGTTTTGGACACTAATAATGCGCTGTTGCGAATCAGCTCAATTTCCGCAGTTGTTTTTTGTAACGACATCAATCTTCGTACGTATGTTTGTAAGCTACACCGCTTAGAATGGCGAGCATATCATCTTCTAAAAATTCTATGGGGGACTCTACTATTCGGTTGAGTTCTTTGCCGTTTTTGTAAAAAATAAAGGTTGGAACGTTGGTAATTCCATTTTCAGTTGCACTGCCAGAAGGTGTTTTTTTATCTTCATCTACAGCAATGATGGTTGTTTTTACCTTAACTTCCATTTCATCTAAAATGCGAAAAAAAGCAGGCACCTGCATTTGGCTATCCGAACACCAAGTACCCATAAAAACCACAATTTCTACATCATCTACTAAGGGTTTAATCTGGTCTAGGGTAGGGGTAAAGGGGGTATAATTGTTGTATTCCGCATCGAACCATTCCTTGTGAGGTTCTTTTTTTAACTTTTTTAGTTTGATGGGACCCAACAACTCTTGGCTGGTGGAGCAGCCCCACAAACAAACAAAAAGAAAAACCGTTAAGATTTTCATCGCGTGTGTTTTAGTTATCCATGCTAAAGTAATGATTTTGCAGTCATCTGGTGGGGTTGTGCAATATTCATAAGTGCTAAAACTGTTGGGGCAATATCACAAAGCGCTCCTTCGTTAATGCCTTTAGCATCGTTGTCTATCAAATAAACCGGGACCAAGTTTGTGGTATGCGCAGTGTTTGGACTACCATCAGGATTAATCATAGTGTCGCAATTTCCATGGTCGGCAATAATAATAACCGAATAGCCTCCTTCTTTCGCCGCTGCTACTACGTCTGCTGTACAGCTATCCACGGTTTCACAGGCTTTTATGGCAGCTGACATATCGCCGGTATGACCAACCATATCTGGATTAGCAAAATTCAAACACACAAAATCGGCTGCTTGTGTTTTGAGTTTGGGTACAATGGCATCACGAATATCAAAGGCGCTCATTTCAGGCTGCAAATCGTAAGTAGCTACTTTTGGAGAAGGACATAAAATACGTTCTTCGCCTTCGAATGGTGTTTCACGTCCGCCGTTAAAGAAAAAGGTAACGTGTGGGTATTTTTCGGTCTCGGCTATGCGAATTTGTTTTTTTCCGGCGTTGGCAAGGACTTCACCCAGCGTTTGCTCAATATTTTCTTTGTCATAGACCACACGTACTCCTTTGAAGGAATCGTCATAATTGGTAAGGGTAACATAATAAAGCGAAAGCGGGTGCATGTTTTGCTCTGGAAAAGCCATTTGGCTAAGCGCTTGCGTGAGTTGTCGCCCACGGTCGGTACGGAAATTAAAGAAGATGACTACATCATTTTCATTAATGCGCCCTGTGGCAAAATCGCCATTTTCAGGGAGTGCAATGGGTTCAATAAATTCGTCTGTGGTGCCGGCATCGTAGTTGGCTTGCATCGCCTCGATAAGGTTGTCGGTTTGTACACCGGTGCAGTGCACGAGTAAGTCGTATGCTTTTTTTACACGTTCCCAGCGTTGGTCTCTGTCCATGGCAAAATACCGCCCTACCACACTTGCCAAATGGGCATTGGTGGCTGCACACATGTCCTGCACTTTTGTTAAAAATCCCAATCCCGATTTTGGATCAACATCACGCCCGTCTGTAAAGGCATGTACGTAACTTTTGGGTACTTCGGCTTCGTGTGCTGCGGTAAGTAATCCCTCTAAATGATTGATATGCGCATGTACGCCCCCATCCGAAACTAAGCCCACAAAGTGTACCGCTTTGTTGTTTGCTTTGGCATAGGCAAAGGCTTCTATGAGAACGACTTCGTCTTTTAGGGTATTTTGTTCCACAGCCATATTGATTTTCGCCAAGTCTTGATAGACCACGCGCCCCGCCCCGAGGTTTACGTGCCCTACTTCGCTATTTCCCATTTGTCCTTCGGGAAGTCCTACGTGCATACCGTCGGTGTGTAGCACATTATGCACAGCACTTTTAGAAAGGCTGTCTATAAACGGAGTGTTGGCTTGGTCTACTGCCGAAACTGATGGGTCGGGGGAGATACCCCAACCGTCTAAAATCATTAAAAGAACGCGTTTGCTCATGGGTGTTTTTTGCGCTGCAAAGATAAACAAACCCCAACTGCCATCACAATGCTGCGGGGTATTGATTTTTTTGTTTAATTAGTGGTAAACAAAACCCCAAAATTGTTTAAACTGAACTAACCTACGCCTTTCATTTTTCACTTTTTTGGGATTAGGACGAAAAATACACTTGAAAATGTGTTTTGTACTTAGGATGCGTTGTAAGATGTCTAAAGTATTGAAAACAAGTATAGTAAATGCGTTATCATCGTAAAATATATAATGGAAATAAACGCAATATGTGGATATATACGAGTTACCTGCAAGCTGACCAAAAAAACAAACAATATGAAGAAATTATTACTTATGGGAACTTTAATAATTACTGTCGTTTCTTGTCAACAATCTAAAAATTATGAATATGTTGAACTTGGAGCAAAGGAATCAATTTTTGGCGGAACTGAACGTGACGAAAAAGATAGAGTAATAATAAGAGCAAAAACTGATTCTATCGCATATTTAGAAGCTTTTCAAAAATTTTGTATTTCCGAAAAGGTATCTAAAGATATGGAAGATGTTTATGGTGCTTCTGCTACCAAACCGACTGATTTCAAACTATTGGATGAGCAAGGAAATAATATTGCTTTGACTATCAATTTTGACAAAATAGACTCACTAAAAATGAGTGTTCGTTCTCGAATATTTGAAATGAAAAACTCTTTGAAAGAAAGTGCTGATGCTTACAAAGAAAAAGAATTTAAAAATTCTGAAAAAATTGACAGCTCCAAAATCAAAGAATTAGAACCGTACTTTAATACGAAAAAAGACGAATTTGACCCAGACGGTTTAGCTTGGCACAAACCAAAATCAGCACCGAAATACACTAATCGAAATGGAATTTATTGTTATTTCCAATCATATAACGGAATGCCAAGTAATTTAAGATTAAGACTTCAATATCACGCTGATGATTGGTTGTTTTTCCACAAAGTACAATTTTCGATAGACGGAAAAGCTTTTGAATTTATTCCAATGGACACTGAAACTGATTCAGGAAATGGCGGACGAATTTGGGAATGGTTTGATGAATCAATGGGCAGGTCAAATACAGAATTAATTGATGCACTTGCCAATGCAAAATCTGCTAAAATGAAACTTATTGGACGACAGTATTACGACATAAAAACAATTACTCCCACTCAAATTAAGGATATTAAAAGAACATTGGATTTGTATAAAGCAATGGGAGGAAATTATTAAAAAAGCCAGCAGGTAACAATGGCTATAAACCATTGGGGCAAAAGTGATAAAACGAAACTAAAAACATTAAACAAAGGACAGTGCTAAACCGAAAAGTTAGGGCGTAAAATCTCCAACTGTTCATAGCCGAGACCGTTGTGTAGCATAAAAAAAACGTAAATGAAACCAATATTTGACTCAACATTACATGAAAACCTAAATAAAAGATTAGGAGAACTTGAAAATCATTTTGATGCGGACTTTTTATTCTATTATGGTCCAATTACTGATTCTCTTGATAAACCTTTTAGAGATTTGGTAGAAGAATTAAAAGCAGAACCAGATACAAAGGACACTTTATTTATAATGCTAAATACACCTGGAGGAAGTGCCGAAACAGTTGAAAGGTTAGTTAAAATAACTCGACATCATTATCAGACAGTGAACTTTATAGTTCCAGATGCAGCATATTCTGCCGGAACAATATTTTGTCTATCGGGAGATGCTATTTATATGGATTACTCATCTTCTCTCGGACCAATTGACCCACAAGTTTACAATGGCAAAAATTGGGTGCCAGCCTTAGGGTATCTTGACAAAGTGGAAGAATTAATAAATAAGTCAATTGTAGGAAAAATTTCACAAGCAGAGTTAATAATGTTAAGAGAACAAGATTTAGCAATGTTGAGAAGACACGAACAGGCGAGAGACCTAACAATTGCGCTTTTAAAAGAATGGTTGGTAAAATATAAGTTTAAAAATTGGAATACTCATAATTCGACAGGAAATCCTGTAACACCACAAGAAAAAGAAGATAGAGCTACAGAAATTGCAAGAGATTTAGGAGATAATAAAATATGGCATTCTCACGGTCGTTCAATAGGAGTTTCAGCACTAACTCATATACTAAAACTCAAAATAGAAGATTATTCAGGTGACGTTGTTCTTACTAAAATTATAAGAGAATATAATGACCTAATTTGCCAATACATTGGGCGAAATAACGGAGAAATGTTTTTTCACACACGAAAGTTTATATAAATTTGTAATTATGGAAAATATAGCAAAACTTGTAGAACAAATAGTCGATAAGACTAAAGAGAAAAAAAATAAGTTAGAGCAGATTTCCAGATTTGATGAAACTGTTAAGATGTTAGGGAATATGGAAAAATCTGAAAAACCGACTTATAGTTTTCCTTTAGTAGACACATTAGGTAGACAAACTTATTCTAATCTGAATAGGAAATAACCCCCTGCTGGCGCGAGGGTCCGCTCTCGTGCCCCCTGCTGGCGCGAGGCTGTGTCTCGTGCCAAGAAAACTATTAAAATAGCACAAGACAAAGCCTTGCGCTAACAACGAAGACTTAAATTATTTTCCCAATACTTCCCGATTTACTCCCAACACAAATTGGGTGTAGTAGCTGTCCCAAAAATCACGGGTGATATACGCGCTTCCCGCTACGCCAACCGATTTAAAAAAGGCATAGGCGGTGTTAGGGTCGTATAGTTCCAAAAAGCCTTTTGCCTCGGGCAAATAGGTATAGTGCCAGGGCTCGTAGGAGAATCCGGTGCGGGAGGCATCTGGGGTATACACCAAATAAAACCCAAAGCGGTGGGCGTTGGTTTGCATCCATTGGTGCAAGGGTGCAAAAGGGCCGTTGTTGTGAAATTTTTCGGGTACCAATAGGCGTTTTTGTTTCGTGGCATTGGCATCGGTAATGTCAATGTCGGTGCCCCAGTGGTGGCGCGAAGTGCCGGGAATGGTGGAGTACTCCAAGATACGCTGAATGGCAGCTTTGGGTGTCAGTCCCTCAGCGGTATAGCGAATGTATTTGTCTTCAAAAATCTGTTGTTGCCGTGCAAAGGAACGGTATGCCGATACCAATTGTAAATCGATGCCGTCTTGTAGTGCAGCGGCTTGCATGGCACAAAAGGCGTTGGTGGTGTCAGCAGTGAGTTGGTAAGATTCCAGTTGTGTCAAATGACTTTCGTCAATGCCTAAAAGATGGGTGATTTCAACTTGCGCCCATACCATTTGACACATAAAAACAAGAAATAGCCTTAGTTGCATAGGTGTTTTGTCATTTTGTAATGGGTGCCGCCGTAAGGGAGTTCAAAGGTTTCGCCTTCTTTTAGGTAACCACAAGCTTCGTAAAAGGGCACGGCAATAAGGCGTGCGTTCATCCATACCGTACAAATATTTTGTTGGCGCACTTGGTTTTCGGCGTGGGCAACAAGTAGCTTTCCAATTCCCTGTCCTTGAAAAGCTTCCAAGACTGCCATACCTCGAAGTTGGACATTTTCTGTTTTGTTCAATAAGGTCAGTACCCCAACAAGGATATCGTTTGCAAAGGCACCTAAGTGTAGGGTATTTGGCGCATCGTCAAAATCAAAAGCACAAGTGTTTAAAGGCAGCCCTTTGCGTAGCACAGGGTGACGTACCACATAAGTGTCTTTTGGGCGGATAAGTTTAAGTTGTATTTTTGTGGTCTGTTGCAAATAAAATGAAGGTTGACTTTCGATTTATAAATGTAGGGAATATACCCGAAATCCTCCCGCTCATGCAAGATTTCACGCAGCATAAATATGCCGATGAAGTGCATGAGGAGCGGTTTGTTGCCATGTTTGCTCATGAATACGATTGTGTGGGGCTTTATGTTGAGGATAAAATCATCGGGCTTTGTGGCTTGTGGTATCAAACACGGCATTATTCGGGAAAAAGTTGCGAGTTAGATCACTTTTATATCAAGCCCGAATATCAAGGCAAAGGAGTAGGGACGCAATTTATAAACTGGCTCGGCGATAGATTAAAATCTCAAGGCTATGAGGCGCTGGAGCTTAATGCCTATAAAGAAAACACGGCATCACACCGCTTGTATGCCCGGGAAGGCTTTGAACACCTTGGACTTCACTTTGTAAAGCGTTTGTAGGAATCCTGTATATTTGTGAGGACGCATAAATTATTGTACGATTTTTGTGTATAGCCAACCCAATTTGATTTTTATGAGACATATACTCATTGCCCTTTTTTTTGCGCCTTTGGCTATGGCGCAGTCCGATTACCGCACTTGGCTTAGAGGAAAAATTTTATACCAAAACACCGATGTGGTTGCTGCAAACGTGGTAAATACCACTACCCAAAAAGCTACTATTTCTGATGATAATGGAGAGTTTGCTGTTGAAGTAAAAATGGATGATGAATTGGTGTTTACTTCGTTGCAATATCAAATCAAAGTAGTCAAAATAACAAAAGACATTTTACAACGAGGAAGACTGGTCATTGATGTAACTGAAAAAGTTACCGAGCTTGACGAAGTGGTGGTAACCCCAGAACAGCGACAAAAGTTTTTGGATGCACGTGCAGATGAGTTTAGGCAATATGACTACGAACGCGACCGCTCGACACGTGTAGAAAATACCATTATGCGAGAAGGTCAACTCTACAACGGTGTAAATTTTGTAAATGTATTCAAGGCATTGTACCGTTTGGTAGAAAACAAGGACAAAGACGAAGGAAAGGCGTATACCTTGCAGCCAAGTGAGGTTATTCGCCAGCTTTATGATGATACTTTCTTTACAGAGCAACTTCAAATTCCTATTGATAACGTAGGATTATTTTTGGTGTATTGCGATGGTGAAATTAAAACCAGAGAACTTCTTGACGAAAAGTCTGATTTTGAAATCATTGATTTTTTGGTGAAAACAGCAGAAAAATTTAACAAGAGAAACTAATGCGCAAGTTTTTTGTTTTGTTGCTGCTTCCCCTATTGGCAACGACTTCTCATAAATATTATGTGAGTACTACGGAAATGTACTACAAGCCCGAACAACAACAATTGCAACTGGTGGTTCGTGTTTTTACTGATGATTTTTCAACGGCACTCTCCAAATTTGCGAACGCGGAAGTGCGCTTAGACCCCGACAACCAACCTGAGGAGGTTTTAGATAGTCTTTTTGGAGCGTATTTTAAATCACATTTTTTGGTCTATGGGTTGCCCGAGACCACTTCTTTGTCATTTGTAGGAAGGGAGTACAAACAAGACCAGACCCATTTATATGCATCTTTTGATAGGTTACCAAAGCAAGAGGTTTTAGAATGGTCTAATACCTTTTTGTTTGGTGTGTTTCCCGATCAAAAAAATATTGTAACACTGTCAATACCAAACTATAAGAAGAGTTTTTTACATACAAAAGACCAAAATATAGCTCAGTATCGTTTTTAATTTTACTTTAAACCAATATCTTTAACCAAATTCTTTAGAAAATGAAATACACGCATATTTTCTCCACTCTAATAGCTGTTTTTTTTACTGTCGCATACGCGCAAGAAACACCACAAGGCCATACCAATCAGAACAAGTTTAAACAACTTTACAATGAGTTAGCCACACCTAATGTATATCGTACAGCTTCTGGCGCTCCTGGCCCAGAGTACTATCAACAGCAGGCTGATTACACTATGGAAATAGTGCTAAATGATGTTACCCAGCAACTTTTTGGCGACCAAACAATAACCTACACCAATAATTCACCCGAAACCCTAACCTATTTATGGTTACAACTTGATCAAAACGTACGAGCCAGAGATGGTCAGTCTTTTGATCGGCTTAATAACGGGAGTAATTATTATGGCACCCAACGTTCTGTAGCGCCCGGTTTTGTTAATGAGTTTATGCTCAATGAAAAATTCGACGGAGGTTTTAAAATAGACGCTTTGCAAACCACTTCTGGAGCTGATTTGCCCTATACCATCCATCAAACTATGATGCGTATTGATTTGCCTACGCCATTGGCTTCAGGAACCGCTCTATCCTTTCGTTTAAAATGGCATTACAATATTCCTAACCGGCAGTTTTGGGATGCACGCTCGGGTTATGAGTATTTTAAGAAAGATGATAATTACGCCTATTTTATTGCGCAGTTTTTCCCTCGAATGGCAGTATATAACGATGTTGAGGGTTGGCAAAACCAACAGTTTTGGGGTAATGGTGAGTTTGCCCTTCCTTTTGGGAATTACGATGTAAAAATCACGGTGCCCAATGACCACATTGTTGAGGCAACAGGAGTGCTTGAAAACCGTAAAGAGGTTTATTCTTCAGAAATGATTAAACGGTTTAAAACTGCACAAAAGTCTTATGATGAACCTGTATTTATTGTAACTCAGGCAGAAGCTGAAGCCAATGAAAAAAGCACACCTACAGGAACGAAAACATGGCATTTTACGGCTCAAAATGTACGTGATTTTGCTTTTGCCACTTCACGTAAGTTTATAGTGGATATGATGAATGTGGATGTTAATGGTAAAGACGTCATGGCGGTTTCTGTCTATCCCAAAGAAGGCAATCCACTATGGGAACAATGGTCTACAAAAACTGTGGCAAGTGCACTAAAATCGTACTCTAATATGACTTTTGATTATCCATATCATAAGGCAGTTTCGGTACATGCCGACGATGTTGGTATGGAATACCCAATGATTTGCTTCAACTTTGGAAGACCCGATGAAAATGGGTACTATAGTGATCGAACCAAGTTTGGAATGATTGGTGTTATTATCCATGAAGTTGGACACAACTTTTTCCCAATGATTGTAAATTCCGATGAGCGCCAATGGGGATGGATGGATGAGGGACTTAATAGCTTTGTTCAAATAATAGCCGAGCAAGACTTCGGTAAAGCGAATCCAGCAGCAATCCCAGGGCTAGACCACTATCCCTCTGATGATTTGGATCCGCAAAATATAGTGCGCTACATGGCGGGGGATCAAGATTTTATTGCCCCTATCATGTCAAACCCTGAAAATGTTTATCAATTAGGTCCTAATGCGTATAGCAAACCTGCAACGGCATTAAATATTTTGCGTGAAACTGTTATGGGTCGTGAGCTCTTTGATCATGCCTTTAAAACGTTTTCCAAACGCTGGATGTTTAAACACCCCACCCCTGAAGATTTCTTCCGCACCATGGAAGATGCTTCTGCCTTTGACTTGGATTGGTTCTGGCGCGGTTGGTTTTTTACTACCGATGTGGTAGATATTGGAGTTACAGATGTTAAAGACCTTAAAAAATTAGGTGATGACAAACGCTATTTCTCGTTGTATTACCAGCGTAGTTTAGAGAATTTAACGCCTGATGAGCTTAAGAATCGAAAGGAGCCAAAAAAATTCTACGAGGTAGTGTTTGAAAAACCTGGTGGAATTCCTATGCCCTTGATAGTAGAATATAGCTACGCCGATGGCACTAAAGAACGCAAAACCTATCCTGCACAGGTATGGCGTAAAAGTGACCAAACCGTGAGTAAATATATTGCTACGGATAAAGAGTTAGTAGGTGTATTGGTAGATCCTGACAACGCTACTGCCGATATTAATAAAGATAATAACACCTGGCCCAAAGTATTGGAAGAAAATGACTTTGAGAAGTTTAAAAAACAAAAATAGTAACAAAAAGCCAACCGTGAGGTTGGCTTTTTTGTTTCCCTTATCTTTGTACTATGATTTTGTTTATTAGTGGAGCTGAAATAGTCTTCATTTTCATGATTGTGCTGTTGGTTTTTGGTGCTAACCGAATACCAGAAATCGCGCGTACTTTAGCAAAAGGAATTCAGCAGGTTAAAAATGCTAGCCGCGACTTTCGTCAAGAAATTGAAAAATCTGCCGAGGCACAAGGCTTAGATACTAAAGAACTAAAAAAAGAAGTTGGCGACCTAAAAAAAGAATTTGATGATATTGCAGGAACGGTAAAACGCCGACTTTAAATTCTTCGCATTAAGGTAAGTCCGTCTCTAACGGGAACCAAAAGGGTTTCTACGCGTTCATCTTCAACTACCTTTTTGTTGAAATGCTGCAACGATAGTGTAGCTTCATCTTCTGCTTTTTTCATCACTTTTCCTGACCAAAGTACGTTGTCAGCTATAATCAACCCACCTGAACGTACACGCTCAACAATGATGTCAAAGTACAGCGGGTACTGCTCTTTATCGGCATCAATAAACACTAGGTCAAATGTGCCAGAAAGTTTTGGAATAATTTCAGCAGCGTTTCCAAGGTGTTGAAAAATTTGCTTCCCGTATCCTGAAGCATCAAAATACCTTCGTTGTATGTCGTTGAGCTCCTCGTTGATGTCTATAGTATCTATTTTTCCTTCGGGATGCAGTCCTTCTGCAAGGCATAGCGCAGAATATCCTGTGTAAGTGCCAATTTCGAGAATTTGTTTGGGTGAAATCAGCTTTGATAAAATCGATAACAGACGACCTTGGTATGCACCACTTAGCATTCTAGGTTGTAGAATTTTAAGATGCGTTTCACGCGCTAATTGTTGCAATAGTTCTGGCTCTTTTTCTGAGTGCTTTTGCACATATGCCTCTAAAGTGACTTCTAAAAAATTCATTTGTTTCTAGGTCTTGCATAATTAAATCGCTCTAGGAGTGTTGTTTTTGCATAACCATCCAATCCGTTAATCGTTACAGTAGCTGCATTTTGAAGCTTGAGCCATCCGTCAGCTTGTTGAATATCATGATCGGCAATGTATACATGTTCAATTTCACTCACCAAAAGCAAGGTGTCGTTCTCTTTTATTTCATATTGGTTAAGAAAACGGCAGCCCAATCGGATTTTTGCATCTTTGACAAAAGGAGCGTAAAAATTGTCTAAGTACTCCTCATCTAGTGAGGTTTGTGAAAATTCTGAAATCTCTGTTGGGTATTTGGCAGACGTATGATGTGCATCTGCAATAATTTCCGAATGAATGTGGTTTACCGTAAATACGCCAGTTTCTTTGATGTTTTTAAAAGTATCTCGAGGTACAGTTGTAGGCCGAAGTATAAACCCTATTAGTGGCGGGTTACTTCCCAAATGGGTGACGCTGCTAAATACAGCTACATTTGGCATTCCATCTATAGATTTAGTGCCAAGTAAATTTGCCGATTTGAACCCCGTGCAACTATTGATGAGGTTAAGGCGGAAAATTTTATCCATTTGATGAATGTCTGAACTAGTGTAATGTATCATAGCTTTTATGCAAACTTACACAATACGGCGAATTTGGTTACTTTTGCGCTCTCGGGTCATTAACTCAGTTGGTTCAGAGTGTCGCCTTGACAGGGCGGAAGTCATTGGTTCGAATCCAATATGACCCACATGAAAAGCAAATAGCTGAACTATTAAAGTATTTCGGTCAGCGATTCTAAACCTACACTTCTTGAGCCTTTTATTAAAATCTGCTCAGCATTACTAGGATGATTTTCAATATAGGCTTTTGCTTCGGCAGTTGTAGCAAACCAGTTTTCTGAAACATATGGCTTAAAAGCTTCCCCCACCCAATAACAGGTATCAAAAGCGAAGGAATTTACCAATGCGATAAGATTTTTATGTTCTACAGCTTCGTCTTTACCTAACTCTGCCATCATGCCTAAAATAAGCATTTTTGTGCCTGTTCTTGAATGAAACGCTCTTATGGCTGCTTCCATACTCGTTGGGTTGGCATTGTATGCATCAAGGACAATAGTCTTGTTGTTTTTTCTAATCAACTGAGAGCGGTAATTGATAGGCACATACGCCTCAATGGCCTTAATGCTTTTATGAAGGGGTACTCCAAACGTTTTTCCTACACTTAGCGCCGCACATACATTGGATTTATTATAGCTGCCTACCAATTGGGTGTTAATTTCTAAGTCGCTGAAAGAAAGTTTTAGTGTGGGTTGTTGTTGAACGGTAGTACACTCAAGGGTTTTATAATAAATAAGTGTGGATTTTTCGCCTATAGCATCGACTAGCTTTTTATCATCTTGATTTACGAATATTGTTCCGTAATCTGTGTCTAAATAACGATATAATTCTGTTTTTCCCTGGAGTACCCCTTCAATGGAGCCAAATCCTTCTAAATGCGCCTTGCCAATATTAGTGATAAGCCCGTGAGTAGGTGCAGCTATACTACACAGAAAATCAATTTCACCAATGTGATTTGCCCCCATTTCTATAATGGCATGGGTATGTTTTTTTGTTAAACGGAGTAGGGTTAATGGTACCCCTATATGATTGTTTAGATTTCCTTCTGTGTACAAAACACGGTGCGTTGTGCCCAGCACGGCAGCCATCAACTCTTTGGTGGTGGTTTTGCCGTTGCTTCCTGTCAGCGCAACAATTGGGATTGAAAATTGATTTCGGTGATGATTTGCTAGTTTTTGAAGGGTTTTTAAAACATTATCAACCAATAAACATTTTTTGTTTTTTGCTGCTAGGTTAGCATCATCGACTATTGCTATACAAGCTCCTTTTGCTAATGCGTTTTCGGCATAATTATTTCCATTAAAGGTGGGTCCTCTAAGCGCAAAGAATAGATTGTTTTTAGTGACCGAACGGCTATCGGTAGCTACCCCCGACGAGGAAAGGAATAACGCATAAACCTCTTCTAAGGAAGTCATTTACTTTAATTGCGGGGACTTTTCTTTTGGTTGCTTTCCCCTAAATATGACATAGCACATCTAAACCCAATGAAATCAGCTGCCATAAATTCGGGCAAATAACGACGTTGAGCAGGATCTAGCCAGTAAGAACGATCTTTCCATGAACCGCCTTTAACAACACGGGTGTAGTCAGAAATCAAAGATTTCACACGTTCATTATCAGAAATTATGCCCCCATTATCGTCAACCGCAAATTTATACATCTCGCTATCAGAAGATTTAGATTGTTTATCCCCATCCAAATAATTTTGATTATCACCTCTGTTGAAATTAGGTCTTAATTGGGAATCTGTAGACTCAATCTCAGTCAGCAAAACTTCCCCAGGAAGAGACTTGATGAAGAGTTTATTGTTTGGCATGGTGTCTATTTCAATATTATCTGTAATTACTATTTTACCTTCTGGCCCAATTGCCGGCTTTAAATAGAGGTTGCCACGATAATAACTCATATCAGAAACATCATTCAGAATTATTGGGCGATAGATATCGGCGACCCACTCAGCTACATTTCCAGCCATTCCATAGAGGCCATAGTCATTTGGAGGGAAAGCACGAACCGGCGCTGTGATATCAGCATTATCGTTAGACCAACCCGAAAGTCCACTATAATCTCCTTTACCTTGCTTAAAGTTTGCTAATTGGTCACCCTCATTTTTTCGACGTGTAGAACGCGTAGATTCACCAGACCAAGGGTATTTCTTCTTTCCTCTGTAACTGTTGTATTCGCGAAGTTCAGAAAGTCCCAAAGCTGCGAATTCCCATTCTGCTTCCGTAGGAAGTCTGTATTCAGGGAGAAGAAGCCCATCTTTTCGCTTTACAAATGTCAAAGCAGTAGAATCCGCATTTCTATTTCTAGATTGAGCGTTTCTGCCCACTTTGTCAGCAATGTCACCACCATATACTTTTTCTGGGGCTTGGAGATAGGTTTGGGTATTGAATTCTTTTCCAGGAGAGATGCTGTCAATTTGAAGCGCTACTCCTTTTTCTATGTATCCCTCACGCTCTAGCACACGTTCGTTAACACGCTCCGTACGCCACTTAGCATAATTTGTTGCTTGTTGCCATGTTACGCCAACTACAGGATAGTCTCTAAATGAAGGGTGGCGCAAATAGTTGTTAACCATATCTTCATTAAAACCTAGTGGACTTCGCCACACCATGGTATCAGGTATAGCAGCGAGATAAACACTTTTATAATTCCCCTCCGCATTTTTATAAACACGTTCTAACCAGTCTAAATACTCTAAATACATGAGGTTAGTGACTTCCGTTTCATCAATAAAAAATGAACGTACTTGAACGCGCACCGGCGCATTGTTCCAGTCACGCATCACATCGTCTTGTACTTTACCTTTTACAAAAGTGCCTCCCGGAATAAAAATTAATCCAGGCCCAGTTTCTTGACCCTTGTAATTTGTTTTGTATTGGAAGCCTCCACGACTAGAGTTTATTTCTAAACCAGTCCCTTGAGAAACATTTCCGCTACGCTTATTGGAGCTACAACTAAATAAAATTACTGTTAAAAACAGATAAATAAATAAATTTTTAAGTGTGTTCATTTGTTTATATCGAATCATAACAACGTTGTGCAATATACGAATAAAAACCCCGTATTGTTATTTACAAAACGATGTCAAATCTAAATTAGTATATTCAACCCAAAATACGAATGTAGTTCAATTTTCGTTATCTCAGTAATATGTCAGATAGTTACCTCAAATTTTTAATCGTATTAAGCTGGTTTTTTTGTAGTGATTTGGTTGCACAAAAAGTTAGCGTTCACCCTTTTGAGGATTCTTCAATGTCTTCTTGGCATCAATTTTCAGTTCAAGAAACAGGTGTGCAAAAAATCACCTCAGAGTTTTTAAAACAACTTGGAATTCCTGTAGATAAGATAGACCCTATGACCTTGCGTGTTTTTGGTAGAGGAGGTCAGATGTTGCCACTCAAAAACGCGGATGAAGTGGAAACCCTACATGAAAATGCTATTTGGGTAGTGGGTGAAGAAGACGGGTCGTTTGACAGTGATGATTATATCTTGTTTATGGGCTATGCAGGAGATTCATGGAATAGGGAAAGTCAAACTTTTGAAAACCTATATCACAATACTGCCAACTATTATATTACATATGGGACATCTTATGGCAAGCGTGTTTTGGTACAATATGGAGACAGTGAAGCATCGGCTGATGCCGTCCATTCAGGAATTTATAACACAGCAATTGAACAAGATCAATATAACATAGGTAAATTAGGAAGGCATTGGTTTGGAGAACGTTTTTTTAATGAAAAAAGCGAAAGCTACACTTTTCAAACCCCAAACACGTATTCAGGAGAAAAAATTAACATTGTAGCTCGAGTTGCTGCCATTGCTAAAAATTCTAGCATTTTTAATTTGTCCGCGGGTTCAGAAAAAGCGAATGGTATAGTCCCTGCTCTAAGCACTTTTGAAAGCACAACTGTTTTTAAGCAGCCTAGTTATCGTTTTGATGACTTTTCAGGTGCAATTCGCATGGAACTTGAGCCCGCTAATGAAGTCACTGTTGAAATTTCATATTCTTCTGGTGAGGATATCGGCGCTGTAGGTTATTTAGATTTTATTACCGCACAGTACAGAAGAGAATTATTAGGTTCGGGAGGTAGTTTTTTGTTCAAACTTGACTCCTCTTCTTCTATTCAAGAACTCACTATATCTGATGCAAAAACAACAACATCACTTTGGGAATTAACAACTGATATAGTACACAAAACTCCAACGGAGACAGATGACTTTACAGCGGAAGTTCTTGTAGATGCTGAAAGCACTTTTTATTTAGCAACGGATTTTAAAACACCAACATTTCTAAGACGTTCCCGCACATTTTACCCTTCAACCCTGATGCAGCGCTTAACAAATGCTCCTGTGATAACATACCTTTTAATTACATCTGAAGAATACAGAAAAGAAGCGCAGCAACTTGTTGATTATCGAAATGAAAACACAGGTCTACAAGCCGAAATAGTCACCCTTGAGGAAATTTATGAGGCGTTTTCTACTGGGCAACAAGATATAGCTGCCATCCGAAATTTTATTCGCTATTTGTATCACACCCAAGGAAAACAACTCAAATATTTGTGTTTGTTTGGTGACACGAGCTACGACTATAAAAACCTTACAGCCACTTCAGATATGGTTGTTCCCACGTTTCATTCTGTTAACAGTTATTCATTAGCTAATTCCTATATGTCCGATGATTTTTTTACCATGATGGATACAGGAGAGGGGCTTTTGGGTAGTGGCGACAGTATGGATATTGCCGTTGGGCGCATGCTCTTTACAAATGCTAAGGAAGCCACTGAATCTGTAAGTAAGGTTATGGAATATGAAAATCCGGATAACATTGGTGATTGGATAACCATATATACACTTCTCTCTGACGATGCAGACAAAACAAGTGATAAGAACGATTATGATATTCAGGTTAAGTTAGACATGTTAGGAGATAAGTTGTTTTATGAAAAGCCCATTTTAAATATCAATAAAATTCATTCAGATTATTTTCAACAGGTTTCCTCATCGGGTGGTAATAGATATCCCGATGCTCAAAAAAAGTTGACAAATAGTTTAATTAACGGCAGTTTAGTGGTTAATTATTTTGGGCATGGAGGAGAAGACGGTTTAGCGAATGAGTTCCTTGTTGATAAAAATATGGCGGCAACATTATTTCACCCTGGAAAGTACCCCCTTTTTAATGTTATTACCTGTGAGTTTACTCGCTTCGATAACCATGAAAGAAAAACCGCAGGAGAATTAATCTACCAAAACCCTGTAGGAGGTGCTATTGGGCTTATTACGACTACTAGACAGATTTACGTTAATAATGGGATTAACTATAATAATATCATTTCAAAGCATCTTTTTGCTTATGGTCAAGACGAATATACAAGTGTAGCAGAAGCATTACGGAAAGCCAAAAGCGAATTTTCAGATATAAACCAAAAACGCATCATTTTCTACGTGGGAGACCCAGCGTTAAAGCTTCATATCCCAAATCGAGACGTAAGAGTTACTCATCTTAATGGGGAATTGATTGAAAATTTAAGCGTTGAAGATCGTCAACTTAAGGCGCTTGATAAAGTAACTCTAGGCGGCGCCATTTACAATACAGATAATAAAATAAATACTGCTTTTAGCGGAACAGCTAGTGTAGTGTTATTTGATAAAAAAATTGAAAGAATAACACGAGGCAATGATCAGCCGCGGTATTTTGAATTTGAAGAGCAAGGGAATAAAATTTTTAGTGGGTTGTCTTCAGTTAACGGAGGTGTCTTTGAGGTTAGTTTTGTTGTGCCCAAAGACATTAGTTTAGGCGATGGCGCTGGTCGCATAAGTCTTGTTGCTTTTAACGAGGATAAAACTATACGTGTTGGTGGATATTCTGAAAGTCTTGGCGTTGGCGGTTTGAATCTTAGCCCTGTAGACGATAACCAAGGGCCTGAGGTACAAGTGTTTTTGAATGATAGAAATTTTGTTGATGGCGATAGTGTTTTTAATAGCCCCTATTTATTGATAGATTTGGCAGATGAACACGGCATCAATACCGCTGGCGGAATTGGTCATGATATTACAGCTGTTTTAGATGACAATCAAACAAATCCTTACGTTTTAAACTCTTACTATGCAACGAGGCTTGATGATTTTACGAAAGGTACCCTAACCTTTCCATTAAGTGATTTGGAAATAGGCGAACACACCCTTACAGTTAGCGCATGGGATACCTTTAACAATCCGAGTAAAAAAACCATAACATTTTCGGTGGTTGATAACAGTAGTATTCAGATAGAAAATGTCTTTAATTCACCTAATCCATTTACTAGTCAAACCACATTTTTTGTACAGCATAACCGCCCGCGTGAGCTTTTACAAGCTAAATTATATATCTTTACTAGCGATGGTAAGCGTGTTTGGCACGATGACCAAGTTGTTTTTTCAACGGGGTATATGTTGGATAATTTAAATTGGGATGGAACCTCGTATAGTGGAGATAAGTTAAATAAAGGAATCTATCTATACACTATTGAACTCATTTCTACGTTATCTCAAACGACTGACACCCATTCGAATAAACTTATTATTAAATAAATATGAAACGATTAACTAGCTCACTATTATTATTAAGTGTTTTTCAATTTGCTTTTTCCCAAATTTCAGATATACGTGTTGTCACCACAGGTGTCCCTTTTTTGTCTATTGCCCCCGATGCGCGCGCCGCTGCCCTCGGCGACCAAGGAGTTGCTACTTCTGCTGACGCATTTTCTAACCATTGGAACCCTGCAAAATTTGCATTTGCCCCCAATGAAATGGGCGCAGCTGTTAGTTATACTCCTTACCTAAGCAAATTGGTAAACGATATATTCTTAGCAGATTTAACATATTACCGAACGTTAAATGATCGTGCCGCTTGGGCTGTAGGATTGAGGTACTTTAGTTTGGGAGAAATTGTAACTGGCGAAACAGCTGAGGAAATACGCAATAACCCGATGATTCTTCGTCCTAACGAATTTGCATTAGATGCTTCTTATGCCCTGAAACTAAGTGATAATTTTTCTATGGCTATACAAGGGTCATATTTGAATTCCGATTTGAAACTTCCCACAAATAATGGCGATAGTACTTCTGCAGGCTCAGTTGCCGTAGGGGTTTCAGGTTTTTATGAGTCTTATGAAGTTCCATATTCAAACTTTTCAGGGATTTGGCGCGCAGGATTCAATATTTCAAATATTGGACCTAAGCTTAAATATGAAGACGAAGGCGAGTCAGACTTTTTGCCGACTAATTTAAAATTTGGAGGGGGATTTGATTTTATCTTTGAT
>JAURNV010000005.1 GCA_030830005.1 Flavobacteriaceae bacterium | reverse complement strand
GATGAAGTTAGCACAGGAAAAAAAATAGTAATTGAAAATCAACTTGAGAAAACCGATCATTCACACTTAGGTCAACTGCTAACATACGCATCAAGTTTCGATGCTTGTATTATAGTTTGGGTGGTAGCTGAAGTTCGCGAAGAACACAAACGAGCTATTGAATGGTTCAATGAACATATGAATGATGAAATATCATTTTTTCTTGTGCGGACAGAAGTCTATAAAATTGGCAACTCTGAACCAGCTGTCAAGTTTAACGTGGTTGTAGAACCTAATACTTGGTCTAAGATTCTTAGAATGAAAGGAACTACGGATAAACGAGTAACCGAAACAAGGATTAATCATTTGAATTTTTGGGAGGGTTTTAAAGATTTTGCGGCAAAATCAAATACAAAATTAAGAGTTACAAGAACCCCAAGATCCCAACATTGGTATGATATATCAATTGGGAAAAGTGGGGTTAATTTATCTCTTACTCGAAACACAAGAGATCAAAATGTAGGCGCTGAAATATGGATTGGAAACAGTCAAAAAATATTTGACAAACTACATGAGAACAAAGAACTCTTTGAGTCTTTAGTTGGATCAGAAGTTCTTTGGAACGAACTTGAAAATAAAAAGGCGTCAAGAGTGAGATGTGTCCACCCATGTGATCCTGATGATTCTAATATACATGATGAATATTATCAATGGCTTATAGATACAAGTGAGAAACTTGAAAAGGCATTCAAAAAAATAATTAAATGATAAAAGATATTCTGTTGTAGTTGTTTGCAGTTTGCAAACAATTCGGAAAACAATGACAAATAATGGACGAAAACTACAAAATATTCGATGTTTTTGTCACTAATTAAGTGGTCTTGTTGGGATGGGTGTTGACACTAATCTTTGTCTAAAAGCCAGTGATTAATCTGAACTTTTTATTTGATTATCAAATACTTAAATCAGATTTTAGGAAATAAAAAAACCACCCGATGATGAGTGGTTTAAGTTGCTCCCCCTCTTGGGCTCGAACCAAGGACCCTCTGATTAACAGTCAGATGCTCTAACCAACTGAGCTAAGGAGGAAAATGTGCGCAAATATAAATTTTATTTGTAAGCTATCAAATGACTTAATGAAGAAAATCAACCCGTCAAAAAACGATACAAATCATTGCCGTTGGCATACACGAAAAGCGCCAATAACAAAAACAACCCAATCATCTGAGCATACTCCAGTACTTTTTGATGTGGCTTTCTGCCCGTTAGCATTTCGTAAGTTAAAAACACGACATGCCCCCCATCTAATGCTGGAATAGGCAGCACGTTCATAAATGCCAAAATAATAGAAATCAATGCTGTGCGCTCCCAGAACACACGCCAATCCCATTTTGATGGAAACAAACTGGCAATAGTGCCAAACCCTCCCAACTGGCTGGCCCCTTTTTTGGTAAATATAAACTTGAACTGTGCCACATAGTCATAAAGTGTCCAATACCCATAAGCAAAGCCTTGTTTGATACTCTCTGCAGCGCCATATGAAACCGCTTTTGCTGTTGGACGCAAAATTTCAAAATTTACTCCCATGGCATTATCTTGCAAAGCAGAAACTAAAACGTTTTGCGATGTGCCGTTTCGCGAAAGTTGCACTGCGATTTCGTCTCCTTCACGTTGTTTAATTGCTTGTTGCGCCTCTAAAATTGAACTGACCTCTAAGCCATTAATGCTTAAAATGCGGTCGCCAGGTAAAATCCCCGCCATATCAGCTGATGATCCAGCTACTACACGCTCAATAATGGCTGGCATGCTTGGAATCAACGGAAACATTTCGCCTGAAGCAAACAACTGCTTTCCAAAACCTTCTGGAATACGAATAGCAGCTTTTTCACCATTGGTACGCTGTACTTCAACAGCGTTCGCACCGCGCAAAAACAGCCATTTGTTTACGTCCATGGCGTCTTCTAAAACTATACCATCTACGTTAAGTACTTTGTCCCCCTCTACAAATCCAATTGCCTGAGCTTGAATAGATGGCGAAAGCCCATGAACTAGGGCGTCGTTGGTAATTACCGTTCTGCCCCAAACAAACATGACCATCATATAAATCAAAAACCCAAGTACTAAGTTTACCGTTACACCACCTAGCATGATAATCAGGCGTTGCCATGTAGGTTTGGCCCTAAACTCCCAGGGTTGTGGTGGTAGTGCCATTTGTTCGGTATCCATGCTCTCGTCAATCATCCCCGAAATTTTAACATAACCCCCCAAGGGTAGCCACCCTATGCCATACACCGTTTCGCCTATTTTCTTTTTAAATAATGAAAACTTTACGTCAAAAAAGAGATAAAATTTCTCTACGCGAGTTTTAAAAAGTTTGGCGGGAATAAAGTGTCCTAATTCGTGAAGGACAATAAGCAAGGATAAACTCAGTATAAGTTGTCCGCCTTTAATAAGAAAAAGCTCCATGGGAAAAATTTAGTTTCCAAATGTACGAGATTTGAACGAGCTTTAAAATGACTTAGGTTGTATCTTTGTCTTGTGGAATTAAGTAGGTTTTTTGCGAAATATAAAAAATTAGCATGGGTTTTGTTGGGCTTGTCTATTCTCATTGTGAGTTTGTTTTATATTGCTTTAAACCCCAAAAAGGTATTGCCCGTTTATCAACCTGCTATGGTTGCTCCAGAACTTGTTGATGAGCGCATCCAATACATAAAAAAGTATCACACCATTGCGCCCTTTTCGATGACCAATCAAAACGGCGAAACTATTACCGAAAAAGATTATGAAAATAGCATTTACGTGGCTGATTTTTTCTTTACTACTTGCCCTAGCATCTGTCCAATTATGACCAAAAACATGTATGCGTTACAAGAAAAATTAGTCAATTTCCCGCAAGTTAAACTCCTTTCGTTTAGCGTTACACCTGAAATTGACACGGTCGCACAACTCAAACGCTATGCTATTAAAAACGCAGTGGATGATGCCCGCTGGAACTTAGTGACTGGAAAGAAAAAAGACATCTATGAATTGGCACGAAAGTCCTATTTGGTAGTAAAAGACGATGGTGACGGCGGTCCATACGATATGATTCACACCGAAAATTTTGTTTTAGTAGACTCCCAAAAGCGCATTCGTGGATATTACGATGGCACCCAAGCTGCTGCAATGGACACCATTCTTAAGGATATTGAGATATTGATCGGCGAAAAGTAACGGTTGTCATACGTTCATAACGGACTTTAATGTACATTTGTTCTTTAAAATTAGTCTAAATAAATGCCAAAAACTCTTGCAGATTTAACTGTAGGTGAAGTAGCTATAATCGATTCTTTTGAGGTTGAGCAACTTCCAATGAAGCTTATCGAAATGGGCTGCCTACCTGGAAATGAAGTTGGGCTATTACAATTGGCTCCTCAGGGCGATCCCCTTTATTTAAATGTATCAGGGGCACATTTAGCTATTCGCCGCGAAACAGCCGCGTGTATTAATGTCCGCAAATTGAATGAGTAAAAACATCAACGTTGCGTTAATAGGAAATCCCAATACCGGAAAATCTTCGGTGTTTAATCACCTTACAGGGTTAAATCAAAAAACGGGAAATTACCCAGGTATTACCGTAGAAAAAAGACAAGGTATGTGCCGCCTCCCTCGTGGCGTTAAAGCCCGTATTTTAGACCTCCCCGGCACGTATAGCTTAAACGCTTCTTCCGTTGATGAAAACGTAGTGGTGGAATTAATGCTCAATAAAAACGATAAAGACTTTCCTGACGTTGCTGTACTGGTGTCTGATGTTGAAAATCTAAAACGGAATCTCCTGCTGTTTACTCAAATCAAAGACCTAAACATCCCTACTATTTTGGTCATCAATATGTCTGATCGCATGCGTCGAAAAGGCATTAGCATAGACACCTACAAAATGGAACAATTGCTGCACACTAAAGTGGCGTTGGTCAGTGCGCGGAAAAATGAAGGTATTGATGTTCTAAAAGAGCATATTGCTACTTATAAAACACTATCCACTACCCCTTGTTTATCAATTGATCAAATTGACCAAGACTATTTTGGTTCATTAAAAAATATCTTCCCAAAGCAGTCGCTGTATAAATTGTGGCTAGTCATTACCCAAGATGTAAATTTTGCAAAAGTAGCGCGAAAAAAAATGGAAGCAGAAGATGCGAGCCATATTCGAAGTGCTTCATTTTTGAAACGATTACAACAAAAAGAAACAATAAAGCGGTACCAATTTATCAATAGTGTTTTAAAAGAATGTTACATTAAAGACTTCCGAAAAGCTACCGATTTACGCGGTCGATTAGACCGCATACTCACACACAAAGTATGGGGTTTTGTGATATTCTTTTTGGTTTTACTTACCATTTTCCAAGCTCTTTTTGACTGGAGTAGTATTCCCATGGACTTCATAGACGTCACGTTTGCACAATTTAGTGATTGGGCAAAAACGGCACTACCCTCATGGCTAGCGCCCAATCTTATCGCTGAAGGTATTATCCCTGGTCTTGGGGGTATTATAATTTTTGTGCCTCAAATTGCCATGCTGTTTTTGTTTATTTCCATTTTGGAAGAAACAGGCTATATGAGCCGTGTCGTTTTTATCATGGACAGAGTAATGCGTCGTTTCGGATTAAGCGGCAAAAGTGTGGTTCCCCTTATATCTGGAACCGCTTGTGCAATACCTGCAATTATGGCAACGCGAAATATAGAAAATTGGAAAGAACGACTGGTTACCATCTTAGTAACGCCTTTCACCACTTGTTCGGCGCGCCTTCCGGTATACCTTATTTTAATTAGTTTGATTATCCCTGATGAACGTATTTTGGGAGCCAATCTTCAAGGCCTAGTGCTTATGATTTTTTACATGCTTGGATTTGCAATGGCGCTTTTAGCTGCCTTTGTATTGCACAAAATAATTCCCCAAAATCAAAAAAGTTATTTTGTGGTAGAAATGCCCAACTACCGTATTCCACTACTCAAAAATGTGGTATTAACCATTATTGAAAAAACCAAGTCATTTGTGCTTGAGGCAGGGAAAGTCATTATGGCAATTTCCATTTTACTATGGGTTTTGGCATCAAATGGCCCAAGGGAAACTTTTAAAAATGCCGCTAATGAAGTTGCTAAAACCACTTCGATTGACAATGCCAACTATGAACGACAGCTTAACGCATACAAACTGGAACATTCTTATTTGGGAATAATTGGAAAGGGAATTGAGCCGCTGATTCGTCCCTTGGGGTATGACTGGAAAATTGGGATTGCTATCGTGAGTTCGTTTGCCGCACGAGAGGTTTTTGTAGGTACGTTAGCTACAATTTATAATGTAGGCGAAGATGAAGAGGAAACCATTAAAAAACGTATGGCCGCAGAAACATTATCCGATGGAAGTCCTGTATTTACCTTAGCCTCCGGGTTGTCGCTAATGGTTTTTTATGCTTTTGCTATGCAGTGTATGAGTACATTGGCAATTGTGCGAAAAGAAACCAACAGTTGGCGTTGGCCAACTATTCAGCTCATTGTGATGACTTTAGTTGCTTATGTAGGCGCATTAGTAACATTTCAATATTTTAGCATTTGAAATGGAAAAGGTAATTATCAGTATAGCAGTGCTTTGGGCGGTTTACTTTTTGGTGCAAAAATTTAGACCTCGAAAAAAATCGTTGGGAGGTTGTGCTTCTAAAGGATGTGAATGCCACTAACTCCCCAAGGCAACGTCTAAGATCATCATGATTACAAAACCCCCAATAAAACCTAAAGTGGCGATATCGGTAAATTTGTCCTGTTGGGTTTCGGGAATAACTTCTTCTACTACCACAAAAATCATGGCACCTGCTGCAAACGCCAGTGCATAAGGTAAAATAGGGGTGAAAAATGTAACGGCTAAGGCGCCAATTACACCCGCAATTGGCTCGACAATGGCTGAAGATTGACCATAAAAAAAGCTTTTTCTACGACTAAGTCCCAAACGCCGCAAAGGCATCGAAACGGCAATGCCTTCAGGAAAATTCTGAATGCCAATACCAATTGCCAAAACCACAGCGCCAGCTATAGATGCCTCAGGTAAGCCAGCAGCAACACCACCAAATAAAACGCCAACCGCTAACCCTTCGGGGATATTATGAAGGGTAATGGCTAACACCATGAGTGTTGTACGGCGCCATGGGGTTTTTATTCCTTCTGATTCTTTGAAATTGATGTGTATGTGAGGTAAAATCTTGTCTAAACCAAAAATGAAAAGTGCTCCCAGAGTAAATCCTACCGCTGCGGGAATTACTTTTACAAAGCCCTCCCCAGGACTCATTTCAATTCCTGGAGCAAGTAAGCTCCAAAAACTAGCAGCCACCATAACACCACCCGTAAAACCAAGCATGCCATCAAGAACAGCGCGGTTCATTGACTTAAAAAAGAAAACAAAAGAAGCGCCTAAGGCGGTAAGCCCCCAAGTAAAAAGCGTAGCGTATAACGCACCTAACACTGGGGGGGTATTTTCAAAGAAGTTAAGTATTGATTCAAACATAGAACAAAGATAATTATTACTTTATTACAATGATTTTTGTAGGTTTGAAAAAGTGAAAAAAAATGGGGTTTACGATTTTATTTTTGCAGGTGCTGGAGCAGCTACCCTTCAGATTATAGGGCAACTGCTAGACGATGACAACTTTGCGACAGCCTCAATCTTAATTCTTGAAAGGAATTCAAAAAAAGAAAACGACCGCACGTGGTGTTTTTGGGAACCAAAAGAGAATAGTTCTTGGAACAATGCCGTTGTCAACAGTTGGGATCACATTACATTTGCTTCACCAGAAAAAATACTTCACGAATCCATTTCCCCATTTGCATACAAAATGATTCGAAGCAGCAAATACTACAATAGCATGGCTGCTAGGATTGGTCAATTTCCAAATGTTGATATGTTTTTTGAAGAAGTAAACAGCTTTGATGAAAATCCCGACCATGTAGTCGTATCAACAGACAACCACAACTACAAAGGGACCTATTTTTTAAACAGCATCCTTGATTGGAGTGTGTTAAAAAGGCAAAACAACTACCCTGTCTTGCAACAACATTTTGTAGGATGGTATATCAAAACTGGGGAGGCTTGTTTTGATTCAAAAACTGCAACCTTTATGGATTTTGGTGTTGAGCAAAGAGGGAATACGCGTTTTATGTATATTCTTCCGCTAAGTAAGAATGAAGCCCTCATTGAATACACCCTCTTCTCTAAAAATCAACTTAAAAAAGCTGAATACGAGCGTGAAATTAGAGCGTATTTAACCAAAAAAAATATACGAAACTACATCATCGAAGAAACAGAGCAGGGCAGCATTCCCATGACATGCTATCCTTTTTCAAAACACAATACCAACCGGGTGCTACACATTGGGTCAGCAGGTGGTTGGACTAAAGCCAGCACAGGATTTACTTTTAAATTTATTGAACGAAAAGCCAAAAAACTTATTCCGTTTCTACGTGAAAATAAAAACATGCGCCTTTTTGAAAAACGAAACCGATTCTGGTGGTACGACTTACTATTTTTAGATGTGTTGGCACGCTACAATCACAAAGGAAGCTTTCTATTTTCACGTATGTTTCAGCGAAACAATCCTGTAACAATACTCCGTTTTTTAGACGAAAAAACATCCTTAAGAGAAGAGCTGCGTATTTTACGAAGCTTCCCTGTTGGTTTGTTTATAAGGCAGCTTTTACTTCGTCTAGTGGGTGCGAAGCATTAACCCCTCCCCAAATGCCACAAAGCGTTGCTTGGCTTCTTTAGAAAGATTAACTTTATTAAGTGCTTCAAAAGCTTTTTGGGTATAAAAGTGTACTTGCTTTAAAGTGGCGTTATCAACAGCTGCATCCTTAAAAAGTTGGGTTACTTCGATTATTTTTTGTGTACAATCTTTTGGCGTTTGGGCAAGTAACTCATTTAGTTTATGACATTGTTCCGGAGTTCCATTTTGAAAAACAAGATGCACTAAAATCGTTTTTTTATTTTCTGCAATATCACCCCCTATGCGCTTTCCAAAACTAGCTTCATCTCCAAAAGTATCTAAATAATCATCTTGTAACTGAAAGGCAATTCCCAATTGTTCCCCAAATGTATACAACTGCTCTGCGTCTTCAATAGAAGCCCCGCCAATCTCTGCCCCCATTTGCATGGCACACCCCACTAAGACCGCTGTTTTGAGTCGAATCATTTCTAAATATTCTTCAATCCCAACATCTGTTCTTGACTCAAAATCAACATCGTATTGTTGTCCTTCACAAACTTCGAGGGCAGTTTTACTCAGCAATTTTGTCAAGGATTTAAACAATTCCGGAGCATACCCATCTAAACATTTATATGCCTGAACCAGCATTGCGTCTCCCGAAAGAATGGCAGTATTTATATTCCATTTTTCATGGACGGTTTGTTCTCCTCTACGCATGGCTGCATTATCCATTATGTCGTCATGCATTAGCGTAAAATTGTGAAAAATTTCCAATGCTTTCGCAGCGGGAAGTGCGCTGTCGGGGGCTTTGCCATAAGCCTCACATGCCATTAGCACTAATGAGGGACGAAGACGCTTACCCCCCAAAGAAAGTAGGTAATCAATAGGAGCATACAGCCCTTGAGGTGATTCTCCTTGATTTGCGTCTATCAACGCATTATCTATATATTTTTGATACACACTCAAAAATTCCATACAAAAGGGGTTTTTGTAAAAGTACGTCAAGGATTTGTATTGGAAAACATTCGAGTGGCAAAACGATAAAAACTTTTTTGGTCTTTAAAGTTTCCGCACGTATATTTGCCGCAAATTATTATGAAAAAGATTCTTTCTACATGTACTGAAATGTTTCTGACGCTGGGTTTTAAAAGCGTAACTATGGACGATATTGCCCAACAGTTAGGCGTTTCTAAAAAGACTCTTTACACCCATTTTCCCAACAAGGAATCTCTTGTAGAAAGCTGTGTTTTTTACTTTTTTGATTATGTGACAAGCGAAATTCGAAAGATTAGCGAAGCGGCAAAAACCCCCATTGAGGAATTGAGTGATATTAAAATGTTTATGATGCGTCAAATCAAAAATGAAAAAATATCCCCTCAATTTCAGCTCAAGAAATATTATCCTGAAATTTTTAAGGTTCTTCAAGAAAAGCAAATGGCGTTTATGGTAGCGCGTATGAGCAGCAGCTTAGAAAAAGGGGTGGCCTTGGGCTTGTTTCGCTCAAACCTTAATATCCCTTTCACAGCAAGGCTTTATTTTAATGGCATGATGGGTATTAAAGACCAGCGTCTTTTCCCTGCTGAAATGTTTCAGCACAGCCAACTTATGGCCGATTATTTGGAATATCATTTACGCGCCATTTGTACAGAAAAAGGCTTAACCATTTATAATACCATTGAAAACAAAGCCTATGTATAAAATCATCCCATTCTTATTCTTGGGCGGTATACTGTATTCGCCCGCTCAAGAAGTTGACTTACATGCCGCTATTGAAATAGCAAAAATTAAAAATAAAAGCTTACAAAATGCAGAAACAGAAATAAACATTGCCCGTCAAAAACGGCGTGAAACCATTGCTATTGGATTGCCTCAAGTCTCAATATCCGCTGGTTATAATAATGCCCTTAAACAACCCATTTCAATTATACCTGCTGAGTTTTTTGGAGGAAATCCAGGTGAATTTAATGAAGTTATTTTTGGAACTGAACAAAGTGCAAACGCGGGGGTGCGTCTTGAACAACTTATTTTTGATGGCTCTTATTTGGTAGGCCTTCAAGCCTCTGAAATTTACCTTCTCATATCTGAGCAAGCCTATATTAAAACACAACAGGTAATAACTCAAGCCACTGTAGATGCCTATGTGAATACCCTTTTAGCAAAAGCACAAGTCGAAATTTTGAAACAAAATCTTACAATAGCTGAGGAAAATTTGAGTGAAATAAAGGTGGTCTTTGAAAATGGTCTTGCCGAAGAAGAGAGTGTACAGCAATTACAACTTACTTTTTCTTCCTTAAAAAGTTCATTGACCTACTCAAAGCAAATGGCTGTTATTGCAAAAAATGTTTTACGCTACGTAATGGGGCTAGAACTTGATGCTCCTTTAACCTTAAGTAGTACCCTTGAAGGTCTTGCTTTGGAAAGTCAACTTGAAGACATCAATCCACTTTCAATCGAAAATAATATTGACTACCAAATAGCTCAGAACAACATTCGAACAAAAGAACTTTTACTCAAACTTGAGCGCTTTAAGTCCTTACCAAAATTATCCGCCTACCTCAGCGGTGGCTACGACGGATATAATCAAGAATTTAATTTCACCCAACCGGATCAAGATTGGTTTGGAAGAGCAAGTTTTGGGCTAAACCTCAGTTTTCCCGTGTTTAGCAGTTTTCAATCACAAGCCAGAAGACAACAAGCTAGACTTGCCTTAGAGCAGTCTAAAAATCAAGCGGAAAACAAAGTGCAAGAATTGATTCTTGAAGAAAGCAGACTGCGAAGCCTAGTGCGATTAAATCTTCAAAACCTAAAAACTATGGCTGAAAATTTGTCTTTGGCTTCTGAAATTGAGCGAAAAAACCGAATCAAATTTAAAGAAGGTCTTGTTTCGGGGTTTATGCTTCGGCAAGCCCAAAACCAGCTATATGACGCCCAAAACGATTACCTAACTGCCATGCAACAACTGGTGGTGTCAAAAACATCATTATCACTTTTACTTAACCCCATAACTCCTGAAAAATGAAAAAGAAAATTTTTATATCGCTAATTTTTAGCGTTTTGGCAGCATGTGGTGCTCCAAAAACCGTAGACACCAATACGCTAATAGAACAAGAAAACATTGAAGGGTTGCGCACACGTCAAGCCGAATTGGTAAAGCAGAACAACATTATAAAGGGTGAGTTAAATCGCGTAATTGATGCTATTGACCGCCTAGACAAAAACAAAAAACGTTCATTTGTAACTGTGCTTTCGCTAAAAAACCAAGCTTTTTATCATACCGTATTATTGCAAGGTGTTGTAAAAACTGACCAAAACATGGTGCTAAATGCTGAATTTATGGGCAACGTAAACGCTATTAACGTAAAGGAGGGGCAACAGGTTGAAAAAGGAGACTTGCTTGTTACAATAGCAGACGGTGGACTAAAACAAAATGTAGCCCTCCAGAAAGTTCAACTTGACCTAGCGAAAACATTATTTGAGCGTCAAGAGCGATTGTGGAAACAAAATATTGGCTCTGAAATGCAGTACTTGCAAGCAAAAACTTCATTTGAAAGCCAACAAAAAAGTTATCAGCAACTTCAGCAACAGCTTAACAAAAGCAAACTATACGCGCCGTTTTCTGGGAGAATTGACGATGTTATGACAGAGGTTGGGCAATTGGTAAGTCCTGGTGTAAGCCCTTTGTTGCGCCTTGTAAACCTTAACCGTATGTACATTGAGGTAGATGTCCCTGAAAGTTATTATCCCAACATTGAAAAAGGCTCAAACGCAACCGTTGAAATCCCAGTGTTAAACCACACCTTTTCGAGTAAAGTAATCCATAAGGGATCCCACATTAGTACAGGCAATCGGACTTTTAAGGTATCCGTTGCTGTGGATAATATCCATACCCTTGCGCCAAACCTAATTGCAACGGTGCGTCTTGTAGATTATCAAAATCCCAATGCCGTGATAATTCCTCTTGAAGTTATTTCTGAAAATTTTAGCGGAGACCAATATGTTTATGTGGTCGATAAGACAAATAAAGCGCGTAAACGACTTATAAAAACGGGTAAGGTTGAAGGAAATATGGTTGAAATCTTAGAAGGGCTAACCGGTAACGACCGTGTAATTGGAGAAGGAGCACGCTTGGTAAAAGAAAATGAAAATGTTCAGATTACAAATGCCCTATGAGTATAAAAAACAAATCCAACAAAAGCTTTGGGCTATCGGTTTGGGCCATTAAAAACAGCACTATTATTTATGTGTTGATGGGGATTTCTCTCGTTCTTGGCATTTCTGCATATGTGTCCATGCCCCGCGAAAATTTTCCTGAAATTACTGAAACTACCATTTTTATAAGCACACCATATCCTGGAAATACGGCTCAGGATATTGAACGGTTTGTCACCGACCCCATTGAGGAAAGCGTGAAAGGTATTAGCAATATTGTAGAGATTACCTCAACCTCTCAAGACGATTATTCTATTGTTTCAATCGAGTTTGACGAAGATATTCCTGTTGATTTGGCCAAACAAAAAGTTAAAGACGAAGTAGATGCCGTAAAAGCATCGGAAGACTGGCCAACGTTTAACAATGCAAAGTTAGAGCCAGCTGTCTTTAATCTAAATTTCTCTGAAGAAATGCCCATACTAAATGTAAGCATTCAGGGAGACTATCCCATAGATCGCTTAAAAGCTTACGCTGAAATACTAGAAGAACGCATTGAGCAGTTAGCACAAATTAAGGAAGTTGATATTCGAGGGGCACAAGACAAAGAAATCGAAGTCGCCGTAGATACGCGCAGAATGATGGCTTCTCAAATTAGTTTCAATGATGTTGTGCAAAGTATCGCTAACGAAAACATGACCGTTTCAGCTGGAAATATTCGGGGCGGCGGTCAACGCAGAAGTATTCGTGTTGTAGGAGAAATTACATCTCCAAAACAACTAGAGACCTTTGTCGTTAGCAACGAAAAGGGGATAGTGTCACTTGGTGAAATTGCCACAATAAAGCTCAAAGATCAAGAAACTACGAGTTATGCGCGTGATTTTGGGACTTCTAGTGTTATGCTCGACATAAAAAAGCGAGGTGGTAAAAATCTTATTCAAGCGGCAACAAGTATTCGAGAAATTGTTTTAGAAGCTAAAGCCAATGACTTTCCAGAAGATCTTACTGTTACTATTTCTAACGACATGTCATCCCTTACACTAAATCAAGTCAACGATTTGGTCAATAATATTCTTTTCGGTGTATTACTTGTAGTAACGGTTCTAACTTTTTTCTTAGGTTTTAGAAATGCGTTGTTTGTAGGTTTTGCAATTCCTATGTCCATGTTTATTTCTTTTGTTGTCCTGCAAGCGCTAGGATACACCATGAATACTATGGTGCTTTTTGCTTTAGTCATGGGGTTAGGCATGTTGGTGGATAATGGTATTGTGGTGGTAGAAAATGTCTATCGGCTTATTGAAAAGGAGGGTTTTTCTCGAATTGATGCTGCTAAAAAAGGAGTCAGCGAAATTGCCTATCCCATTATTATTTCAACCGCAACAACGGTTGCTGCCTTTATTCCGCTAGGGTTTTGGCCAGGCATCATGGGTCAATTCATGATTTATTTCCCTATAACACTTTCTGTAGTGTTAGGATCTTCTTTATTTGTGGCATTGCTTTTTAACTCCATGTTGGTTTCCAAATTCATGGACGTAGAAGAAAAAAACCTGTCAAAAAAAGGGTTAATACGCTTAAGTCTTGTATTGGGGACAATAGGTGTTTTCTTTATGATAATATCCGCTAGCACCCGTGGGTTTGGGAGTTTTTTAATTACCCTAATGGGATTTTTTTGGCTTTATCGCTATTTTATTAAAAGGCTCGCCAATGCATTTCAACGGTTCTTTCTAAACACTTTAGAACGCGGCTATGAAAGGGTGTTACAGTTTGCTATGAAGGGTTGGCGGGCATATGCTTTTGTCTTTGGTACTGTTGGGCTGCTAATAACTTCATTTGTTATAGTAGGTATCGCCAGTCCTAAAGTGGAATTTTTTCCTGATAACGAACCTAGCCAAATCATTGTTTATATCGAATATCCACAAGGAACGGATATTGATAAAACCAACAAAATCACTAAAGCTATTGAGAAAGAGGTTATCAAAGCCGTAAACACAGAAAAGTACATTGACAACGGCAAAAACTTTATGGTGGAGTCGTTGGTATCCCAAGTTGGCGCAGGTGCCGGCAACCCACAAACCGACGGTGGCTCACAAGCCGAAATGCCCCATCGTGGAAAAATTACCGCAACGATGCGAGAATATAAATATCGCCAGGGGTTATCTAGCGAAACCCTACGCAGCGAAATACAACAAGCCCTTCGTGATAAGTTTTCAGGGGTGCGGATTTCAGTGGAAAAAGATGCCAATGGACCACCCGTTGGATATCCTGTAAATATTGAGCTCTCGGGTAAAGATTACGATCATCTGATATTGGTTGCCAATGATATTCGAAAGTTTATCATCAGCGAGAATATTCCAGGGATTGAAGAACTTAAAGTTGATGTTAACCGTAATAAACCAGGAATGGAAGTTGTGGTGGATCGGCGTAAAGCTGGTAGCTTGGGTGTGAGTTCGGGTCAGGTAGGATTTCAGTTGCGCCGGGCATTATTTGGCGAAAAGGCAGGTATTTTCAAAAAAGACGGCGAAGATTACGATATAAATGTGCGGTTTCAGGAAAGCGACCGGTACAATCCCTCTGCGTTATTTAATCAAAACATTACTTTCCGAGATATGGCATCGGGAAGAATAAAAAACATTCCAATATCTGCCGTTGTGGAAACTAAAAATGTGGCAGGCTACAGTGCCATTAAGCACAAAAACTTGCGCCGTGTAGTAACCGTATATTCCGCTATTCTGCCAGGTTATAACGCCAATGAAATAGTAGGGCAAATCCAAACGCAATTACAAGGATTTGAAATGCCTGAAAACATGACGTACTCGTTTACAGGCGAGATTGCCGAACAAGAAGAAAATATGCGCTTTTTGTCTAGTGCTCTTGGATTTGCGATACTGCTTATCATGTTGCTGCTCGTTTTTCAATTTAACTCTGTGAGCAAACCTCTCATTATTTTATTTTCCATTTTTATGAGCTTTACAGGAGTAATGTTGGGGCTAGTTTTTTTCAACATGACCTTTGTCATTATCATGACCATGATGGGGATTATTTCTCTTGCTGGAATAGTCGTTAATAACAGTGTTGTACTCCTCGATTATACTCAACTTTTATTAGACAGAAAAAGGGAGGAACTTAATATTACTAGTGAAGACTTGCTCCCTAAAAATGAAATATTTACAGCCATTGTAACAGGCGGGAAAGCTCGGCTTCGCCCAGTACTACTCACGGCAATTACTACCGTTTTGGGGCTGATTCCATTAGCAATTGGACTAAACATCAACTTCTTTAGTCTTTTTGCTACAGGCAATCCGCAACTTTATTTTGGAGGAGAAAACGTTATTTTCTGGGGTCCACTTGCATGGACTGTGATTTTCGGGCTAACGTTTGCAACATTTCTTACATTGATTATTGTGCCAGTAACGTTTTACTTAAGCAAACGTGCTGCAATTCGTTTTAAGAAATGGAATGAAAATAGGTAATTCTCTTATGTGTTACTTCAAGCAATTACTGAAATAACACTCCTGATGATAATGTAATAGTAAGGGGTAAAGAAGGATAATGATCACAAATCATGAATAAGTCCCTATTTTTGATAAAATTTTTGACATGTATAGAAGTCATCATTGCGGCGCACTCACAGCAATTCACGTAGGAACCGAGGTTCAGCTAGCAGGCTGGGTTTCAAAAATACGTGATAAGGGGTTTGTGTTGTGGGTAGATTTACGTGATCGCTATGGTGTTACTCAACTTGTTTTAGACGAGAAAAGGACGCCTGCTGAACTTCTTAAAGTAGTGCGTAGTTTTGGTCGAGAAACCGTCATTCAAATTAGTGGAACGGTACTGGAGCGCGAAGCCAAAAATCCAAATATGCCTACTGGTGAAATTGAGGTTTTGGTAAAGGATATTACTGTTTTGAATACCGCGCAAACACCCCCATTCACCATTGAAGACGAAACCGATGGAGGTGAAGATTTACGGATGAAATACCGCTATTTGGATATTCGAAGAAAACCCGTACAGAAGGGTTTATTATTTCGTTCTAAAGTAGCGCTTTTGGTTCGTAATTTTTTGGCACAACACGAATTTGTTGAGGTAGAAACTCCTTATTTGATTAAATCTACCCCTGAGGGCGCAAGAGACTTTGTGGTGCCCTCTCGTATGAATGAAGGACAGTTTTATGCGCTTCCGCAATCGCCACAAACCTTTAAGCAGTTACTGATGGTGGGTGGTATGGATAAATATTTTCAGTTGGTAAAGTGTTTTAGAGACGAAGATCTTCGTGCAGACCGCCAACCCGAATTTACACAAATAGACTGTGAGTTGTCTTTTGTACATCAAGAAGATATTATGACGTGTTTTGAGGGATTATTATCACACCTTTTACACGAGGTTCACGGAATAGCGCCAAAACCGTTTCCTGTAATTTCATACGAAGATGCTATAAAAACCTATGGAAACGACAAACCGGATATTCGTTTTGGAATGACCTTTTGCGAGTTAAATGACATTACACAAAACAAAGGCTTTGGTGTGTTTGACAGCCAAGAACTGGTTGTTAGCATTGCAGTTCCCGGTGCTGCTACTTGGTCTAGAAAACAAATAGATGCGTGGATTGACTGGGTAAAACGCCCTCAAATTGGCGCAAATGGATTGGTTTGGGTAAAATGCAACGAAGACGGAACGTACAAGTCTTCTGTAGACAAGTTTTTTGACAGTGATGCGCTAGCTACTTGGGCAACAGCCTGTGAAGCAAAAGCAGGAGATTTAATTCTTGTGATGGCAGGAGAAACCAACAAAACAAGAACACAGCTTAGCGCACTTCGCATGGCACTTGCCGAGGCATTAGAACTCCGCAAGCCAAACGAATTTGCACCGCTATGGGTGGTTGATTTTCCTCTATTTGAGCAAGACGATGAGTCTGGCGCACTCCACGCCATGCACCACCCCTTTACCGCACCAAAACCCGAACACCTTGATAAACTAGAAACTGAACCCACTTCGGTAGTGGCACAAGCATATGATTTAGTGCTTAACGGTAACGAAATTGGTGGCGGATCTATTCGTATTCACGACAGACCTACTCAAGAAAAAATGCTTTCGCTTTTGGGCTTTTCAAATGAAGAGGCAAAAACCCAGTTTGGCTTTTTGATGGATGCCTTTACCTACGGGGCACCTCCTCACGGAGGAATTGCCCTAGGCTTTGACCGGTTGGTCGCCATTTTGGATGGTAAAGAAACCATTAGGGACTATATCGCTTTTCCTAAAAACAATAGTGGTCGTGATGTGATGATTGATGCTCCTGCACCTCTAGATGCTGCGCAATTAGAGGAATTAGCCCTAAAGGTAACCCCTAAGGCGGAGTAGTATGAAATGGTTTCTCCGCATATTATTTCTGTTGGTTTTAACGAACATTATTGTAGGATATATCATACGTCAAGACGATGTTGCCGTGGGAGAAAAATGGATTGGATTTTCAGTAGCGGTTGGCTTTTTTGTATATATGCCCATATTTTTGGCTCATCGTTGGAAAGGAAAACGCCTGCAAGACTATACACTTTCTGCTGAGAATCTAAAAAAGATGAAGGAAACACTCGAGCCTCCTACACAAAGAAAAAAGAGGTAACTAAGGAATTCTCTCAATACCGTTTTTGAAAATTTAACCCTGAGTAAATTAAGTTCTTTTATTGGCAAAAAACTGCTGTAAAAAGTCACGTGCTTCATCTGCACATATTCCTTCCGCGACTTCTGTTTTTGGGTGTAAGGGAGTTCCATGTTGGCGATAGCCTCGCTTAGAATCTGCTGCCGCGAAAACGACTCTGGAAATCTGACTCCAGTACAGCGCACCGGCGCACATACTGCACGGCTCTAGGGTAACGTAAAGCGTACAATCATGCAAATACTTTCCGCCAATGGCATTGGCTGCTGCAGTTATGGCTTGCATTTCGGCATGAGCGGTAACGTCTGTTAAGGCTTCGGTTAGGTTGTGTGCGCGGGCAATAATGGTGTTGTTGGCAACCACAACAGCACCAACAGGGACTTCGCCTTTTTCTAAGGCTATTTGCGCTTCGGTGAGTGCCTTTTTCATGTAAAAACCATCATCCCAATCCTGTTCCATTACGCCATTTTTTGATACCACTCTAGGGCTTTCCCATCTGTTAGGCTTGCCACATAGCTGCTTATATTAAGCAACAAGCCGTAAGTGTCATCTTGAGGCAACACCAAGGTTTCGGGAAGGCATTGGAGTGCAAGCTTGTCAAACGCAGAGGCACGATCTTCTCTTTTTCGTATTGCAGCCCCCACAAAAACATCCAATAATCGATGAATGACTTGATAGCCCTTCAATTCTTTTTCTATTACCTCCTGTGCTTGATAAATGTTCCTAACACTTAGATCTATAATATCTTTTATTTGTGCTTTATAACGGCTTTTTTCAGTTAAGGAGACTTGGAAAGTGCCGCTTAGAATTTCTTCCTCGTGCTGCATAAAAAGCGTTGCGGCCTCTTCAATAAGCGTGCTAATCGACAAGGCTCGCAAATATCCTAATCTGTCTTTTTTAGTTGTTAGGGTTTGATACTTTTTGGTATTGATGTTGTCTTTAACCAATTTGATGAGGTATTCTAACGCATATTCTTCGGAAATCCAACCCAAATTGATGCCGTCTTCAAAATCAATAAGTGTATAACAAATATCATCGGCTGCTTCTACCAAATACGCCAATGGGTGGCGTACTATCTTTTTGTCTATTACAAGCCCCAATTCTTGAGCTACCGTGTGGTAATCAAATTCTTGTGCTTGAAAAAATCCAAATTTTTTGTCGGCAACATTGGTAGTAGGGCGGTACGGAAGCGATGCTTTAGGGTATTTGGTAAAGGCGCCAAGAGTAGCATAACTTAACCGCAACCCACCAGGGATTCCCGGTCTGGATTCTATTAAAATTTTTAGTCCATTAGCGTTGCCCTCAAAATGCGTAAGGTCTTGGTATTGGGTATCCGTAAGTTGAGATTTATATTGCGCGCCAGTGCCGTGGGCAAAATAATCGCCAATGGCTTGCTCACCACTATGCCCAAACGGAGGGTTTCCAATGTCGTGTGCCAACGATGCTGCCGCCACAATGGCCCCAAAATCGTTACTCGTGTAGCCGGCAACGGCCAACTCTGGATATTTTTCAAGGAGATGCTGTCCTGCTAACCTGCCCAAACTTCTGCCAACTACCGAAACTTCTAGCGAATGTGTCAGTCGAGTATGTACAAAATCTGTTTTTGAAAAAGGTATTACTTGCGTTTTGTCTTGCAGGTTTCGAAAGGCTGCCGAAAAAATAACACGGTCATAATCTACCTCAAAACCACTTCTTGTTGGATCTTGCTCAACACGTAGCCGTTTTTTGTTATCGCCTTGGCGTTTAAGAGATAGTAATTGCTCCCAATTTATGGTATAACTCATTGTTGCAATATAGTAATTTGCAATGTTAAGTTAATGTTTAGAATATGTAGGATTTTTTTGGTTATGGTAACCTTTGTGTAATAATTATATAAAGATGGGGAAACTAAAGTAAGGTTTGATAGGGCGTAATAATAAAAACTGACTTTATTACTTAATAATTAAACACCATTTATATTACAATACCGTGGAATCTGCTTCTTAATTTTGAGTTGTCTTAGACACATTATTCATTATTGTTTGTTAGTTTTTGTCGGGTAGTAAAAATGGATTCCTAAATATGACTGCCCTGGCCAGGCAGTCCGTTTATTATTTAATTTTAAAGAAACGTTTAGTTAATATTGATTGTTCAATTTTGTCCACGATAAAACTAATAATTCAAAATAATGAACTACAAATTACTATTCATATTTGTCATTTTTTTAGGCTTCAGTCTTCAGGGGCAAGAGATAAGCGACACTTCTTTCGGAAAGGGGATGATCAATTTTGTTGCTAAGGACAGCACATTTAGTGTAAAATTTGCTCCTCGATTTCAAGTACGCTCCATATCCTCATGGGACCACAATGGAAGCAGCTATGACAGCCCAGACCATAACTTTATTGTACGTCGTGCACGACTTAAATTTGATGGATTTGCCTATAGCCCAAAGTTGAAATATAAAATTGAGCTTGGTCTATCTAATAGAGATATATCAGGAGCCAATGCATTTAACCGAAATACGCCTCGTTACATTTTAGATGCGGTTATTATGTGGAATTTTTCAAAAAATTGGGAGTTGTGGGCAGGACAAACAAAATTACCTGGCAACGTTGAGCGTGTAGTATCTTCTGGAAACCTACAATTAATTGACCGCTCATTATTGAACAGTCGTTTCAACATTGACCGTGACTTAGGGATTCAATTGCGCCACAAATCAACGCTTGGCGGAAACTTTTTAATGCGTGAAAAATTTGCCATTTCGCAAGGAGAAGGAAGAAATGTTTCAGAAGGAAATGAAGGTGGGCTACAGTATACTGCTCGGATTGAATTATTACCGTTTGGTGCATTTAAATCTAAGGGAGACTATAGTCAGTCCGATCTTAAAAGAGAAGCAAAACCTAAATTGATGGCTGGATTCACCTACAATTACAATCAAGATGCGGTAAGAGAAAGAGGATTTGTCGGAGATTATATGATTCGCCAAGACGGGTCTATTTACGAGACTGACCAAACCACTTTTTTTGTCGATGCAATGTTTAAACACAACGGGTTTTCGTTTATGGGAGAGTATGCCAAGCGTACTGCTGAAAACGAAATTGCAACTGAGTTAGACAACGTTACCCCCACGGGAGATGTTGTGTTAACAGGAAATGCGCTAAACCTTCAAATGGGGTATTTGTTCGAAAACAATTACGAATTAGCCGGACGCTATACCACATTAGAATTTGAGCCTGTAACGGGCAATGCCCCTGTGCGCCAATACACTTTGGGCCTAAACAAATTTGTAGTTGGTCATAAGCTGAAAATACAAAGTGATATTAGCTATACTGCTCTTGATGGTGCTGCGGATAATATTACTTTTAGACTTGGATTTGACATTCATTTTTAAAATAACGTTTTGATAACAAATTATTCAATTGCCTTGCTCATTTTTGTCTCTACCTTTATGTTGTAAACTATGGAAAATATTTATCTATTCATGATTGTTGCTTTGGCAGTTCTAGCCATTGCTGATTTGGTTGTTGGAGTTAGTAACGATGCCATAAACTTCTTAAACTCTGCTATTGGATCAAAAGCTATTTCGCTAAGAACGATAATGATTTTTGCTAGTCTTGGAATTTTTATCGGGGCCGTGTATTCAAGTGGCCTAATGGAGGTTGCTCGAAAAGGGATTTTTGTACCTGCCATGTTCAATTTTAATGAAATCATGTACATCTTCATGGCGGTTATGATAACCGATATTTTACTACTAGATTTCTTTAATACGTTAGGGCTTCCCACGTCTACAACTGTTTCCATCGTATTCAACTTATTAGGGGCGGCAGTAGTTATGTCGCTAATCAAAATAGGGGTTTCCGAAACGCAAACCTTTGCCGATTTGGGTAGTTACATCAATACCAAAAAAGCTGGGCAAATCATCAGCGGTATTTTTATGTCTGTTATTATTGCTTTTTCGATTGGTGCTGTAGTGCAATGGGTATCCCGACTAATTTTTACGTTTCAAATAGAAAAAAAGGTTAAGAGTTTTGGTGCGGTTTTCGGTTCAATTGCTTTAACCGCAATTACCTATTTCATTTTTTTGAAAGGATTAAAAGGAACGCCGTATTATAAGATGCTCAAAGGTTCGATTGAGGGAAATGAGGTTTTCATCATTTTAGGAAGTTTTATTTGTTGGCTTATTTTCTCTTATGTTTTTCAATCTATCACTAAAAAAACAGTCTTGCTAGTTGTAATTGCTATAGGAACTTTTGGCTTGGCATTGGCATTTGCGGGAAATGATTTGGTAAACTTTATTGGTGTTCCAATGGCAGCGTATCACTCCTATGAAGCTTGGTCTGCTTCGGGTGTTGATGCCGCTTTATTTTCTATGGAAGTCTTAGACAAAAAAGTTCCTGCAGAGCCCTTTCTTCTGATTGTTTCTGGAGGAATCATGGTGGTAACGCTTTGGTTTTCTAAAAAAGCAAAAACCGTTGCCGAGACTGAAATTGGTTTGTCGCGGCAAAGTGATACTCATGAAAAATTTGAGCCAAATTTAATTTCTAGAATTATTGTCAAGAGCACTACCCAGCTAACAAAATATTTTAGTGCCCTTATTCCACAAAAGCTAGAGGAAAGTATTGAACGTAGATTTAAAACTCCTGAAATAAAGATTACAAAAGATCAAAGCATTGAAGCCCCCGCTTTTGATTTAATTAGAGCTTCTGTTAATCTTATGGTTGCAGGTATTTTAATTGCTATTGCCACAACAATGAAGCTGCCGCTCTCTACCACTTACGTTACGTTTATGGTGGCAATGGGAACCTCTTTTGCAGATCGTGCGTGGGGCCGTGAAAGTGCTGTTTATAGAGTTTCAGGAGTATTAAGTGTAATCGCCGGATGGTTTGCTACTGCTTTAGGGGCGTTTATTGCTTCGGGAATTGTCGTGTTTTTAATCAATTGGAATCCCGCTGTAATAACTCCCGTTTTAATTTTAATGACAGTCATTTTACTGTATCGAAATTATATGGCACATAAAAATAGTGATTCCAATAAATCAAGTTTAGATAGCCTGAAAAGTTCAGAAAGCAGCTC
>JAURNV010000004.1 GCA_030830005.1 Flavobacteriaceae bacterium | reverse complement strand
TATGAAATCATTCACATACACAGATTTCCGTACAGGGGAACAACAGCGTTGGTCTCATAGTTCCGATTCACATGGTGGAGGTGATTGGCGATTGGTGTCCGATTTCCTTGCTGCTGTGGATTCACGCGACCCTAACATGCTGACTAGCACCATTGATGCTTCGGTGGAAAGTCATTTAATGGGTTTTGAGGCAGAGAAATCACGGCTGAACTCCTAGGGCAGGCAAACGATTGCCAACAGAAGCTGAATGGGAGTATGCCAGTAGAGGAGGGCTCTAAGATGCAGTCTATGCTTGGGGCAATGAAGACTTACGATTAGGAAAATCTAAAGTCAGTGTGCTGAGCAAGCAGCTCTTCGCTACAGATAAAACATTTAATGTAGCTGCTTTTGGAGTGCTACTCATCACAGCGCTTTTATATGCACTGTTTTGGTAAAAAATAGCCCGTTTTAACAGAGTAAATCGAAAAAATAAAAAAAGGGATAAATCTAAAAAAGAAGATTTATCCCGTTGTGTACACCCCATTGAGCTATTTTCGAAACCATCAATTGATTTTTTGAATAAACTAAATGATTAGTTTATTAAATAGTTTACCGATTTTGGTTATGTAATCTCTAAAACTTGAAATAAGATCTAGTTTCTTGTTTGCGCAAATCTGATATTATTTGAAGTGTATTTTTAGTCTGCTGTTCAATTTTAGCATAATCAAACGACCCATCTGTATGTTTTGCCATCAACTTAGAACCCATGCCTACGCAAGTAACTCCAGCATCAAACCATCCTTTGAGGTTTTCCTCAGTTGGGCTAACCCTACCAGTAGGCATTATGCTCGTCCATGGCTGGGGTGCTAAAACTCCCTTGACAAAACCAGGCCCGTAGGTGCTACCAGGAAATAATTTAACAATCTCACAACCGAGCTCTTCCGCTTTTGCAATCTCGGTGAGTGAGCCACAACCCGGTGACCACAATACCTTTCTACGATTACACACCATAGCAATGTCTTCTCTAAGTACAGGGGTTACCACAAAGTTTGCCCCGTTAAGCATATAAGCAGACGCTGCTGCTGCATCGGTAACCGAACCCACGCCCATAATCATCCCCGGAAGTTCTTTTACAGCATACTTGGTAAGTTCCGTAAATACCTCCAAAGCAAAATCACCGCGACTGGTAAACTCCAAAAGACGTGCACCACCATCATAGCAAGCCTTTAGTACCTTTTTGGCTACTTCGACATCCTTGTGAAAGAATAGCGGTACCATACCACTTTCTTTCATTGTCTGGGCTACTTCGATTCTTGTAAACTGTGCCATTTGTATAATTTATCGAGCTACACGACCTGATGCGTCGCCACCCATAAGTTTTTCTACTTCTGCTACGGATACCAAGTTCGCATCGCCGCAGCATGTCCTTGGTTGTGAGCTAATGCTACTATAATTTTATCGCTCATGATTTCTCAAATTTTTGCGTTAAACTTATTGTAACGATTGATCCGGTGCGTTCTCTCCACCCGCGACTATATTATAAAACCCAGTCCACACGGGTCATAAGGTGTGTGAATTGCGAAATCCACAAAATAAAGGTAGTGAAATTTTTACCTTACTATTAGATTTTTGATTGTGGTATACTAAATATAACAACGCATTCTATGCAAATGCACTAAAACTTACTTTCTACGAGAGCGTTTTTGGGACTTCTTTTTGCTTTTCTTACTAAAAAAAACATCGTCATTTCGGCGCCCATTTCCATAGCCCTTTGATTTTTTATTTCTTTTTTTAGTGAAGTTATCTCCATTTTGCAAGTGCTGCCCTCTTTTTTCTGTCAATCGAAGCTGAATGAGACGTCCGTCCAGCTTGAAATTATCAAAAGCTGCCAACACCTGTTCTTTTTTATCCATCGAAGTGTTGAAGTAGGCATTGTTTTCCATCACATCAACGTGGTAAACATCATCCGATTCTAACCCTAAAAAGTCAACCAAAAATGCTTTTAAATTTTTCCAATCATAATTGTCTCTACTTCCTATATTTAGATTGTAACGAGCGTCTTTGCTTTTCTGTGAAGGCTTATCATCAACTGCAATTTTTGAAATCTTACTCGATTGTTTTTGATAGTAGGTGTTGAGCCTATTAAACTCAACAGACATTAGTTTTTTTATAAGTTCATCTTTTGAAAAAGGCTGGAGCATGGTATTTGCCTCTTCCAAATAGGCATCCATTTCAGTGTTCACTTTTGAGTCCTTAATTTTTTCTGCAAAATAGCCCAGTTGCTTGGAGAAAATTTCGTTTGCCTCAGGTATTTCTTTTACAGCTATTTCGGCATTTATGATACGCTCAAGGGTTTTGATTTTTTTCAATTCGCCTTTGGTAAGAATAATCATCGAGGTACCGGAACTACTTGCGCGTCCCGTTCTGCCGCTTCTGTGGGTATAGGTTTCTATCTCATCTGGCAATTGATAATGAATCACATGCGTGATATCGTTAACATCAATTCCCCTAGCAGCAACATCTGTAGCTACAAGCATCCGTATTTGTTTGGCGCGAAAGGATTTCATCACCAAATCTCGTTGGTTTTGACTAAGGTCACCATGGAGCGCACCTGCGCTATATCCATCATCAATAAGTTTTTCTGCCACGCGTTGTGTATCGTGCTTGGTGCGGCAAAACACAATAGAAAAAATATCAGGTTGAATGTCTGAAAGACGCTTCAGTACGTTATAACGGTCACGTCCTCCCACCACATAATACTCGTGTTTAATGTTAGTAGAAGCCGCATTTTTAGTGCCAACCGTTATCTCAACCGGATTATGCATAAATGCTTTTGCAATTCTAGCCACCTCTTTTGGCATCGTAGCAGAAAATAACCACGTTTGCTTAGTGTTCGGTGTATGGTAAAGAATGTTTGTTATATCTTCTTTAAAACCCATGTTCAGCATTTCATCTGCTTCGTCAAGAATACAGAAGTTAATCGATGAAATGTCAACATACTTTCTTCGAATCATATCCTGCATACGCCCCGGAGTAGCCACCAAAACCTGAGCGCCTTTTTTAACCATTTTGGCTTGCTCTTGGATACTTGCACCCCCATATACCGGTACAATTTTTAGCCCTGAAATAGACGCTGCGTACTTTACAAGTTCTTTGCTTATTTGCACACACAACTCTCGAGTTGGAGCAATAACAAGTGCTTGCGTTTTCTTACTGTTGGCATTTATTTGTTGAAGCATGGGCAAACCAAATGCAGCTGTTTTGCCTGTTCCGGTTTGTGCCAACGCAACGATATCTGTTTGTTTTTCTAACAAAACAGGTATTGCTTTTTGCTGAACTTCGGTTGGGGATTGGAATCCTAAAGACTGTATCGCCTCTAAGAGTTTGGGCGATATGCCCAAAGATGAAAAATCTATCATAAGAGGCGGTAAAGTTAACCTAAATAGTTTGAAAGATGTCTTAGGGGGCTGATAGGTTTACATTGAACAAAATAAAACCAAAAGCTTATAAAAGTGAATTGCATAAAAATAACCGCATCTTTGAGGATTTAGGACTCGACTTGTGACCCAAACATTCCATAGTTCAAATATGTAAAACTGTATAAATCTATCTTTAGGAGTTGAATATTTCTTTTCTAATTTTTCCGTTTTCAGAATAAGAAACACTAAACTGCAAGCTATCTAAACTTGCTTCTAGTCTTGCAAAATCGTTGTTCATTTTCCAAGTTAGTTTCAGTTGATTCGCATTGCAAGGTTCTAAAATTAATTTTCCGCCAAATGCAGTCAACCTATTCCTAATATTGATAAGCGCAAGTTGCTTTTTTACTATATTTTTAGTCAACCCTTCATTTATATCTCCATCACTAAGATTCGTTCGGTTTATTTCTTTGTGCCCTTCTGTCCCAGCTCGGCTCATTGCTAGGTAATCATTTTTTCCTGCAAACAAGTCTAAATACCATACTTGAGGAGTTCCGGGCATAAATAATTGAATTGCTCTAGCCAATAATAATTTCTTTTCACTTTCGCCTAGGGCGCTGAAATAGGTTGCATTTATTTGATAGTAGGATATTTTTTTTCCTTTAGCATCAAAAATATTTTTTACTTTTCCTCCTCTATCTAAAATAAGAGCAATAATATCATCGATTTGTTTGTCTGTTAATAATCCCTTGTGGCATATTCCATTTACTTCTTTGCCTCTTAAGTCTAACATAGGAATACCGTCATGACAACCGAGCATATTTATAGTTTTATATCCTTTTTCGACAATTTCGGTAATCCATTTTATAAGGGGCCTGTTGTCCTTATATTCTATTGTGTAAATCATAAGTCCAGGAAGGAAAAAATCGTAAATCGTATACCCTTTTTTGGCGACCTCTTCATGGATTTTAGATCCATATTCGGCGTGAATTTCTGGCAAAAGAATAAAATCAAATTCATCCGCCATAGATTTAAATCTTTCCAAATATTCCCAAGTTCCAGGTTTGTTGAAAAAATTTGTTTCCCCAACACTTTTGTGTAAATAAGCAAATGCATCTAGTCGTAATATTTTGCAGCCGTAAGAGTTCAATTTTTGCAAGGATTGTTGATAAAATTCCCAGACCATTTCAGAGTTTGCGTTTAGGTCCATTTGGCCCAAGTAGGTGCATTTTTGGTAAATAATGTTCAACAAATCCAATTTATAGATAGAATTCTTTATCAAATTGATATCTTGAATATTTTCCCCCTTATCAATCGCATTATTGATTGCCTTTGAAAGAGTTATTTTCTGATTTTCTGAAGTCAAAACGGAATCCAAATCTGAAGGTTGGATTTTGTTAAATTCAATTTTTTGATAAAAAGTATTCCAATATGGTTGCTTAGAGCCATCTGGAAAAAAAACCTCAAGAATAGGTAGACCGTCTTTTCGCATAAAAAGTTTTTCTAGAAAAGCTTTTTTTGGCTTTATAATACCGTCCACTTGCATTTGACCATTATTAGTCCAAAAAGAATTCCAATTGATGAAAAAGTCTTTGTATTTGGAGCGGTTTCCGTGCAATAGAAGATCTTGAAATTGGGGGGAGGCTACAGAAAGATGGTTAAGTACAATATCAAGTTTTAGCTTAATATTTAGATTCGCCAGGTATTCTAAATTCTCTTTTTTAACTAAAGATTGATTGAGGTTATAATCAATGATTGAAAACCCCCTATCCAAATCACTATTAAATACGGTAGGAAGTAAATAAACATAAGAAAAAGCATGTTTAAACTCGCTTTTTTCAAAAAGGTCAATTAAAGCGGATAAATCACCCCCAATACTGTCGGGGTAAGCATTAAATACAACCCCTTTTTGTACGTTTTGCATGCTCAGGAAAATAGTTTTAAACGGGTACGGTTACGTTGGTATTTTTTGGAAGATGACCAACATGCTGTAGTTTAATATGGGCTAACTCTAATCCAAAAGACACACATTGTTCAGGCGTGTAATTTTTAGTATACCCAAATAAAAACCCTGACCAAAAGGCATCTCCAGCACCTGTGACATCAATCACTTTAGAGACAGAAATAGCAGGTTTAGTAATTAGGTTTTTTTCTTTTTCTGCTAAAATAACCCCTTTGCTTCCGAGTGTAAGACATACAGTATCTGCACCATAACTATGAAAAAGAGAAAAAGCATCTTCATATGAGATGGTATTCCCAAAAAGTCTTTTGGTGTCATCAGCACTTATTTTAACTAAAGGATTTAGCGCACAATACTCCTTTATAAAATGAATTGCCTCAGCTTTATCATTCCAAATTTTTTGTGAATAATTAATATCAATACTCAATTTACACCCCCTCATATAAGCCTGTTTGGCTTTACGCATAATAACGGATCTTGCAGGTTCTTTACTTAATGCAAAACAAGAAGTGTGAAAAACAGTAGTATTACTTAGAAGTTTATCGTCTATTAGTTTTTCAAAAATATATGCGTCAGCACCACGAACAGGAAGAAAATCAGGCGTATCATTCGATCTAGAAACAAAAATAACACTTGTAGGGTGGCTAGTTAATTGAGCTATGTGTGTTGTTTTTAATCCAAATTTAACAAGTTCATTGTGTAAATATTTTCCAAGACCGTCATTTCCAATTGCAGCCACTAAGTTAACATCTAGCCCTATTCTTTTGGCATTGACAGCTAAATTAGCGGTTGAGCCACCCAAATAACGACTGAAACTTTTTGTTTTAGATATTGATTTACCATATTGATTACCAATAAAATCTACTAATATTTCTCCAACGCAAAGAATGTCCATCAGTTCAAGTTTATTTTTGTTTCTTTCGATTTGATAAATAATGTTGCAAGTGCTCCAAAAAGAAGGAGAACAGCAGCAAAACTTATGGCATTTCTGGGGTCGTTATTTAAAAAGTTTTTAAGGATATAACCAAATGACAAATTTTGAAACAGCATAGGTATTACAATCATCATATTAATAATTCCCATATAAACCCCATATCTTTCTTTGGGAATTGATGACACCACAAGTAAATATGGAATACCCATCATACTTGCCCAGCCTATACCAAATCCAGTAATTGCCACAAATAATAAGTTTTTATCGGTAATGTGTGGAAATGCTGCAAAACCTATTCCTGCTAATAGCAAACAAACAAAGTGAACTTTTTTGGCGCCAAATTTTTTAGCATAACCCACTAGAAGGAAAGCAACTAAAAATGTAACAACATTGTACCAGCCATTAACCAAGCCTGTCCAACTAACAGCTTTTTCATAAGCATCGGGGTTTGATTTAGGTGTAGCCCCCCAAATTGAAAGTGCAATACTTTTTGATGAATTTTGCCAATAACAAAATAGTGCATACCATTGAAATAAATAAACTAATGCCAATTGCCACATTACTTTAGGCATGGATTTAATAGCAGAAAAGATTTCAATCAATGGTGCGGTAATCCCTTTTTTTGATGTTCTAATAATTTCTATTTCTTTGTCTGAAGGAGGGATTTCCTTAGTAGTTCTAATGCTCCACAAAATAGACCCGATTGAACAAACTGCACCAAGGAAGAATGATGCAAAAACCCAAGTAGGCAAATGCCCTGTTTTTCCTAAGATTACCATAGGAAACAAAAAAAGCGAAACATTTGCAAGAGTTTGACCAAGCCCAGTAAAGAAGCTTTGCATTTGAAAACCTAGCGGTTGCTGCGTAGGCTTTAAGGTGTCAACAACAAATGCTCGATAGGGCTCCATGGCCATATTGTTTCCTGCATCAAGAATCCATAAAAGACCTGCAGCCATCCAAAGAGAGCTACTGAATGGAAAGGCAAATAGACTAACACTGCATATTAAAGCACCAATAAAAAAATATGGTTTTCTTCTGCCAAATCTGGGGTGCCATGTCTTATCACTTAAAGCACCAACAAGAGGCTGTACCAATAGCCCAGTAACTGGTCCAGCTAAATTTAAAATTGGTATTTGATCTGGTGATGCACCCAAAAAATCATAGATAGGATTTACGGCACTTTGTTGTAGGCCAAAACTGTATTGGATGCCAAAAAAACCAACATTCATGTTCACAATTTGCCAAAAACTAAGTTTGATTTTTTTTAACATCTATTCGATTATTTTTTTTAAAAAAGCAATGAAATTTGAGCCATTAGTCAAAATAACTTCACTTTTATCAACAACAGGAAGCTGAAAGTTATCAATAGAAATTCCTGCACGATTTAATTTTAATAACATTTCATGTTCTTTATCCTTGTTCAAGTCTATGTCGTAGTAAATAAATGTAATATTATTTTGTTTTAAAAAGGTTTTGGTGTCTATACAATAATGACATGCATCACTACCATAAACAATGAGTTTTGACTGTTGCTTAGTGTTTGGGGTGAGTGCAAAACAAAGCAAACAGGTTAAACTGATTAGCGCCAATTTAGATCTTTTTATCATAAAACATTAAAGAAAGGGTTGGTGAAAAAATAAACACCAACCCTAAACTATAAAAACTAGACTACTTGCGAAAAGTGTTAATTAAAATTTGAATTGGAGTGATACTGTGGATGAACGTCCGCTTATTGATCGAGCTCTAGCCAAACGGTCTCCGTTAAATGCTCCATCACCATTCCCTTCAACTTCAGTAATTCCTACCACGTCAAATAAGTTATTCACGTTTACCCATAATGACAAAGCGTTTGTCAATTTGATTTCTGAAAAGAGATTTACGTATGCATAACCTGGCATCACAAGTGCGTTATCGTCTTGTGCATAGGATTTTGAAGTGCCAAGAACACTAAGCCCAAGGGTGTTTTGATTGTCATTTCCGTACATATAAGTAGGAGTAAAATTATAAACAAAATCCGCTTGTCTTCTAGGTGTGTTGCCTTTGTTAGCACCCCCATCAATCTCAGCTTTTGTCCAAGTAGCAGACCCGACAAACACGAATTTGTCACTTAATACTAATGATGTTTCTGCTTCTAGACCCATAGCTTTAAATGGATTGCCAACAGTTCGGTTAAGTTCATTACTTAATCCTTCTTTTGTATTACTTATAAATCCAGTAAGATTTAAAAATCCGTTATCAAAACGTCTTTTGTAACCCAGTTCTGTTTGACTTACTTCATCAAATTGTGTGTCACCTTTTCCATTTGAGCCGTAGTTATTTCTGTCTGGAGCTCTTCCAGAAGCACCTAAACTTGTACGTAAAAACAGAGCAGCGTCATCACTTGTTTTGTAATTCAACCCAAAAGAGTACGAAACAAAATTATAATCATCATTTATGTTTTGACCAGCATTTCCTGCAATAATTGGCACCACTTCTTCAATTCCTTGGATAGTACCGTCACCATCATAATCATAGTTTGCTTGACTTGTGGGTCCTGCTTGGATATTTCCATTAACACGAACATTTTCGAATCGAACACTACCATCAAAGTTTAATTTTTCAGAAAGGTTTGCATCTACGGCAACATAAGGTGAATTCACATTATGAACGGTGTTGTACTTACGTTGACAGCAATTGCCCCAGGTAGGTGTTCCATATGAATATTGTCCGTTTCTTGACCAACCATCAAAGTCTGCTAATCTAGCTTCTCCATTACCTTTTACTTCAGAAATAAAAGAGCTCCATTGCCAACCTATTTTGGTGTTTTGCGTTGCAGTGAACATACCTAAAGTAAGTCCAAAATTATCATTAACCTTTTTGTTTACTTTAACATCGCTAAAGAAGTTGCTTAAATCATCTATAGTTACATCAAACATGTGAATAATTTGAGCTAACCCATTGGAAGGATTGAAAGCCTCTCTAGCTCCATCAGCATAAACTAAGTTTCCTGTTGCATTTACAGCACCCCTGGCAGTCGTTTCAATTTCGGATACAGTACCAACAGCCATTGTAAATGGAGATACCCACTCTCCAGAATTAGCACTGTAGCGTGCTTTTCCTGAAACGCTCCAATCGTTACCAAGATCAAATGAGAATTCGGTTCCTATAGCTTTTGATTTTGGATTGTTACCGTTTCTAACATCATTAACATTACGATCTCCTGAAAATGGATCTGTACCAGCACTTTGTTGTAAATTGCTAGAGTGAGGGGAATCGTTGTTAATATCAAAGCCGGGAAGATTTTCAAAAGAAGGGTTGTCATTCGAACCTTTTAACAACATAGGCATAGGAAGATACATTACCGACTTATCATTTAAGTACTTAAAGTATGTTCTCACAAATCCTGACTCAAATTTTTTGGTAATATTCGCTTTAATTTGACCACCTTTATTTCCTTGATAACCAATATTTCGTGGCCCTTCTCCAGTACGCATGAAACCACCAATGTGATAAGACAAGCCGTTTGCTAAAGGAGTTCCATATTCAAAGTCCATTCTACTTGTTTGGTAATCTAAGCCGTAAGTAGCCATAATAGACCCACCTTCTACATCTCCAGTTTTACTTATCATGTTGATAATTCCAGCTGGACCATTAGATGTTTGCGTTGAGGCAGATCCACCACGAATAGCTTCAACACGACCAATATTACTGTCTATTCTAAGAAAGTTGTCTGAATTTCCAAAAGAAGTATCGCCAAATAGATTTAGTGGTAAACCATCCTCTTGAATTTGGAAGTAGCGAGAACCTCCAGAAGAAACAGGTACACCACGCACATTGAAGTTTGCGTTACCTTCACCTCCCGAGGATTCTGCACGAATACCGGGGATATTTCTAAATAATTCCCCTGCACTTCTGGGTGCGGCTTGCTCAATTACATCTACTCCTAATGTAGAAATCGACACACTAGACTCTAATTTAGACTTTGGATTCACGACCCCTGTGATTATAATTTCGTCTAAAGTGGAAAAGTCTTCTACAAGTACGAAGTTCATAGTTGCACTCATACCATTTATTGTAACCACTTGAGATTGGGTTTTAAAACCCAAATATGAAGCTGTTAGTGTAACATTTCCATCAGAAATACCTGTTAGTTTATATATTCCATCAATGTCAGATACAGTTCCTGTTGAAGTGCCACTGACAATAACAGTTGCGCCTGAAATGGGCATCCCATTTTCGTCACTTATTTTTCCTGAAACTGAAGATTGCGCAAAGGCTACAGTAACTGAAAAAAAGAACAAAAATGAAAAAGTAATTTTATTTATTAGTTTCATAATTATCAATTTAACTTTTAGTTATTATATATTTCACGAAAATCATAATATATAGACAAAAAAAATCAAAACTTGAAACGAAAACGTTTTCGAAATTAACGAAAACGTTTTCGTGAAATAGAATATTTTTATATTTTAGAAAAATTAAATACTAAAAATGAGTCAGGTTACTTTATTACAAATTGCAGATAAGCTTAAAATTTCTGTTTCGACTGTTTCTAAAGCCCTTAAAGATTATCCAGATGTTAGCGAGAAAACAAAAGCACTTGTTAAGGAATTAGCAACAACATTAAATTACAAACCCAATGCATTTGCTGTGAATTTAAGAACAAAGGAATCTAAGACCATTGGGTTAATCATACCAGCAATTGTGCATCATTTTTTTTCAAATGTGATAAAAGGAATTTTAACACAAGCGGAAAAAAAAGGCTATTTAGTCATCATTCTCCAATCAAATGAGTCATACGAGTTGGAAAAAAAACAAATTGATCTTTTGCTGAGACAGCGTGTTGATGGAATACTCATTTCTATTGCGAACTCAACAAGAAACTTTGGACATCTAAGTGATGTACTCTCGCAAGGAAAACCCTTGGTAATGTTCGATAAAATTGCAAAAATACTGGAGTGCTCAAAAGTTGTTATAGATGATAGAAAAGCAGCAAGAGATGCCACGCAACACTTGATTGATACTGGTTGTAAGCGAATTGCCCACTTTAGAGGACCCTTGCTTTCTCAAAATTCAATTGATCGATTTATAGGATATAGAGAAGCACTGGAAAACAATAATTATGTTTATGATTCTGACTTAGTCTACATCTGTGAATGTGGTGACTCAAGTTTTGAAGAAGGAAAAATTAACGCTAAAAAGCTAGTCCAAAAACACAAAGATGTGGATGGTGTATTTATCAATACAGACCTAGTAGCTATCGGTGCATTAACAGCATTTAGTGAAATGGGGGTTAGGGTCCCTGACGACATTTCCGTCGTAGGCTTTAGCAATTGGTTTATGTCATCTGTCATTTCCCCCAGTCTAACAACAATTAATCAACCTGGATATAAAATTGGGAAAGCCGCATTTAAACAGCTTTACACAGAACTAAAGCAAAGAAAAAATAATCTTCCTGTTGTTCATAAAAAAATTACCCTAAACACCGAGCTTATAAAAAGAGCTTCAACAAAAGTTTAATAATTAATTAATTTCATATATAAGAAGTTTTTTTGGCAATACTCTATAACCTATCTTCTAGTTGTTCAAAATTTGTAGCAGGACTCCCAATTGTGCTATTTCAAAAACAAAACCTCTATTTTTTAAACAGCTTTTTGGAAATTTTTGAAAACAAAAACCCGCAACGAATGTTGTGGGTTCGACTGTACACCCAATTGAGTTGTTTTCGAAACCATCACTTACTTTTTTGATTAAGCTTGGTGATTTGATTAAATTTTAACAAGTAATTTTAAACTGGAATTCTGGCTTGAAATGTTATTAGTACAAATCAAACTGCGAAAGAATATATTAGTCAAAAAAGTAATTACAAATAGAACTTGGCCTTTTTTAAGGCTTTCGAATATTAACCACTAACTCTTGAATATCTTTGCTCGGCGCTGGGGTTTTAGCTGAAACTAAAAGGGTTACAATGAAGTTGAACACCATTGCTACGGTACCAAACCCTTCTGGAGATATCCCAAACCACCAATCGGCCTTGTTGCCTCCCCCAAACCAACCAAACTTAAACTTGAGCATATAGAATAGCATCAGTGTTACCCCCACTAGCATGCCACTAATCGCGCCTTCTTTGTTGATGCGTTTGGAGAATATTCCTAGTAATATGGCTGGGAAGAACGATGAAGCTGCCAGCCCAAATGCCAAAGCAACCGTAGCGGCTACAAAGCCAGGTGGGTTGATGAAGGAACAGCAGAGGATTCTATCAGAGCAACAATCTGAACTAGATGAGCTTAAGTCTATGATGCAGAAGATTATTGAGAGGCTGTAGCTCATTAAAAATATTCCCAAGAATAAAAAATTATTCTTGGGAATAAAATCGTACTGAAGGCGGGACTTGAACCCGCACGAACATTACTGCTCATTGGATTTTAAGTCCAACGTGTCTACCAATTCCACCACTTCAGCTTGGACTAAAAATTGAGCGAAAGACGGGATTTGAACCCGCGACCCTCACCTTGGCAAGGTGATGCTCTACCCCTGAGCT
>JAURNV010000042.1 GCA_030830005.1 Flavobacteriaceae bacterium | reverse complement strand
TTCAGTATTAAAACCAAAACTTGATGATGCATAACCTGATGCTACTGTAGATCTTCCAAAAGAATTTGACGCCATTCCTGACGAAGTGTTACCCTGACCAACGGCAAACGATCCCTCTCCTGAAGCATTATTATATAATTCTATATTTGGATCCTCAGTAGAAGTTATGTGACCCCTGGATTGAATACCTTTGTTTGTGCTGGCGAAAATGCTACTGGTCAATCCTGTATAGTCTGTTGAGTTATCTATGAAATCAAATCCATCTGAACCATTTAAGTTGTTATCGTGATATTCTATTAATGATATTACTCCCCATGACTGAACGGAGTCTCCACTTGCCAGAAACATTCCTTCAGATAAGGCGCGATCCATTGTTTCATTGACTCTTCTAAAAGTTGTTTGATCTGGATTACCATTAATTCCTGCAGAATAAACGCTGTATACTTCAGCAATAGTATTGTCAGGAACGGTATATGACTCATTGTACCAAATAACTCTGATTCCTTTTACAGATGAATTAACAGAATTAATGTTATATAACAAGGCAATACTTGAGGGGTTAGAGCTTATTCTGTAACCTTCTGTAAGAATGATTTTTTCAACAGTCCACCAACCACCTGAAACACCATCATTAATACCAACAGTCCCGGCAATTGTACCTTCAAAAGGATCTTCTACTGTTCCTAACGGAAGAGTTTGAAGAACATGTCCAACTGGAACCGTATAAGTTTCGTTTCCTAAACTTAGAACTTCAGAAATATTCATTGGTAACTTCGTGTGTTGTGCAAATAGATGGGTGCAAAATAATATTAATAAAACTCGTTTCATTGCTTAATAATTTTAAATGATTTTGATTTGTTATTGTCAGTAATGACTTTTAGGATGAATGATCCGCTGTTCAAGTTTCCTAAATTGATTTGGTTTTGATTTGTTTCTATTATTTTTCTTCCCACAAGGTCAAAGAGTTCAGCTTTTATGATATTGTCTACCTGTATGTAGATTCTATTGGCTGTGGGGTTTGGGTATACAGAGATCCTAGAATCTAAAGGATAGGTGTCTTTAACAGTAAGTGTAGCATCTGCACTACTAGCAGTAACGGCTTTAAATGAAACAGGTTCATTAAATGTATAGCTAACCGTATTGTTTACCTCATCTACAGTTCCCCCATAGGTCGTCCAAGAATCATCATCTGCTTGAAGCTCCAAAACAAGATCAGCTTCTACAATATCATTGAGCTCTCCCTCAAGATATGAGAAGGTAAGTGTGCCTGTAAATCCTGAAAGTAAAGCACTTGAAGTATACACACGTGACACAGAGCTATTATCACCCGAAGTAATCGCAGAAGCGGAACGAGACACGGCATTGTTGCCACTGATGACATACGTAGCATCGGGTGCGATTTCCAACCCGCCTAGGTTAATGGAACTGCCCGAAGCAATGGACACAGAAGAATTAGAATTAACGGTTAATATTTGACTAAAAGTATAAGGAGAAACAAGTATTCCAAAGAGGATGAGTAAAATTCTTTTCATTTTATTAATATATTAAATTTAACTATTTGCAAAATATTTTATCTGATTACGAAGTTAAACACCTAGCTTACTCAATAAAGTAAGCAATTGTTCCCAAAATAACTTGAATGGATATACTAAGCTAATAGCTAACTTTTAGAGGAGTATAAAAGGCTTATTGTTTTTGAAGACTTTTTATAGAGAATAAATGGCAGTTAAGTTATGTTGTTATTAAAACATTAGCTCTACCTTCGCAGCCATGACATTTTCTAATCTGGAGATCATACCTCCAATACTAAAGGCGATTGAGGAGCAAGGCTATACAGCTCCAACGCCCATCCAAGCGCAAGCGATTCCAATACTTCTTCAGGGTAACGATTTACTTGGTTCTGCTCAAACAGGAACAGGTAAAACAGCAGCATTTACAATTCCATTATTACAGCGTCTTTTTTTATCAAAACCAGTAAAAAAGCCGAAAGGTAGAAGGGTGCTTAAAGCCCTAATAATTTCTCCAACAAGAGAACTTGCCAACCAAATAAACGACAACATTGTTAATTACTCAAAATATGTAGGTTTTAGAAGTGTTGTGATTTATGGCGGTATTAGTCAACACAAACAAACGAGTGCTTTGCGAAATGGCGCGGATATTTTGGTGGCAACTCCTGGACGTTTGCTGGACTTGATAGGTCAGGGATACATACGTCTAAACACTATAGAATACTTTGTTTTGGATGAAGCAGATCAGATGCTTGACATGGGCTTTATCCACGACATTAAAAAAATTATCGGAAAACTTCCTGAAAAAAGACAGTCCTTGTTTTTTTCGGCAACAATGCCACAAGCAATATTGGAATTATCAAGTCAAATTTTGGGCACCCCAAAACGGGTAACTATCGCTCCCGATCAGACTACTGCTGAGAAAGTTTCCCAAGCTATATACTATGTAAGTAAACCTGATAAAGTAGATTTGCTCCGATATGTGATTAATAAAAAGAATAACACATCGATCTTGGTATTCTCTCGCACCAAGCATGGTGCAGATAAAATTGTTACGGCCTTACATAAATCCAATATTAAGTCCGAAGCTATTCACGGAAATAAAACTCAAAACGCAAGACAAAAGACACTACAGCGTTTTAAACAAAACAAGTTTTCTGTTCTTGTTGCTACAGATATTGCTGCACGAGGAATTGATGTGAGTAAATTGTCTTTGGTTATTAACTATGATTTGCCTAATGTTCCAGAAACCTATGTGCATCGGATTGGGCGCACCGGTCGTGCTGAAGAAGTTGGAGAAGCGATTACGTTTTGTTCAAGCGGAGAAAAGGGTTTTTTGCGCGATATTCAAAAACTGATTAATCAAAAAATCCCCGTGAATTCTGATCATCCTTTCCACAATCAAAAAGATGCAGATGAAATGGAACAAAAGCCCCGCAAAAAGCCTCGTAAAAACTCCCAAAAAAAACAAAATCCATCGACATCTAATCCAAAGAATAGCAAAAGGCAAGGAAGTGTAAATAAGACGGAATCTAAAAGTCCGTTCTCCAAAAAATCGAACGTTAAAAGAGGGTTTAAAAGAAAAAAAAGGTAGGGTTTGTAATTCTCTTAAAAGCTTGTTGAAGCTAACACATAACAACCCCACCAATCATTTAAAACAAAATTGCCTATTATTCAATAAAAAATATTTATTTCACAAATAATTTATTGAATCAATTTTTTTTGTAACTTTATTTTGTGAATTTAACAATTCATGTGATTTTAACCCGTGTGGACTGGGTTTTATAATATAGTCGCGGGTGGAGAGAACGCACCCGGATCAATCGTTACAATAAGTTTAACGCAAAAATTTGAGAAATCATGAGCGATAAAATTATGGTAGCATTAGCTCACAATCAAGGACATGCTGCAGCTATGCTTGCAGAAGAGAAGAAATAAACCCCGAGTTTATTTTATAATCATAAACGGCTTTTTATAAAGCCGTTTTTTAGTTTGGTTTTATTCGGTATATCCCCTCAAACTCCACGGCAATGTGGATATAGCCGTAAGGGCCAATAACCACATCGCGAACACGACCAATACCGTCGGCAATTTTTTCTCTTGCCACGACACGATTATCACGAATAGTTAATCGCTCTAAATAGGAATTTTTTAATGACCCCACCAGTAAATTACCTTTCCATTCGGGGTATTTGTTTCCTGTCACAAAAGCCATTCCCGAAGTCGCAATAGATGGAACCCAATAGTAAAAAGGTTGTTCCATGCCAGGTAATGCTTTGTTATCTGTTATTTTAGTTCCAACATAATTAATACCATACGTTATTTTAGGCCAACCGTAGTTTTTACCTGCCTCAATGATATTTATTTCATCACCCCCTTTTGGGCCATGCTCGTGTTCCCATAAAGCTCCTGTTTCAGGATGAAGTACAAGTCCTTGTGGATTGCGATGTCCATATGAGTAAATAGCTTCTATTGCTCCATCAACACCAACAAAAGGATTGTCAGCTGGAATACTTCCATCGTCATTTAAACGGTAAATTTTTCCGTTATCGCGGGTGATGTCTTGCGGGTTAACATCCCGTTCCCCTCTATCTCCAATGGAAAAATATAAATACCCTTTTTTATCAAATACGATACGAGAGCCAAAATGAACCCCTTTTTTAGTGTCGGGTTTGGCTTTGTATAACAATTTTACATCTTTCAGCGTTACCCCCAAAAGGGTAGCAGAGTAAATTCCTGTATTCCCACCAGAAGCATCCTCATTTGGCGTTGCCATTGCAAAATAGAGGCGATTATTTTGCTCAAAATTAGGGTGCAATGCCAATCCCATCAATCCCCCTTGACCTCTAACATAGGTTTTTGGAATCCCTGAAACTTCTTTCTTTTTACCATATTCAAACCGAATAAGTTTCCCCTCTTTTTCCGAGTACAATAAACTTCCATTTGGTAAAAAAACCATGCCCCATGGAATTTCAACATCTGGAACAACCAGTTCAGTAGTGTATGAAGGTTCTGTTGGGGTTGTGATTTCCGGCACATTTTCTACTTGTGCACATGATAAGTGAAAATAAAGCGTAAGAAAAGCGATTACATTTTTTTTCATGGGTTTTGCCAAAAGGATTTACTAAGATAGCAAATTCACAAGGAAACCATCATTCGGAAATAAACTTGTCTTTTGGCGGCAGGCTCAAAGTAACGACCACCAAAAGCATTAATGCGAAGATTATCAAAATACAGTGTATTACTCAAATTAGTAGCCCCCACGGTAGCCCGTATTTTCCCCCAATAGTGTTGAATAGAAATATCGGTTGTCCAAAATGAAGGAACAACAATTGTGTTTCCGTTTTCTGCAAATCGTTTTCCTACATACCGTATGTTTACAGCCAATCCGCCCCTTTTAAAAAGGCGTTTTACTTCACTGTTAAATTGATTTTTTGGCACGTTTGGGAGCAAGCGTTTTGTCTCAGTTTCATAGTTTCCATGGCTGAAAACCATGGTTATTTTAGTTCGAGGAGCTGCGTGCCACATTCCATCAATTTCAACTCCTTTTCTTTTGGTATTCCCTAGATTGGCATAAAATGTTTGACTTGGAAAAGTTTCAACTTCATAGGGAATAATTTCATTTTTGGTAGTGGTGTTAAAAAGGGTGACCCCCAAGGTTAAAGTCTTTTCGGAATACCTTAATCCGACTTCAATTTCTTCTGATTTCTGAGCGCTTAAAGCTGAATTAAATCCGGTTTCACCAGAAGGATTTGCTGAAAGTTCATTTAGTGAAGGTGTTTCAAAACCTGTTCCCCAACGCACATAACCATTAAAAAAATTTGAGAGCTCTCGATGTACAGCTATACTAGGTGAGAGTGCTGAAAGCGTTTTTTTATCAGCTTGAGCCCCCAAAAAATCGGCCAGTGAAATTTGATGCAAATCGGCTCGAAGCGCACCACGAATATGCCAATCGCTTACTTCTTTTTCTACAATTCCATAGCTACTAACGCTATGAAAATGTTCGTTTTGATGTAGCGTTTGTGCTCCTTTTGTGCCTAATTTATTTTCAAAACGTTTTCTTAGATCACGTTGCGAAGCGCCTTCTAAGCCATATTGCCATTTCCACTGGTTTTTAGCACCATTACGGTATGTGCCCACTCCAAAATAATGCCGCATTAAATCTATTTGACCTCCGTATGCAAAAGGCAAACGAGCATCTAAATGCCGGTTTACATAAAACAGATAGGAAGCCCAGTTGTTGTTTTTAAATCGAGCAGAAAAATAATGTTGCTTAACTTTTTCTCCAGCCATATAATCTATGTTGGCTTGTCGTGCTTGTCTTCGGTTTTGTTCTACTTCGAGTTGAGTTAGCCCGCCCGAATCTTGTGCGAATGGACTGTTAAAAAAGGAATAATCTAGCGATAGGTGATTTTCGGAATTTATAAACAAAGTATTTGATAAGGAAACCAAAGTGTTTTCATAAGCACTCCAAGCTCTAAAGCCCTCTTGGTTTTTGTGTTCTACAATTGCACGAAAGTGATTTTTTTCATAGGCTTTGCTCAGCGTTGCCACAACAGATCTTGAATCAAAATCGGCGATGCTAACAGCTATATTTTTCTGGGTATTTACGGGTGTGCTTTTAAGCAAAATAACCCCCCCCGAGGCATTGCCATATAGCCCCCCTGAAAGCCCTCGTAATACTTCGATGTCACCTAATTGTGATAGCGGAATATGGTCCAGCTGTGTTTGTCCGTCTGGGGTGGTAACGGGAATACCGTCTAATAAAATCTTTATTCCCCGAATGCCAAATGCTGCGCGTGCGCCAAAGCCACGTATTGAAATTCGGGTGTCTTGGGTAAAGTTTTGCTGGCTGCTCACAAAAAGACTTGGTACGGTGTGTAAGCGTTCTCCAATGTCTTGCTGCAAAAGCAATTGCAAACTGTCTGAAACTAGGGTTGCGCTTAGGGGTTGAATGGGGCTATTAATTCGTTGCGCACGAAGTACCACTTCGTCTAATTGTTGTACTTGGGCTTGAGCCCAAAAGCCGATAAGTGTTAAAATAAAACAATACTTAAGCATCTTGAGTGTACAAATCAATCAAGCCAGTAGGGGTGTTTACGAAGAGCGTTTTTGTAGCCCTATCTAGCTTGACAATAATTTCGTCTACAATAGGAATAAGGGCTATTTTGCCATTGATATTTACTTCCAGTGTGGCCTGCGCAGTGTGTTCGTTTACGGATATAATGTTGCCTAAATGCCCCATCGAAGTGTCTGAAACTAAAAATCCAATCACTTCATGATAATAAAATTTATTTCCTGATAAAGGGGGTAATTCTGATAAGGGCAAATAAACTTTTTCCTTTAGAATACGATTGGCATCCTCTTCGGAGGATACATCCTCAAGTTGCAGACGGAGCAAACCAGGTTTGTGTACACTACACTTTACCACAAAATAGGGGACAAGAGCATTGTTTTGTTCCAAAAATAAGGTTGTAAGAGAATGATAACGTTCAGGTTCGTCCGTATCTAATTTAAGCAGAACCTCGCCTTTGAAACTGTATTTACTGACGACTGTACCTACAAAAAAGCAGTCCTCAACACGCATGTGGAATTATTCAGTTGCCTCTTCGGCATCCTCTTCTTTGCTAGACTCCTCGGCAGGAGCTTCCTCGGCAACAGCTTCTACTTCTTCAGCAACTTCAGCAGCTACTTCCTCAGCAGTTTCTTCCTCGGCTTGTGCTTCTTCAGCAACAGGTGCGGCCTCCTCGGCAACAGCTTCTACTTCTTCAGCAGTTTCTTCAGCAGCAGGTGCAGTCTCCTCAGCAACAACCTCTACTTCAGTAGTGGCTTCTTCGGAATTAGCTTCTGCTTGAGTTTCAATAGCTTCTGCTTCAGCAACAGCAGCAAGTGCATCAGCCTTACGCTTTTCGCTAACTTCTTTCTCAGCCGCTAAAGCTTTGGCTTTTTTGTCGGCGAGGTTTTTGTCTAGTTTATCTTTTGTAGCTTCTTGACGCGCTTCTTTATCAGAAACCCAAGCCGCAAACTTAGCTTCAATGTCTTCTTCTTTGTGAGCCCCCTTGCGCACCCCATTTACCAAATGATTTTTAAGTAATACACCTGTTTCAGAAAGTAAATTTCTTGCCGTATCTGTGGGTTGAGCACCATTTTGTAGCCAATCTACTGCACGATCTATTTTGATTTGGATTGTTGCAGGATTAGTATTGGGATTGTATGTTCCTATTTTTTCAAGGTAACGACCATCGCGCTTAGCGCGTGCATCTGCTGCTACTACCCAATAAAAGGGTTTTCCTTTTTTACCGTGTCGTTGAAGTCGAATTTTTACTGCCATATCAAATTAAATTTTGGGGTTCGAAACCCGTGTTATTAATGCTCGGCAAAGCTACACTATTTTTTGTTTTTACCAAACGTTAATAACTTCGTGCATAAATGGATTAAAAAACAGGTTGAACTTCGTTAAATTAGTGGGCTAATCACAGCGCATGTTTTTAATCTTTGATTCCGAAACAACAGGGTTGCCCAAACGTTGGGATGCGCCAATATCAGCTATCGAAAACTGGCCAAGATGTGTCCAACTGGCATGGCAATTACATGATGTCGCTGGTCAACTTATTGAACATAAAGATTTTATTGTCACCCCTGAGGGTTTTGATATACCCTATGAGTCTGAACAAATACATGGAATTAGTACCGCACTTGCTCATGACCAGGGGAAGCCTTTAAAATATGTGTTAGACGAGTTTTTAAAAGCCCTTTCTCAAGCTCAATATTTAGTTGGTCATAATGTTGGTTTCGATGTTAATATAATAGGAGCAGAGCTGCACAGAAATAACTGCGAAACTTTCATCACTTCATTACCTATCTTGGATACATGTACAGAAGATACGGCTCAACTTTGTCAACTTCCAGGCGGTAGAGGCGGCAAGTTTAAAATACCGTCGCTTACAGAGCTTTATAAACACCTATTTGATGAGGGTTTTGAAGATGCTCATAATGCTACCGCAGATGTGGAGGCTACTGCACGAGCTTTTTTTGAACTAATTCGTAATTGTGACTTCTCCTGGGATGTCCTTGAAAACGCACCCTCTGTAATTGCCCAAATTCAAAAAACATATCCCGATAAAGTTTCCCGAATAGGGTTATCCCATCAGAATCTTAAGGCAGCTTCTGAAAAATTATTGTCACAAAAACAACCAACCTTACCTCCAACGGAAACTGCAATTGAAAGTTTTCAACCCATTTCCGATATGCCGTTTGTGCATTTGCATACACTTTCACAGTTTTCAGTGTTACAGTCCACAATTCGAGTTAAAGAACTTGCCGAAACCGCAGACAGGCTAAGTATGCCTGCTGTGGCACTAACCGACTTAGGTAACCTTATGGGGGCATTTCACTTTGTGAAATCGGTGAAGCAGGTAAACAACCAACGTGCCCAAGACGATAATAGACCTCTTTTAAAACCGATTGTTGGTATTACCCTAAATGTATGTGAAAATCATCAAGATCGAAGCCGCAGAGACGATGGGTATCAAATGGTGTTTTTAGCAAAAAATAAAACGGGTTACTATAACCTTTCCAAGTTGTCTTCATTGGCATATACCCAAGGATTTTATTATGTGCCTCGTGTAGATAAATCACTCATTAAAGAGTTTAAAAAGGATTTAATTGTTCTAACTGGGAATGTGTACGGCGAGATAGCTTCAAAGTTGCTCAATGTAGGCGAGAAACAAGCCGAAGAGGCACTCTTGTGGTGGAAAGAACAGTTTGAGGACGACCTCTACATCGAGATTATGCGCCATAACCAAGAGGATGAAAACCGTATTAATCCAGTACTTATTCAATTTTCTAGAATTCATAAAATTAAATTAGTAGCTACAAACTCTGTGTATTATTTAAAGCAAGAAGAAGCGAATGCCCACGATATTTTGTTATGCGTTAAGGATGGAGAAAAACAAGCCACACCCATTGGACGTGGACGTGGATATCGATATGGATTGCCAAACCAAGAATATTATTTTAAAACTCCACAACAAATGAAAGAACTTTTTGCTGATGTCCCCCAGGCAGTAGAAAGTATTTCAGAAATTATAGCAAAGATTACTCCTTTTGATTTAGCACGAGATGTGCTGCTCCCAAAATTTGATATCCCTGCGGAGTTTATTTCGGAGGAAGATAAAAAAGACTCGGGTAAACGAGGTGAAAATTCTTATTTGCGTCATATTACTTATGAGGGTGCAAAGGAGAGGTATGCCAATATAGACAGCGTCCTGCAGGAGCGCATTGATTTTGAGTTAAGTGTTATTGAAAACACAGGCTATCCCGGTTATTTTTTAATTGTACAAGACTTTATTGCTGCTGCGCGGAGTATGGGTGTTTCGGTTGGGCCTGGCCGAGGTTCTGCTGCAGGTTCTGTTGTTGCGTATTGCTTAAAAATTACAAGTATTGACCCTATTAAATACGATTTGCTTTTTGAGCGTTTTCTTAATCCTGATCGGGTCAGTTTACCAGATATTGACATTGACTTTGATGATGAAGGACGCTCTAAAGTAATGGATTATGTCATTGAGAAATATGGCTCAAATCAAGTTGCGCAAATCATTACTTACGGGACTATGGCTGCGAAGTCTTCAATTCGTGATACGGCAAGGGTGTTGGATTTGTCTTTGAGTGACGCTGACCGAGTTGCCAAGTTAGTTCCTAACATGAAGCTAAAAGACATTTTTGGCCTAGAAGAAAAAATCCTCAAGGTGCAACTCCGCTCAGATGAATATGCTCGAGTAACTGAATTGAAAGCTATTGCAGAAGGCGAAGACTTAGAGGCTGAAACCCTTAAGCAAGCCCAAATTTTGGAAGGCTCGTTACGAAATACGGGTACGCATGCTTGTGGTGTAATCATTACACCTGATGATATTACAAATTTTGTTCCCATTGCAACGGCTAAGGATTCTGACTTGTATGTTACTCAGTTTGATAACGCTGTGGTTGAAGATGCAGGGTTGTTAAAAATGGATTTCCTGGGACTAAAGACACTTACCTTAATTAAGGATACGGTTAAGATAGTAAAATATCGACATAACATTGATTTACAACCAGATGATTTTCCCTTAGATGATACAGCAACATACGAGCTGTTTCAGCGAGGTGAAACCGTGGGCATTTTTCAGTATGAAAGTGCCGGCATGCAAAAGTATCTTCGTGAATTAAAGCCAACAGTTTTTGAAGATTTGATTGCGATGAATGCATTATATCGCCCTGGGCCTTTAGATTATATTCCAAGTTTTGTGCGTCGAAAAAACGGGCAAGAAGAAATTACCTATGACTTGCCCGTAATGAAGCAGTATTTAGAGCAAACGTACGGGGTCACGGTTTATCAAGAACAAGTGATGTTGCTTTCACAGGCACTAGCGGGTTTTAGCAAGGGAGATGCCGATGTGCTGCGTAAAGCTATGGGGAAAAAGATTTTTTCATTACTTGAAAAATTAAAACCCAAATTTTTGGATGGCGGCGAAGAGCGAGGACACCCTAGAGAAATTCTTGAAAAAATTTGGAAAGATTGGGAGGCGTTTGCTTCCTATGCGTTTAACAAGTCTCATTCCACTTGCTATGCTTGGATAGCTTATCAAACCGCATATTTAAAGGCGAATTATCCTGCAGCATACATGGCGGCAGTACTGTCAAACAACATGAACGACATAAAGCAAGTAAGCTTTTTCATGGAAGAGTGTCGGCGCATGGGTATTTCGGTACTTGGCCCTGATGCAAATGAGTCATTTTATAAATTTATGGTAAATGACCAAGGGGCAATTCGCTTTGGGATGGGCGCCATAAAGGGCATGGGGCAAGCAGCAGTAAATACCATTGTTGAGCATAGGAAACAAACCCCCTATTCCTCTATTTTTGATTTAGCCCAACGGATTGACTTGCGAGCTGCCAACAAAAAATCATTTGAGAGTTTAATTTTAGCTGGTGGATTTGACTCACTTTCCTCGGCACATCGCGCACAATATTTTCATCATAGTGGCGATGGAGTAACTTTTATTGAAAAGGCACTAAGATATGGTGCTCAGCACCAAGAAAATAAGCAGTCTGCACAAGTGAGTTTGTTTGGAGCAGATGCCGCTGTAACTATTCCTGCCCCAACGCTACCCGAATGCGAACCTTGGGGTGCATTAAAAGCATTAAAACAAGAAAAAGAAGTAGTTGGAATTTACCTTTCTGGTCATCCTCTAGAAGACTTTGCGCCAGCCATGAAACATTTTTGTAACGCCAAAGTAGGCTTGTTTAACGATTTGGAATCTCTTTTAAATAAAGAACTTAGCTTTGGAGGTATCGTCGGTGAGGTTGATCATCGGGTTTCAAAAAATGGTAAAGGCTGGGCAATTTTTAACCTTGAAGACTTTGAAGACACGTATGAGTTTAAAATCTTTGGAGAGGAATACTTGAAATTTCGACATTTTTTGGTGGTGGATAATTTTGTTCATGTAAAAGCCAACGTAAGGGAGGGTTGGCTTAATAAAGAAACCGGTAAGCGAGGAGAACCCCGACTTCAGTTTTCCGCATTTCAACTATTGCAAGACACCCTGGCAGCGTATACTAAAAAAATTACCCTTAAACTAAATGTGGCACAAGTGGATAATGAAATGCTCACTTTCTTGGAACAATTATTTAAAAAACACAAGGGTGATCACAAGCTAGATATTATTTTTTATGAGCCTCAAGAGCAAATAAAGCTATTAACTTCTAGTCGAAAGGTTAAAGTAAATGTAATAGAGGATTTTCTTTCTGAATTGGATCAATATCCAGTTGCTTACAAGTTAAATTAGCTATTGAGAACCAAAATGACGGTATAGTTATAGTTGATAAAAAGCATCCATTTTTGAAAAAAAAGGTAGTACTTTTGGATACCTAAAATTGAATGTTATGGCGTTAGAAATTACAGATGCTACTTTTGAAGAAGTTGTTTTAAAGTCCACTCAGCCTGTGTTGGTTGATTTTTGGGCAGAATGGTGTGGTCCATGCCGAATGGTAGGCCCTATTATTGATGAACTCAGTCAGGACTATGATGGAAAGGCTATTGTTGGTAAAGTGGATGTGGATAACAATCAGGAGTTTGCCGCAAAATATGGAGTAAGAAATATCCCTACAGTTTTATTATTTAAGGATGGTGAGCTAGTTGATCGCAAAGTTGGAGTATCGCCAAAGGCAGTTTATGCCGCAGCTATTGAGGGCCAGTTATAGTAAATTTTTTTTTGCGTTTGTGTATCCGAAAATGCGATGTATATTTGCACGCATCTAACAAAAAGGTCTGGTAGTTCAGTTGGTTAGAATACATGCCTGTCACGCATGGGGTCGCGGGTTCGAGTCCCGTCCAGACCGCTAAGCACGAAGTGCTTTTTGAAATTAACGTGTTGTGTTGCTTGCAAACCATTGTTTGCAAGAGGTTCGTAGGAGAACCCATGAGAAGCTTTCCTGAATTGGAGGGCTTTTTTGTTTTATAGACACTACATTTGTAGTAAATCTTTACCATGAGTTATATTAACTCACTATTGCAGTTGCGATGTCCAAAATGTCGAAGGGGCAAAATGTTCAGTCACAAACCATATAGTTTTAAGGGAATTTCATCGCTTAATAAGTCTTGTCCGCATTGTGAGACATTGTTCCAGTTAGAGCCTTGGTTTTTTTATGGCGCTATGTATGTTTCTTATGCATTGGGTGTTGCCGTAGCGGTAGCGGTATATGTTTTACTTGTGCTTTTTGGCTTTGGAAAAAGTGTGCTCACTTCATTTTTGATTATAACGGGGATAATTATACTAATTTCACCCTATGTCTATCAACTCTCGAAGGCCATATGGGCCAGTTTTTTCATCCTGTACGACCCTAAAAAATTAGGTTAAACAACCCCCTGTTGCTCAAATTCAAAGATTTTGAGTTGGAAAAATGAAGCTGATGCCAAGATGTGATCAAAAATATCTGCCGAAATGCCTTCATGGGTTTTCCAAGCTTTATCAGTTGTAAAGGCATATACTTCTAGTGGGATCCCGTGAGGTGTTGACGCCAGTTGCCTACACATTACCGTAAGGTTTTGATTGATGGCAGCATGCTCTTCCAAATAGGTTTGTATATAGGAACGAAACAACCCAATATTGGTCAGATTTCTGCCATTAATTGGAATAGAAGTGTCAGTTTTTATTGCATCATTGTATGCCTGTATTTCTACCCGTTTAGTTTTAACAAAATCTCTAAAACGGTCTACTTGCTCGAGGGCTACCAATTCTTGGTCGTTTAAAAATCTTACGGATGATGCTCGTAAATACACAGGTCTTTTTACACGCCTTCCTTCAGATTCGCTCATTCCTCGCCAGTTCTTAATAGAATCAGTAAGGAGTTTGTATGTAGGAACTGTAGTTATGGTATTGTCAAAGTTTTGAACTTTAATGGTAGACAGGTTAATCTCAACAACTGTTCCATCGGCGCCGAATGATTCCATAGTAATCCAATCCCCAATGCGAACTAGGTCGTTTACAGCAATTTGAATACTGGCAACAAATCCCAAAATAGTATCTTTAAAAATCAACAGGATTACTGCAGAGAGGGCTCCAAGACCGGTCAAAAAATATACTAACTCTTTTCCTGAGAGAATGGAAAAGGAAAGCAGTAGTCCAATTCCCCACAGAAAAATCATAACCACCTGAATGTAGCTCTCAATAGGTTTGTCCTTAAACTGAGGACGCTGTTGCAGTTCGTGCTTTAGGGTACGTAATAAACTGCGAATAGTAATTATGGCAACAACGACCGCGTAAACATCAATAAGGGCACCCAACCAATTTTCTACTTCAACGTTTCCATTTGCCCACAAACCAATCATGGAACTCAGGAAAAAATAAGGCACAAATCGTGAAAGATTCTTTGGAAATTTATTTTCCACCAAGGTGTCATCAATAGTAGTTTTTGTGGTTGATGCTAATCGATGAAAAATAGCAACAAGTATAAGCCGAGCAATTATTCGGAGCAACCATGAGACCGTTAAGATAATAAGTGAAAAGACAGCAAAATCAGCCCACCAAGCAACGTTAGGTGTCCAGCCGAATCCAATAAATAAGTCGTAAAGAATATGCATATGGCTAAATTAACTAAATATGTGCGATAAATGGTATATTTAACTGTTCTAAAAAAAACACCCGCACCTAAAAAAGTGCGGGCGTCAAAACAATAACCAATAAAAATGTTACGACATTACACTTTAATATATCATGAATCGTGCCAAAGATTGGGTATAAAGCGTTTTAGGTTATTATTTTTTTTTACTGCCCTTTTTTTGAGTGACATAAGCACTGCTCAAAATAGCGATTCGTTGGAAATAGTAGTTAAGCAAGTTGAGTATATAGATGCAAATACAGAGCGCCTTACGTATTTAAATTCTAAAAGCGAAAAGAAAGAATTGATGCTTTCTCGAAACTACAACCATGTATTTGTCGAATTAGAAAAAGATCCAGGGATTCAATACGCGTATAAAGTAACTGGAGAAGCAACTTTGGGAGATTGGAAGAATACCACTAACGAAATACATCTGGTTGGGTTAAGTAGGGGGTTCTCATCAGTTGTGTATTCGTGGAGAGCGTAACGGCGTTTTTTCAGATTTGCAACAATTCAAGATTTATGTCTCCACACCGTTCTATTTGCAGTGGTGGTTTATCTCATTGGTTATAGCAATCGTTGTTGTGGTCTTTTATATGTTCTTGGTTTTAGAAGCAAAATTGATAAAAGAACGTAAAGATAGAAACCTACAAGTTTCAAACTTAGAAGCAAAGGCGTATCGCGCACAGATGAATCCACATTTTATCTTTAATGCTTTGAATGGTATGCAATCAGCAATGGTTTTGGGAGGTGAACAAGAATTTAATAAGTACATCACGTCTTTTTCTAAACTTATTCGGAATACCATAGAGATGAGCAGTGATGACAGAATTTCTATTGCTGATGAAGTTGCATACATTTCAAATTATATAAAGCTTCAAGGGCATCGATTAAAACAAGAAATTGACCTAACCCTTTTTATTGACCCTGATTTAAATCAAAAAGAGGTCTATTTACCTTGCATGATGCTGCAGCCTATTGTGGAAAACGCTATCGTACACGGCATTATTCCTAAAAAAAAGCAAGGGGAAATAAATATTCAACTTACAAATGATCATGGAATGTTAAAGGTAACCGTTACTGATAACGGGATTGGGAGAGTAGCCGCCGCCAAGCAAAAAGAAAAATATGCAAAACATAAATCTTTTGCCACGCAAATTATGCGTGAAAGAATAGATATCTTTAATTATTATAATGAACGAAAATTAGAATTTCTAATGGAGGACTTATATCATAAAGACGGCACTGCTGCGGGTACAAAAGTTACCCTTTATGTGCCACTTGATCTTAAAACCCGTAACTAATGAGGTCCTTATATGCCAAACATATAGGGTAGCCTTTATGCGAAAAGTAGGCTGGCGTTGTCCGATCGCCACATGCCAAAACAAAATCACCGCCCCAAGCACCAAGACTTTTTACCGCACCACCATAATCTGAAAATAGGCGTTTTTGTAGGGGTGTTGTATCTATTAACTCCCCGATAATTGTTTCGTGCTTATGGATGAGTTCCTGAAAATCTTTGATGGTGTCAACCTTGTAAAACAAGTCAGTTAAGGTATTTATTTCTTCCAGTTTTGCTGCAGTTAGCCGGTTTTGATCAAAGTTAGATACAGCTTTTTGACTGTCCTGCTTTTGATTTAAATGCACAAAAAACAAATGCTCTTTAAACGATGGTAAAAAATCAATTTTGGTAACTACTGGATCTGTTGAATTAGCACGCTTATAAAGTATTGGACCTTTGGCAGTGGCACACGCTACATCATAGCCACTTCCACCAAAAACCTCTTGTTGAAGCGTAAACGGATTTACAGTTGCCCATTGTGCTAACAAGGAAATAAGCGTTGAGGAACTTCCCAGCCCCCAATCTCGATTAAAATCAAGC
>JAURNV010000041.1 GCA_030830005.1 Flavobacteriaceae bacterium | reverse complement strand
CCTGAGTGGTGTGGGTATTCACACAGGAAAAAAAGTAACCCTTACTTTTAAGCCTGCTCCCCCAAATCACGGCTATGCTTTTTGTCGTGTAGACTTAGAAGGAAACCCCGTAATTGAAGCGGATGCTAATTTAGTTGTAAACACTCAGCGCGGCACAAATCTTCAAAAAAACGGCGTAACCATTCAAACATCCGAGCATGTACTTGCTGCATTGGTCGGTCTAGAAATTGATAATGTGCTTATCGAATTGAACGCCACAGAGCCTCCAATTATGGATGGATCTTCTAAGTTTTTTGTGGAAGCTTTGCTCAAAGCGGGAGTGCAAGAACAAGAGGCAGAACGATATGAATATGTGGTGCATCAAAACATTTCATTCATAGACGAAGAAACGGGAAGTGAAATTACCATTATTCCTGCCGAAGAATATCAGGTTACTACCATGGTTGATTTTGGTACAAAAGTATTGGGAACTCAAAATGCAACATTAAAGCACTTAGCTGAATTTAAAGATGATTTTGCCCATGCACGCACATTTAGTTTCTTGCATGAAATTGAAGCCCTTCTTGAAAATGGCTTAATTAAGGGTGGTGATCTAAATAATGCTATTGTGTATGTTGACAAAGAGCTTTCTGAAGAAACCATGAAACGGCTATCCAAGGCTTTTGGGCGAGATACAATCTCTGTTAAGCCTAACGGTATTTTAGACAATTTAACCCTTAAATATCCAAATGAGGCTGCTCGTCACAAGTTATTAGATGTTATTGGCGATTTAGCCCTTGTAGGGTGTCGAATTCGTGGAAAAGTTATTGCAAATAAACCTGGGCACCATATCAATACCCAGTTTGCAAAAAAGCTTTCTAAAATCATCAAACACGAAAAGCGCAATCGCATACCGGTTTACGATTTAAACGCCGAACCCTTAATGGACGTAAATGCTATTATGAGGGTTATTCCTCATAGACCTCCTTTTCTATTAGTGGATAAAATTTTGGAACTAAGTGATTCTCACATTGTAGGTATGAAAAGCATTACGATGAACGAGCCTTATTTTGAAGGTCATTTTCCAGGTCAACCTGTTATGCCTGGCGTTTTGCAAATTGAAGCAATGGCACAAGCTGGAGGCGTTTTGGTTCTGAATTCTGTTCCTGATCCAGAAAACTATCTTACGTTTTTTATGAAAATTGAAAACGCCAAATTTAAAAACCCAGTTGTTCCTGGAGATACTTTGGTTTTTAAAATGGAATTGTTGTCCCCAATACGAAGGGGAATTTGCCATATGCATGCAGTTGCTTATTCTAGAGGTAGAATAACAACAGAAGCAGAAATGATGGCGCAAATTGTTAGAAAAGATTTAGTGAAAGTATGAAGCAACCCTTAGCGTATGTGCATTCTGATGCCAAAATAGCCAACAACGTAGTAATAGAACCCTTTACAACCATTGACAAGAATGTTGTTATTGGTGAGGGAACTTGGATAGGCCCCAATGTAACGATCATGGAAGGTGCTCGCATTGGAAAAAATTGTAACATATTCCCTGGTGCTGTAATCGGGGCGGTGCCACAAGATTTAAAGTTCAATGGAGAAAATACCACTGCTGAAATTGGTGACAACACCACTATTCGCGAATGTGTGTCTGTTAACCGAGGGACAAGTTCTAAGGGAAAAACTTCTATTGGAAAGAACTGTCTAATTATGGCATATTCGCATATCGCACACGATTGTGTTGTCGGAGACTATTGTATTTTTTCCAATAACAGTACGTTGGCAGGTCACATTACTGTTGGAAACCATGTGATTTTAGCAGGAATGACCGCCGTGCATCAATTTTGTGCTATTGGTGACCACGCGTTTGTTGCGGGCGGGTCATTGGTTAGAAAAGATATCCCCCCCTTTGTTAAAGCAGCACGCGAACCGTTGTCGTATGCCGGTGTTAATTCAGTTGGCTTGCGCAGAAGAGGGTTTGACGCTAACAAAATCAGAGAAATTCAGAATATTTATAGAATTCTCTACCAAAAGAACTACAACAACAGCCAGGCAACCCAAATCATTGAAGCAGAAATGGAAGCATCTACAGAACGAGACGATATTTTACAGTTCATTAGGCAGTCTCAACGTGGAATTATGAAAGGATACATTCAAAACTAATTATGGCAACAACATCAGAAATCCGCAAAGGACTTTGCATTCACTTCAATAACGATATATATAAAATTATAGAGTTTTTACATGTAAAACCGGGTAAAGGACCTGCATTTGTACGAACTAAACTTAAAAGCGTAACTTCAGGAAAAGTATTGGACAATACCTTTTCTGCTGGCCATAAAATTGAGGATGTAAGGGTAGAAACACGAAAATATCAATTTCTATATTCCGAAGGGGCTACCTACCACTTTATGAATACTGAAGATTATAATCAGATTGAACTTCAAGAAAGTATTTTAGATCAACCCACGTTAATGAAAGAGGGAGAGGTTGTTACCGTAATGATTAACACTGAAGACAACAGTCCACTTTCTGTAGAGATGCCTGCAAGTGTGGTTTTGAAAATCACACATACTGAGCCGGGAGTAAAAGGCAATACTGCAACAAACGCTACCAAACCCGCAACAGCCGAAACCGGAGCCACCATCAATGTGCCCTTGTTTATAAACGAAGGGGATAAAATTAAAGTGGACACTGAAAAAGGAACATACATAGAACGAGTCAAAGAATAACATGAGTGTATTAGTAAATAAATCGTCTAAAATTATCGTGCAAGGCTTTACAGGGGGTGAAGGCACCTTTCACGCAAGCCAAATGATCGATTATGGCACAAACGTAGTAGGAGGCGTTACGCCCGGAAAAGGTGGACAAATCCATTTGGAAAAGCCTGTCTTTAACACCGTAGCGGAAGCCGTTAAAAAAGTCCAAGCCGATACCTCTATCATTTTTGTACCGCCCGCTTTTGCTGCAGATGCCATAATGGAAGCTGCTGAAGCCGGTATTAAAGTAATTATCACCATTACAGAGGGAATTCCTGTAAACGATATGGCTAAAGTCATGCAGTATCTCAAAGACAAAGATTGCCGTATGGTTGGGCCAAACTGCCCCGGAGTAATTTCTCCTGAAGAAGCCAAAGTGGGAATAATGCCTGGATTTGTATTTAAAAAAGGTAATGTTGGAATTGTTTCAAAATCAGGGACACTTACATATGAGGCTGCTGATCAAGTTGTTAAAGAAGGTTTAGGAATTACAACAGCCATTGGTATTGGTGGTGACCCAATCATTGGCACAACCACCAAAGAAGCCATTCAACTTCTTATGGAAGACGATGAAACCGAATGCATTGTGATGATTGGTGAAATAGGCGGCCAACTAGAAGCCGATGCAGCAAAATGGATTAAATCACAAGGAAATCCAAAACCTGTAGTTGGGTTTATTGCTGGAGAAACCGCACCTAAAGGAAGAACGATGGGGCATGCAGGAGCAATTGTGGGTGGCGCAGAAGATACTGCGGAAGCTAAGAAAGCAATTATGAAAGCCTGTGGTATTCATGTGGTGGATTCACCTGCAGCCATTGGAAAAACAGTAGCAAAAGCATTAGCATAATTATGGATTTAGTACAAGGAAAAAACGTCATTATTACTGGTGCCAGTAGGGGTATTGGTCGTGGTATTGCCTTAGCATTTGCCAAAGAAGGTGCCAACGTTGCGTTTACATATAGTTCTTCAGCTGGTCCTGCTGAGGAGTTGGAAAATGAGCTTATCGCATTGGGCGTAAAAGCCAAAGCATATCAGTCAAATGCAGCAGATTTTGAGTCCGCACAACAACTTGCTGATGATGTGGTTGCAACATTTGGTTCAATTGATGTTCTAATCAATAATGCGGGAATTACCAAAGACAATTTGCTCATGCGAATTACTGAGGAGGATTTTGATGAAGTAATTAAAGTAAACCTTAAGTCTGTGTTTAACATGACAAAAGCCGTCCAGCGCACCATGTTAAAGCAACGTTATGGAAGTCTTATTCACATGAGTTCGGTGGTAGGAGTAAAGGGAAATGCTGGACAATCAAATTATGCAGCCTCAAAAGCTGGAATCATTGGATTTTCTAAGTCGATTGCTTTAGAATTGGGTTCCCGTAATATCCGCTCAAATGTAATTGCCCCCGGATTCATTGAAACTGAAATGACAGGTAAACTACCCGAAGATGTGGTAGCACAATGGCGCGCTGGTATTCCCTTAAAAAGAGGCGGAACTCCAGAAGATGTTGCAAATGCTTGTTTATTTTTATCCTCCGATTTATCTGCGTATATTACAGGACAAGTCGTGAACGTTGATGGCGGCATGTTAACCTAAAACTTTAAATCATGAATAAATTTCCAAAACTTGGATTACCCGTTGTTGTACTTATTTTAATAGGTATCATTTTTATTTCTAAATCATCTGTTAATATTGGCTATGGGGAAGCTGGCGTCTTATGGAAACGTTTTGGCGGAGGTACTGTTACAGATCAATCACCCCTTGGAGAAGGGTTTCATATCATAGCCCCTTGGAACAGGGTGTACATTTACAACATTAAACAACAAGAAGAGTTTGAAAGCAACATGCGTGTACTTTCATCTAACGGTTTAGAAATCTCTCTTGATGTATCTGTGTTATACCAACCCAAACTAAATGAATTGGGAATGCTACACAAAACCAAAGGAGAAAATTATTTAGGAATTGTTATTGTTCCTGAAATTCGTGCTGTAGCACGTTCAGTTATTGGACGCTACACCCCTGAGCAATTGTATTCTACAAAGCGTGACGCCATTCAAAATGAAATTTTTGAGGAAACAAAGCGAAAAGTCGATCAGCAACATGTACAACTCAATGCGGTGTTGGTTAGAGATGTAACACTCCCAATTTCTATAAAAGAAGCGATTCAGCGTAAGCTTACTCAAGAACAAGAATCGCTTGAATATGAATTTCGCTTAGAAAAAGCCCGTAAAGAAGCAGAAAAAGTGCGTATTGATGCTCAGGGTAAAGCTGATGCAAATAGAATTTTAGCTGCCTCACTCACCACTAATATTTTAAAAGATAAAGGGATTGAGGCAACTCTAAAGTTAGCCGAATCAACTAATGCTAAAGTCATCGTTGTTGGTAGTGGCAAAGATGGATTACCACTAATTTTAGGAAATCAATAAGATTTTAAAAAAAAGTTCGATATTTGCAATCGAAATAATCCATGTAGGGTTATTCATGAAGTCTTAAAAATATTAAATTAAAGATGTTTACAACTCACACGCATCACCACGTAAAAGTATCGTTTCAAACGAACTAGGTGAGGTGTGTCTATAACCAACCAGCCCGTTTGAAGCAACTCAAACGGGTTTTTTTGTGTCAATTATGAAAAAAAATAACTTACGTATTGCTATTCAAAAATCTGGACGACTGAACGAAGATTCTTTGAAACTGCTGAAAGATTGTGGTATTGCAGTAAACAATGGTAAAGACCAACTTAAAACCACTGCATCTGGTTTTCCTATGGAGATTTATTATTTGCGCAATGGAGACATCCCCCAATACCTCAGAGACGGTGTCGTGGATTTGGCGATCATTGGTGAGAATTTGTTGGTAGAAAAAGGAGAAGATATCGTTGTTTTAGAAGCATTAGGTTTTTCTAAGTGCCAAGTTTCAATTGCTGTTCCAAAGGAGAGTGATTATTCCAATGTTAATGATTTGGAGGGGAAAAAAATTGCTACTTCATATCCCAAAACAGTACAAAAATATCTTGATGAATGGGGCGTAAGTGCCGAATTACACATCATTAATGGTTCTGTTGAAATTGATCCAAACATTGGCCTTTCCGATGCCATTTGTGATATTGTTTCTAGCGGCTCTACTTTATTTAAAAACAATTTAAAAGAAGTTGAAATACTGTTTAAGTCACAAGCCGTTTTGGTAGCAGCTAAAAAACTATCCACTGAAAAGCAACACCTATTAGATACGCTATTGTTTCGTATACGCGCGGTGTTGGCAGGAAAAAATTCAAAGTATGTTATTATGAATGTTCCTAACGATTCCATTGAAAGCATTTCAAGAATTTTGCCAGTGTTGAAAAGTCCAACCGTGATGCCGTTGGTTGAGGAGGGATGGAGTTCGCTACACTCTGTTGTGAACACCAATACATTTTGGGAAATGGTAGACGAACTCAGAGTGGCAGGAGCACGTGATATTTTGGTTTGTCCAATTGAACGAATGATACAATAATGAAAACAGTACAAAATCCAGAACAAAATAAATGGCAGTCACTTACCCAGCGTCCAACCGCTGATTTTTTGTCTATTGAGCCTATTGTTGACGAGGTTTTTACCGCTGTTCAAAAGGATGGAGATGCAGCGGTAAGAAGCTATAGCCTAAAATTCGACAAGGTTTCACTTGATGATGTTATACTACCGAAAAGGGACTTAGAGAATGTTGCAAGTGAATTGTCTCCAGAACTTGTTCAAGCCATTGATGTGGCGTATGGTAACATTTACGCTTTTCACAAAGCGCAAGAAACCGCCCCGGTACATGTGAGCCCTATGCAAGGTGTGGATTGTTGGCAAACTAAAAAGCCAATAGAAAAAGTTGGTATTTATATTCCAGGAGGCACAGCACCTTTGTTTTCTACTGTATTGATGCTTGCTATTCCGGCGCAAATTGCAGGGTGCAAAGAAATTGTGCTTTGTACGCCTCCAAACAAAAATGGAATTCCTGCAGCCATTCGCTATGCTGCAGCCAAGTGCGGGGTTAGTATGGTCGCACAAATTGGAGGAATTCAGGCTATTGCAGCAATGACTTTTGGCACAGAATCGGTTCCAAAGGTGTATAAAATTTTTGGGCCTGGAAATCAGTACGTTACAGTAGCAAAGCAAAAAGCGACCCAATATCAAACAGCAATAGACATGCCGGCTGGCCCTTCAGAATTGTTGGTGGTTGCTGATGCAACTGCAAATCCTAAATATGTTGCGGCTGATTTACTTTCTCAAGCAGAACACGGCGTAGACAGTCAGGTTATTTTAGTCGCTCTTGAAAAGACACTCATTGAAAAAGTATCCCTTGAAATAGCCACTCAATTAGATGATTTACCACGTAAAAAAATTGCCAAAGCTGCACTTAATAATTCGCTAGCGGTATATTTTGATGAGCAAGAAACAGCTTTAGGATTTATCAATGCCTACGGCCCTGAACATTACATTGTGTGTGTTCAAAACGAGCGTTTGTTCGTTGATGGGATAAACAATGCAGGCTCAGTATTCATTGGCAATTACACTCCCGAAAGTGCTGGGGATTATGCTTCGGGTACAAACCATACCTTACCAACTAATGGATATACCAAACAATATAGCGGCGTAAATCTGGATGCCTTTACAAAAGCGATTACCTATCAACGCATTAGTGCTGCAGGCATACAAGCCTTAGGCCCAAGTATTGAAGAAATGGCAGTTGCTGAAGGACTTTTCGCGCATAAAAACGCCGTTACCCTTCGTTTAAAAGAGTTGAATAATGGCTAAGGATTTTAACATATCGGATTGGGCACGTTTGGAAATGTTGTCGCTTTCACCTTATACTTCAGCTCGGGATACATTTACTGCAACCGAGGGGGAGTGGACCTTTTTGGATGCTAACGAAAATCCTAATGCATCGGGAGTAAATCGGTATCCTGACCCTAATCAAAGTAAATTAAAAAAGCGGATAGCAGCACTTCGTGCTTGCGATGAAAATCAATTACTCATTGGTAACGGAAGTGATGAAATCTTAGATTTAATTTTTCGTGCATTTTGCACACCCTACAAAGACGAAATTATTATTATGCCACCTACCTATGGCATGTATAAGGTTTTAGCAAACATCAATAGCGTTGCCTTAGTTGAAGTTCCCCTAGACAAGGATTTTCACTTGCAAACTGATAAAATACTTGCTTCGGTTACCCCAAACACAAAAGCACTTATGTTTTGTAGTCCTAATAATCCGAGTGGAAATGCATTCAAAAAAGAGGCTATTCAGCAGTTGTTGGATAATTTTAATGGCCTTGTGGTGATAGACGAAGCGTATATTGATTTTTGCGACTTTTCCAGTTGGAGCGCTACTTTACGTACATATCCCAACCTAATTGTAACACAAACCCTTTCAAAAGCGTTTGGTATGGCAGGACTGCGATTGGGTATAGCCATTGCTAGTCCCGAGATTATTTCGTTGCTAAAACGTATAAAACCACCATACAATATCAATACCCTAAGTCAGGAAAAGGCTATGCAAACCCTTAGTGACACTGCAGCAGTGAAATCGCAAATAGAAGAAAGCAAGTCGGAGCGTAATAGGTTAAAAAAGGCATTAGCATCCCTTTCATGGGTAGAAAAGATTTACCCCTCAGACGCCAACTTTTTACTTGTACGTGTAGATGACGCATCAAAACGATATGCAGAATTGCTCGCAAAAAACATGGTGACCCGTGACCGTTCATCTCAGGAAAATTGTAAAAACTGCATTCGAATAAGCATTGGAACACCAAAAGAAAACAATCAATTTATTACCGCTTGTAAATCACTATAATGATGAAAAAAGTACTTTTTATAGATCGTGATGGTACCTTGGCAATAGAGCCAGAAGACTATCAATTGGACGCTCTTAGCAAACTAGAATTTTATCCAGGAGTATTTCAGTATCTGGGGCGCATTGCCAAAGAACTCGACTACGAGCTGGTTATGGTTACTAATCAAGATGGGTTAGGAACTGCTAGTTTTCCAGAAGATACGTTTTGGCCAACCCATGATTTTTTACTCACAGCATTGAAAAACGAGGGTATTTCCTTTGATGATATATTGATTGACAAAAGCTTGCCAGCCGATAATGCTCCCACACGGAAACCAAAAACGGGAATGCTTACTGCCTATTTGGAAAACGACTCTTATGATTTGATAAATTCTTATGTGATTGGCGATCGAATCAGTGACATGCAATTGGCTGAAAATTTAGGTGCAAAAGGTATTTTATTGCAAAATGACACACGTTTGAGTGAAACCATTACTGAAGATTTACAAGCGTGTATTGCATTGCAAACCAATTCTTGGGAAGCAATTTATACGCTGTTGAAAGCCGGAGAACGTCGTGCTACTTATGAACGAAAAACAAATGAAACGGATATTCGTATTGAAATAAATTTAGACGGTACAGGAAAAGCCAATATAGATACCGGAATTGTCTTTTTTGATCACATGCTTGACCAGTTGGCACGCCACGGAGGGGTGGATTTAACGCTAAGCTGTAACGGCGATCTAGAGGTTGATGAGCACCACACCATTGAAGATACCGCCATTGCTTTGGGCGAAGCCTTTGCTATGGCTTTGGGAGATAAACTGGGCATTGAGCGCTATGGTTTCTGTTTGCCTATGGACGATTGTCTTGCACAAGTGGCAATTGATTTTGGCGGTCGTTCTTGGTTGATGTGGGACGCAAAATTCAACCGTGAATTAATTGGTAAAATGCCAACAGAAATGTTTTTCCACTTCTTTAAATCCTTTGCTGATGGCGCAAAAGCCAATCTTAACATAAAAGCAGAGGGCCACAATGAGCATCACAAAATAGAAGCAATATTTAAGGCCTTTGCTAAGGCCATTAGGGCTGCTATCAAAAGAGATGCAGAAAAATTAGTTCTTCCCTCAACCAAAGGGCAACTATGAATGTAGTTATCGTTGATTATGGGGCAGGAAATATCCAAAGCATACGCTTTGCCTTGGAACGCTTGGGTGCTACGGCAGTATTGAGTAATGTGGCTGAAGAAATCCAAAATGCTACGCATGTCATTTTCCCGGGTGTTGGCGAAGCTAGCTATGCTATGGAAAAACTGTGTGCTACCGGATTAGATTGTTTAATCCCAACCTTAACCCAGCCTGTATTGGGTATTTGTTTGGGTATGCAACTCATGTGTACTCACACTGAAGAAGGCGATACCAAGGGTCTGAGCATTTTTGATACGCAAGTAGTCCGTTTTAACACAACCCTAAACGTACCTCATATGGGATGGAATACTGTTGAAGGAACTGGGGTTTTATTTGAGGGTATTCCTCAAAATAGCCATTTTTATTTGGTGCACAGTTTTTATGCACTACCTAACGAAAATACTGTAGGAAATTGTGTTTACTACATCCCTTTTGCCGCTGCCTTAGCAAAAGATAATTTTTACGGCACACAATTCCACCCTGAAAAAAGTGGGGCAGTAGGTGCCAAACTATTACAAAACTTTCTAGCCTTATGATTCTCATTCCCGCTATTGATATTATTAACGGACAGTGTGTGCGCCTCACAATGGGCGATTACGATACTAAAAAGGTCTATAACGAGTCGCCACTTGAGGTTGCCAAAGCTTTTGAAGGAGCGGGTCTTACGCATGTTCATGTAGTCGATTTAGACGGTGCTAGAGCCAAACATATTGTCAATGCCAAGGTGTTAGAGGCAATTGCCGCAAAAACCTCGCTACAGGTCGATTTTGGGGGTGGTATTAAAACTGCTTCCGATTTACAAACCGCTTTTGATTGTGGTGCAGCTCAAGTCACCTTGGGCAGTATTGCCGTAACAGCTCCCGATTTGGTGCATAATTGGGTTAAACAGTTTGGAGGCGAACGCCTTATTTTGGGTGCAGATGCCAAAAATCGCCGTATTGCTACCCACGGATGGGAACAAGATTCGGGAATAGATATCATGGACTTTGTAAAAGGCTATACTAAAAAAGGCTTCGAATACGTACTCTGTACCGATGTTGCTAAAGATGGAATGTTGGCTGGACCATCGTTAGAGTTGTATTATGAACTTTTGGAGACGCTTCCAGAGATTGCCTTAATTGCATCGGGGGGGGTAAGTACCATGGACGATATCTATCAATTGGAAGAATTGGGCTGTGCTGCAGCTATCATTGGCAAAGCGATTTACGAAAAAAAAATATCCCTCAAAGAACTTGAGAATTATCAATTGGAACAAAACTAATATGCTTACAAAACGTATCATTCCCTGTTTGGATATTAAAGACGGTCGCACGGTTAAGGGGGTAAACTTTGTTTCGTTGCGCGATGCTGGTGATCCTGTGGAGTTAGCACAACGCTATGCGGAAGAAGGAGCCGATGAATTGGTATTTTTAGACATCTCTGCATCGGAAGAAAAACGCAAAACCCTAGCTAAACTTGTGCGTGATGTGGCGCGTGCTATCGATATTCCGTTTACAGTAGGCGGGGGGATTAGCGCAGTAGATGATGTGGGAATGTTGTTGGCCAACGGGGCGGATAAAGTCTCTATTAACTCCTCAGCGGTACGCCGCCCAGAGTTGATTAGCGAACTGGCAAAGCGGTTTGGTACTCAGTGTATAGTGGTAGCAATAGATGCTAAATATCTTAATAACGAATGGATCGTACATTTAGTAGGTGGCAAAGTACCTACACAACGCCGTTTGTTTGAATGGGCTACCGAAGCTGTTCATAGAGGGGCGGGGGAATTGCTTTTTACCTCAATGGATCACGATGGCACCAAACAAGGTTTTGCAAATGAGGCACTAAATAAACTTAGTCAAACGGTTTCTGTTCCCATAATTGCTTCGGGCGGAGCAGGGGAGATGTCCCATTTTCTGGATACCTTTGTCTTAGGAAATGCCGCTGCCGCATTGGCAGCGAGTGTGTTTCATTTCAAAGAAATAGAAATACCCGAACTCAAAACGTATTTACGTCAACACAAAATATCCGTACGATGACCATAGATTACAGCAAACACCCTGATGGATTGGTTCCTGCCATAGTGCAAGACGCACAGACAAAGACCGTGCTTATGCTCGGATATATGAATGCAGAGGCAGTAGCAAAAACGCAAGAGACTAAGCAAGTAACTTTTTTTAGCCGTAGTAAAAACCGCCTTTGGACCAAAGGGGAGGAGAGCGGTAATGTGTTGGAATTCGTGAGCCTTGCTGTGGATTGCGACAACGACACCCTTTTGATTCAAGCCAACCCCGTAGGGCCAACGTGCCACACGGGAAATGACAGTTGTTGGAACGAGGATAACACACCTTCTTATGGGTTTTTAACCGCTTTAGAAAAGGTTATTTCTAATCGTAAAAAGAATCCTTCGGACAATAGCTATGTGTCGGATTTATTTGCCAAAGGCATCAATAAAATAGCGCAAAAGGTAGGCGAAGAAGCTGTGGAAACCGTAATCGAAGCGAAAGACAGTAATTCTGAGTTGTTTCTAAACGAAAGTGCCGATTTATTATTTCACCTACTAATTTTACTACAAGCCAAAGGACATAATCTCCATGATGTGGTGAATGTGTTGGAGGAAAGACAGTAGGAGAGGCTAAAACGAACCCCCATATTTACTACGCAGTACAAAAAAGGTGTGCTATACCTTGTCATCAAAAAGGCATATCCTATTGAGTGGTTAAATCTATAAACATGTTTTTGTTAAAACTTAGTGCATTCTTAGGATGGTAGATGCAAATCCTATACATTAGACGCCTTTAAATCTTACATCTTGAAAAAACCTACTCCTTTAATTGCATTAGTTGCTGTTTTTATAATTGTGCTTTCTTGCACCCCAGATAACGTAGCGCCTCATCCTATGGTGGGTTTGTGGCAAATTCAAAAAATCTTTCAACAAGGTGAAGAACTCCCCTTAGATGATTGTGCTTTGCTTACCACTTCAGAGTTTAGATCTGACGGGGTGTTTTTAGAAAGGCGTTTTTCCATGCGTGTTCTTGGGTGTTCGTTAGCTAATGATAATGGTATTTGGACAGATACAGGTGAAAATAGGGTGCGTATTGCATATGACAATGGAAACGCTGATTTTCAAAACATAAAATTTACTATAGAAGGCTCAAACATGACTTTTAGCGATGGAGATGGCTCAGAAACTTTTGCAGTTATTTTAAAAAGAATAGATTAACAATGTTTCGATATGGCTTTTTGTATCTTTAAACCATGCAATTGTCATCTGATATTTTTTCGTTTTTTACGCAGTTGGAGCAAAACAACCACCGCGAGTGGTTTGATGCCCATAAACCTGAATTTAAAGCCTTAGAAGCCTCTGTAAAGCAGTTTGGCGAAGCCCTAAAAGACCGCCTCAATGCCCACGATAGTATAGACCGTTTTAAGGTATTTCGCATTTACCGCGACGTGCGGTTTTCGAAAGACAAAACGCCCTATAAAACCCACTTTGGACTGACGTGGCACCGCACCAAACCCGAACTCCGAGGGGGCTACTACCTACACCTAAAACCCAACGATATTTTTCTTGCCTGTGGCTTTTGGGACCCAAACCCCACAGATTTGAAGCGTATTCGTCAAGAATTGGACCTAGATGGCGATGAATACCGAAAGATCATTAACGCCCCCAACTTTAAAAACACCTGGGGAACACTACAAGGCGATGCCGTTAAAACCGCACCCAAAGGCTACCCCAAAGGCCACCCCCACATAGACCTGTTGCGCCAAAAGCAACACCTGTTTATGGTACGCTATACCCAAACCGAAGCCACCGCACCCGACTTTTTGCACCGCTTAGACGCTGCCCTACAAGCCGTACGCCCATTTTTAGATTATATGAGCAACGTGCTGACCACCAATGCCGATGGGGAAAGTTTGCTTTAGGTAATTTTAATATTTAGTGATGCAGTCCAAAGGAATAGTGGCTAAGGTTTCTGAGTCAATAATATTTTCGTCCAATTCTTCCAAAGGATTAATTGAAACTGTAATAAAAATAGGTTCTCTCTTTTCGTAAAAATAATAATCCTCTATTTTTACAGCGTATACTTCTCCGACAATGTCATCAACTATTAAAACTTGAAATCTAAAAGATTCATATTGTTCGATATATTTCTCCTGATACTTTGCTATGTGAAAATTGTCAACTATGGGAACAATTCTATTAATGTCAATGTCATCAAAAGTTTCATGCTCATATTGTTCTAAGAACGCTTTTTCGAGTTTTTTGTGAGGATTTCCTAAATATTTGTTTTCGTCATCTAGGAAAATGGGAACGAAGTTTAGCTCCTTGTAAATCTGAAAAAGCACTTTACATAGGGTAGTTTTTCCCGCTTGGTTTTCTCCTGCGATAATTAGTTTCTCATAGCTTATTATTTCTGAGTTGAAGTTTTCTGAATCGTATTTATGTGAAATTTCTTCTTCATCGTAACATTTTAGCTTAGGATAAACGAATATATCTTCAAGGTTTAATACCTCTTTGTTCTTATGAGATTTAGATAAAATATCCGCACTACTTAGGAATTTAGTAAATGGATCTTTTATCTTCAAAGATTTGATTGTGTTCACTGAATTACAAACTTCCACTATCCAATTGATTACATCTAACCAACTTTCATTTTTATCTGAAAATGATGTGACAGGTTTCCCGTCAGTTGGTATAGCAAGAAGTTCGCTTAATTCTTTATGTGTAGTCCATGCACATGGGCTAAGTATTATTGGAACTACTCTGATTCCTTTTCTTTTTCTTAATTTCAGAGCACTATCTTTTTCTTCAAGACAAGTATTAGAAGCAAGAAAATTGCTTGAAATAATCAAACAAATGATATCTGCATTTTCTAAATTGTTGTCAATCTCGTTTTGAAATTCTTCACCAGTTTCAATTTTTCTGTCATACCATTCGGATACAATACCATTGTTTTTTAACGGTGCGACATGATTGATAAAATCTTCAACTAGATTTTCGTCCTTGTGTGAGTAGCTTATAAAAAGTTTATTCATTTCAATCATATTTTAAAATCACCCCCCACCTTTCCGTCTATTGTCTTCTTTACAGAGCATTTGCCCGTTTTCAATTTCTGTTTTTCCGCCTTCGTGCCAAGGGGTAATATGGTCGGCTTCCATTTGGGCGAGGTCAAACTGCTCTTTACATACAGGGCAAATGCCTTGTTGTTGTTCGTAGAGTTGGCGTTTTTGGCTTTGGGTAAACGCACGTATGTTTAAGTACTTTTCTTTACCCGTCAGCACATAGGCATAAATCCCTTTCTTTTTGGTCACGTCATCGTCTTGCATGAGGCGTGCAATTTCGGTTTCCAGTTTTGCAGCATCCCAGAGGTGGTCTTTGTGTGTATTGTAGAGTTCGCCCCAGGCAATGCCTTTCATCTCTCGGCGGTAGGAGGGAAACACCGCTTTTACCCAACTGATGACTTGCTGAAAATACAACCAAAGGGCGTTGGCGTTGGGGTCGTTTTGGTGGTTAAGCATATACACCTCGATATTCCCTTTAGAAATCCAATTGATGGCGGTTTCCAAATACTCTTGGCGTATGGCAGAACCGGTCATATAATCACTTCCTAAACCATAGGCGGGGCATCCACTTTTACTAAAATAGCGTTTGGCATCGGTAACCCAAGAACCCGAATAGACCGCATTACGCAGTTCTTGATCGGCGAGCTTTTCTCCAGCAATATTGATGGTGCGAAACCAATGTAGCTTTTCGCTAGGTTCACCCTCACAGAAGTAAACCATGAGTGTATAATTTAGTATTTCTTCTTGCTCATCGTCTTGCAGACTATTAAACTTTCGGGGTTGTGTGATATCGCCATAGACCACCGAAAATTCTTTGTTTACAAACTGGCAAATGGACACGGTGCGTTGTTGCCCGTCTATGATTTCAAAATTGCCATCTTCGCGCACTGCCCAATACATTACGTTAAGCGGAAATCCTTTGCTAACCGTATGTATCACGGCATCGCGTTGATGGTCTTTATAGACAAATTCTCTTTGGTAGGGGGGACGTATGTCCAGTTTCCCGCCATAGCCACGAACCCCATCTTCTTGGTTGTCAACATATCCCGCAGTAAGTTCACGAATGGTAACTTCTTTTATTTCTATGTTCATAAGCGTTTGTTTTTGATAATGATTCTTGCATATAAAATTTTTAAAAAGCCGACAGCATTATCTGCGATGTAATGTATTCCGCTAGGTTTAGTTTTTAATAATATAGTAGCCCTTGTATTTGCTTTACTACCATTTGAATTAGAACCATTAGGATTCATTTGTAAAGGATTTTTATATCGTTTTATTGGGCGCGCTTCAAATTCATCTCTGCCAGACGTTATTCCCAAAATCTCAAACTGCTCGGGGTTGTATTTATCCAAAAAGGTGATGGGTACGCCCATAGCTCCAGGGTAATCCATGGGAATTTCTTTGGCTTTATCCACGTTTATGGCATCGTAATTATCGTATTTGGGGTATTCTTCAGGGGTATAGCGTTTGTATAAAATCAGGTCTTCGTAGCGTTTGGCAATATCTAGGTTAGTGTACCAATATGACCGTGCCGTTTCATACATACTCCCATCAGGTTTTTTGAAAAACCTTAAACAATTGTATCCCAACCAAATTTTATCTTCTTTTATTAGGGGGAAAACTTCTTTATAAGTAATGGCATTTACATTACCAATAATCACAAATTGTTTGTTGTGTGCTATGAGTTGTGCAACATATTCTCGAAACAACGAAAAGGGGGGGTTGGTCACTACTATATCGGCTTGCTTTAATAATTCTATGCTTTCAGCACTTCTAAAATCGCCATCGCCTTTAAGGTATTGTACCCCAATTTCGTCAACATCGGGAGTTCTGTTTTTATTTCTATCGCCATGGTATTCCAAATAAATAGCACGCTCACAATCGTGTTGGCTAAACAAATCCTTATTTTGGTTTTGGTAGCAGGTCGTTATCAGTTTTTTAAGCCCTAAATCTTCAAAGTTATAGGAGAAGTAATGGAAGAAATTACTCATGCGGGGGTCATCGCAATTGCAATACACCACTTTGCCATTAAAGTGATGGCGATAGTGCTTAAGCTCGTTTTCTATATCTGTTAATTGGGTATAGAATTCGTCTTTTTTAGCGTTTTTGGCTTGGTGTAGGTTTTGGTTAGCAGTTGAGGACATAGGACTTTTGGTATTCGTCCCAAAGTTGTTGGTAAACTACCTGCAGTACTTAGGCATGATGGTGTAGTTGTGTCAATTTGGGGAGGGGAGTAAGGTTAATTAAGGGCAAAAAAATTGCCCAATTCCTTGGGCAATTTTAACAAAATCCAAAGCACTTATTTTGCTTTTCCTATGGTAAGGCCAACCACGCCACCCATAATGGCAGTAGAAACCCCAGAAACAAACGCTTCAGTAACAAAATGCTCTAAATTTAGAACGCCATCCGAAGCGGTCATAAAAAAGTACATGCTAAAAGAAAACAGCAGTCCTAAAATAAGGCCGGCAATGGCGCCAGTTTTAAACGTACTGATGTTTGCCCAACGCGTATAGGTATACGAGAACACCAACACATAAAACAAAGATCCTAACACTATAAAAAGCATCGATTCAGGTGCTGGATATAAATCTGTAAAAAGAACACCGTAAAACAACCATCCTAATAAAAAATATACGATGGTTCCTGTAATCGTCGAAATAATTAATGATTTATTCATATTTTGATTATTTAATACTCAAATATAAAAAAATTATAAATAACTCAATAAAATCTTATTAACAGTAATAATTATTTAAATATAATAGCATTTTTTTGAGATTATGATTGTTTCTATACGTTCAACTCCTTAACATAAAAGAAAACACAGGTTGTGTTAGGTAGTCAAGGGAACCCAAACAAATGGTTTTTACAAACACAAAGGACTAAACCACTTTAGAAAACGCATCGGATTCCAACACTTGAACGTGATCTTGCAATCGCGTTATGACCAAATTCATCATGCGCTTGTTTAGTTTAGATGAATTGGCAATGTACTGCTCGTATTCAATAAGGGTAAATTGGCCGATAAGCATTCCTTTGAGTGAATTTCGAAACTTTTGGTCTTTAACAATAGCGGCTTCTATGTAGCTTAGGCGTTTATCCACGGGCAGCGTAAAGAAAACGCCTTTGTGTTTGTTGGCGTAATTGATAAAAGCAGCCATGAGTAATGGATGTTGCAACTTTAACACAGGGCGAATGGTTTCGTTTTGAAAGCGTTCTTCAGCCGTCATCGTGGCAAAAGTTTGATGTTTTTTTAGTTGAGGGCGAATGCGAAGTAGGTCGTTATGCCTGTCATTCATTGTATTGTTGCTTTAATTTAAAAGTACATTCGTTTTTAGCGTGTAGCTCAAAAGGTATGGAAATGTTTTCCATAGGTTTTTAACAGTACTAATGTCATATAATTTATATTATGTTAAATTATAGTTGATATTTAAAATTAAATGTAATTTAGTATAAATAAAACCTACTACCCTATGACGATAGGAATTCCAAAAGAAATTAAAAATAATGAATTTCGTGTTGGTCTATTACCAGGACACGTTTCGTTACTTGCACAATACCACACCGTTATTGTTCAAGAAAATGCAGGTTTGGGCTGCGGATACGACAATAAAGCCTATATGGAGGCTGGTGCCACGCTGGTTCCTACACTAAAGCAAGTCTATGAACAATCCGACCTTATCGTAAAAGTTAAGGAACCCTTAGCCGAAGAATATCCATTCATTAAAGCAACACATACGCTATTTACCTTCTTTCATTTTGCAGGTTCTGAATCCTTAACAGTTGCCATGCAACAAAGCGGTGCTACCTGTATTGCTTACGAGACGATTGAAGACGAAAAAGGACGTTTGCCATTGCTTACGCCCATGTCTGAAGTTGCAGGTCGCTTGGCAGCCCAACAAGCGGCTAAGTTCCTTGAAAAACCACAAGGCGGCAGTGGTATTCTCATTGGTGGCGTGACAGGTGTTCCCCCCGCTAATGCCTTGGTATTAGGTGGCGGAGTTGTGGGTGTAAATGCCACAGAGGTCCTCGTGGGTATGGGAGCAAACGTTTATGTATTTGATATTAACGAAAACCGCTTAAAAGAACTTGTGGAGTATTTTGAGGGTAAAATTACCCCTATAATTGCCACAAAAGAGAACATAGGGGCGCATTTGCCCCTAGCGGATGTTGTTATTGGCGCGGTACTTATTAAAGGGGCAAAAGCACCAAGTTTAATATCAAGAGATATGCTATCGATAATGAAACCGCAATCCATTTTGATTGATGTTGCTGTTGATCAGGGTGGTTGTTTTGAGACCACCCACCCTACAACACACGAAAACCCAACCTATTTGGTAGACGGAATTTTACACTATGCGGTTGCCAATATGCCGGGCGCGGTACCCCAAACATCAACACAAGCTTTAGCAACACAAACATTCCCTTATCTGATGCAGCTTCTTGAATCACCACTAAAGGACCTTTCAGCAGGATTTAAAAAAGGAATAAATATATACAACGGACATATTACCAATGCTGAAGTAGCAAATGCCTTTAAACTTCCCTACACCGAGCTTTCAAAAATTCTAGCGTAATAGTTATCTTGCAAAGATGAATGTAATTCCTTCGCTGAATCTTCAAAACTTCACTTCGGGAACCCAACAACAACAAGATCAATTTGTTGCAGATTTGGGGCGGGCATATGAGGAAATTGGATTTGTAGCTATTTCTGGTCACTACCTATCGCCATCACTTGTTTCCGATTTATACACGCAGATTAAAGCATTTTTTGATTTGCCTGAAAACGTAAAAAAGGCCTACGAGATTGAACAAGGTGGTGGACAGCGTGGATACACCTCGTTTGGAAAAGAACACGCCAAAGGCAAAAAAGAAGGGGATCTTAAAGAATTTTGGCATTTTGGACAATACGCCGAAGTAGAAGAAGCTCTTAAACCCCATTACCCGCCAAATGTTTTGGTTGCGGAAATCCCTGCCTTCAACGAAGTAGGAAAAGCGGTTTTTCAAGCCTTAGAACAAACGGGCATTGTGCTTTTGCGCGCTATTGCCTTGTATTTGGGATTAGACAAACATTATTTTGATGATTTTGTGACTACGGGCAATAGTATTTTACGCCCCATTCACTATCCCCCTATCCAAACAGCTCCTAAAGACGCCGAACGTGCCGCTGCTCATGGCGATATTAATCTCATAACTCTACTAATGGGAGCACATGGGAAAGGACTACAAGTTTTGAATAGAAATAATCAGTGGATAGATGCAATCGCAGCGGAAAACGAACTGATGGTCAATGTGGGTGACATGCTTTCACGTCATACCAATAATACCTTAAAATCAACCATACACCGTGTGGTGAATCCCCCAAAAGAACTTTGGGGTACTTCACGCTATTCCATTCCATTTTTTATGCATCCCGTAGCAACTATGCCCCTTAACGTATTAGATCATTGTGTAACATCTGAAAATCCAAAACAATTTGAGGATATTACCGCAGGTGAATTTCTAAACGAACGTTTGGTTGATTTGGGTTTAATAAAAGCGTAATGGCAAAACTGAACAACTTTTCGGATTTAAAAAAACTCTTCCCTGAAGCAGAGGGTGCTTTTACCCCTACACCTGAGGCTGCCCCCCTATCCAAAAAACAACATCTAGAGGCACATTTTAGCAATAAAGGGCGTGGCGGAAAAACAGTGACCATTATTAAAGGTTTTGAGGGTGATGAGATGGAATTAAAGGCCCTTGCAAAAAAAATAAAACAACAGTTTAGTGTGGGTGGAAGTATTAAGGATAATGCGCTTATTATTCAGGGTAATGTCCGCGATAAAGTCATGGATTTTCTTAGCAGCGAAGGACATCATGTTAAACGAGTTGGTGGTTAACTCATGACCAAGATTGACAAACTTAAAAATGTTGTTTCAGATCTTTCAAACGAGCTGCTGCTTTTTGATGAGTCACAGCACGACCTTTTCCTAAAATCCGCCAACGAATTACTACAATCTGGATATAGTATAGGACCCATTTCAAAATCCATTATAAAGGCATTACAAATAGCAATAAAACAAACCGCTATTTCGGGTGTTTATACGTTACGCTATAAGCTGACAGAACCCACAATCTTGTGTTTTTCTAGTGGCACAAAAAACAGCCAAAAAGGAATTGTTAGAACCTACCAAAGTTGGCAAAATAGCTTTTCACTCATAACCAAGGAAGTAGCTGCCCCAACAAGTGTTGGAATTGTTTTGGGAGCACTCCCCTACTCGCTTTCCCTTTTTGGGGCTATGGAGTCTTTAGAAAGAGGCATAAGCCCCTTACTATTTCCTTCCAATAGCCTTAAAAACTTCAATGCCTTAGCTGTTGAGCATACCTACACGCTATGGGCAACTCCCTCGCATTGTTCTTTTTTTATAAATGCCTTTGCAAAGCAGCAGTGCAATCCAATAAAAGAAGTTCGTTACATCTTTGTGGGGGGTGCACATTTTTCCAATCAACAGCGATCACAATTGCAACTCGTCTTCCCCAATGCAAAAATATTTTCGTACTACGGTACTTCTGAAACAAGTTTTATCAGCATCAAATCGCCTACAGACAACAGTGAGAGCGTGGGAACAATATGCAAAGATGTGGAGGTTAGTATACGAAATGAACAGCATAAAAGCATAACTAAAAATACCTCAGGAAATATATGGATAAAAAGCAATCAGTTGTTTTTAGGATACTTACAAAAAGTGCTTAAAATAAGAGTGTTAGGGGGTTATATTTCAATCAATGATAGAGGTTTTGTTGATCGTGATAATCGTTTGTTTTTTTCGGGAAGAAAGGGACGTAGATATTCGATCAACGGTCATGTGGTGGATTTAGAGGATTTGGAAAAATGGTATAAAAAAACGCTCTCCCTTGATGAACTTGCATTATTTGTGATACCCCATACAACCGAAGACCAAATGGTTTTGTGTAGCCAACGTAACTTTTCAGATAAAGAATGGCAACAAGTAAAGCAAAAAGCGCTTTCCGTTTTTGACACGCAGGGAGTTCCAAAAAAATGGGTACATTGTCATAAATGGCCCCTGCTAAAAAACGGAAAAGTTGACATGCAAAAGTTAAAACATTCGCTTTGAAAAAGAGTCGCGTCTATATCATTTCTGCGGTGAGAACTACCATTGCACCGTACGGAGGTTCTCTTAAGGATGTTTCCATACAGGTCATGGCAACTGATACTCTCAATCAAACGTTGAAAGCCGTTAACATTCCTAAATCTGCGGTGGACGATGTTATTGTTTCAAATGCTTTAGGCGGTGGCGGTAATATTGCGCGCCTTTGTGCGCTGACCGCTGGCTTTTCTGAAACTATACTTGGCACTACCATAGATCGACAATGCGTTGGTGGGTTAGATGCGATTATCAACGCTGCAAATCGAATACGTAAAGGAGAAGCTTCGCTTATTTTAGCAGGTGGTGTAGAGTCTTTTTCCTTACGTCCCGAAAGGCTTTACAAGTCGAATTGGAGCCAAAAGGCTGTTCCGTTAGCGCGACCCCCTTTTTTTCCAACAGATGACCCAACCCTACCACTCGGTAATTTCATGACCCCATTAAAAAAAGAATATGCCATTAGCACTCGAGACGAATTTGAATGGGTAAAAAACAGTCACCAAAAGGCTTTGGCGCATAAGACGTTACTGGATGAGGAAGTTTTTCATGTTGCCAACACGAATGCCATTGACCCATTTGCTAGAGAAATTACGTGGGAAATGTTTCAAAAATCAGCAGCAAAATTTGGAGACACCCACCCTTGTAATACCGCCCCAAAAGCCGACGGAGCAGCTTTTGTTGCTGTTGCCTCTGAGGAAATTATAGCTAAATACAACCTTACTCACTGTGTTGAAATTTTGGATGGGTTTACTTTAGGTGGAGCACCTGAAAATTTTCCTTTGCTTCCTGTTGAGGCGTTAAAAAAACTTTTAGCGCAAAACACACTTTCGTGGGATGATATTCAGCATGTAGAACTTATGGAAGCCTATGCCACCCAAGCCATCCTATGTGCAAGAGAAAGCGCAGCTCCACTAAGTATTATTAATCCGCAAGGCGGTGCCATTTCGAGAGGTCATCCCATTGGAGCGTCGGGTGCCGTTCTTGCCGTACACTTGTTTCACACCTTAAGCGATTCCAACAAAGGAATTGCTGCAATTGCAGGTGCGGGTGGATTGGCAAGTGTGTTACTGCTACAACACTAGAAATAATCACCAGTTGATTGGCGCGGCTTTTCCATGATTACTAATATACGTATTGGCCTGGCTAAAATGTTTGTTGCCAAACCACAAGCCACGGTTGGCACTTAGGGGCGAAGGATGTCCAGATTCTAGCACCAAATGTTTGCTGCGGTCAATGTGTTTGCCCTTTTTCTTGGCATAATTGCCCCAAAGCATAAACACGAGTCCCGATGATTTAGCTGAAAGAACAGCAATAATGGCATCGGTAAAAGCTTCCCATCCATGACTTTGATGGCTTCCTGCCTGACCCGCCCGAACACTAAGTGTAGCATTAAGCAAAAGCACCCCTTGAGCTGCCCAAGGAGTTAGTGTTCCGCTTTGCGGATAAGGTTTACCAACATCGGCTTCCAATTCTTTAAAGATATTGACAAGTGAAGGAGGGTGTGGAACGCCCTCGGGTACAGAGAAACACAATCCATGCGCCTGTCCAGCACCGTGATAGGGATCTTGTCCCAAAATAACCACACGAACCAAGTCAAAAGGACATAAATTGAGCGCATTAAAAATCATCTCCTCTTTTGGAAAACACTTCCCAACCTTGTATTCGTATCCAACAAATTGAGCAAGTCTCTTAAAATAAGGCGCTTCGAATTCATTTGCTAAATGCTTACGCCACGATTTTTCTAACCTTACCTCCATGAAAAAAGCTATTTTTGCCTGAGCTCAAGGTAATAAATTGAGATGAAAAAAATTGCACAAAAAACACTTGATGACTTAGAGTTTGGCGTAGTCTTAGAACAAGCCGCTATTCGCTGTGCAACAGAATCAGGCAGCGCTCAACTATTATCCACAATGCCTTTTACAGAATTAGACGCTGTTCGTGGGGCACTAAATCGCACACACGAATACTTTACTTCATTGTCTGGAGAGAAGCCTATTCCCAATCACGGATTCGAAGACATCAGTCATGAAATTTCATTATTAGCCATTGAAAACAGTAAAATTGAAATAGAGGGTTTTCGAAAAATGCTGGTTCTTTCTGACACTGCCAACAAACTACTGCTCTTTCTTAAAAAAAATAAATCACACTATCCCACTTTATACGAAGCAACAAACGAGCAACCGCCGGTTAAGGAAATTCCTGCAGAGATTACACGCATTATTGACAAGTTTGGCACAGTAAAAGACCGTGCTTCTGAAAACCTTTATCGTATTAGAAGGCAAATGAACGGAGTCCGTTCTAAGATTAGTCAAAGTTTCGGCGCAGCGCTAAGCACCTATCAGGGATCAGGCTTTTTAGATGATATTCGGGAAACAGTAATCGGCACTAGAAGAGTTTTGGCGGTAAAAGCTATGTATCGTCGTAAAGTGAAAGGAGTTATTCACGGCAGCAGTAAAACAGGAAGTATTGTTTACATAGAACCTCAAACAACCTTGCAATACACCCAAGAGTTACAAAACCTAATTTACGATGAAAAAGAAGAAGTAGATGCTATTCTTCGCCATCTTACAGATTACATGCGTCCCTATGTGAATGAATTCCGTGAATTTGCTACATTTCTTACTTTAATTGATACCCATGCAGCTAAAGCTCATTATGCAAAAGACTTAAACGCAACCAAGCCATTACTAAGTGATACGTTTGAAATAGAGTTGAAGAAAGCCTTCCACCCCCTACTCTATTTAAAGAATCAAAAGAAGAAAAACCCTACTTATCCGCAAGACATACATTTGCACCCCAAAAACAGAATCATGGTAATTTCGGGTCCAAATGCTGGCGGAAAAAGCATTACCCTCAAAACCATTGGATTACTTCAGTTGATGCTACAAAGCGGTTTTATGATTCCCGTCCACGAGCAAAGTCATATCGGTGTTTTTGAACACATTCTTACAGATATTGGCGATAATCAATCTATAGAAAATGAGTTAAGTACATATAGCTATCGCCTTAAAAACATGCAACGCTTTCTTAAAAAATGCGATGCTAAAACGCTATTCCTAATTGATGAGTTTGGCACAGGGTCGGACCCCGAACTTGGAGGGGCATTGGCTGAAATTTTCTTGGAAGTATTTTATGAGCGAGAATCTTTTGGTGCAATTACCACGCATTATTCAAATTTAAAGCTATTAGCTAACGAATTGCCTTATATGACCAATGCCAATATGCAATTTGACGGGAAAAGCTTACAACCGACCTTTCATCTAATTACAGGAGAGGCTGGAAGTTCGTTTACATTTGAAGTAGCTGAAAAAAACGGAATTCCATATAGCTTGGTTAATCGTGCAAAGAAAAAAATTGAGCGCACAAAAGTGCGATTTGATGCCACTATTGCAAAGCTTCAAAAAGAGCGTTCCTCGATGACAAAATCCAACAAAGCATTGCAAGAATCGTCAATTAAAAATAAAAGAGAAAACGAAAAGCTGGAAACACTAAATGCAAAGGTCAAGCAGAAATTAGAACGCTATCAGGAACTTTTTGATCAAGAACAACGCATGATTGTGTTGGGAAATAAAGTTAATGAGGTCGCTGAGCGATTTTTTATCACCAATAAAAAACGCCCCCTTATTGCTGATTTGCTTCGTATTGTAGAAACTGAAAACGCCAAACGTAAACGCAAATCAGTTACTGAACACAAAAAGGAACAACAAGAAAAAAAGAAACTGAAAGAAGAGATTACAGAAAAAGTAGCCGTTGTTAGGGAAGAGAAAAAGAAAAAGGAAACAGAAAAACCCAAAGAAAAGCCACGACAAAAAGTTGACTTTAAAATTGGAGATAAAGTTCGCATGTACGATGGAAAATCAGTCGGTACTATTGCCATATTAGAAAAAAATAAGGCGATTGTTAACTTTGGAGTATTTACCACCCAAGTAAATATAGAAGCCCTAGAACTTGTATTAAGAGAAAAATGAACTACGCGGTCATAGCCTATGATGGTGATTGCTTGCTTTGCAGCAATTCCGTTAAATTTATTCTAAAGCACGACACAAAAGAACAGTTCTTATTTACAACTTTTTCAAGTGATTATGCAAAAGCGCATGCTTTATTAGGAGAATCCGTAGCCGTAATTACAAAAAGACATAAAACCTTGACAGGACATCATGCTGTGCGGTATATTATTGAACGTTTACCAAAAGTTCGTTGGATGCGAGTTCTATTTGTGATTACACCAGCATTTTTTCAAAAAGCTGTGTATTGTTTAGTAGCAAATAACAGAAAAAAATGGTTTGGGAGTCAAACATGTTTACTCCCCCAACAAATTAGCAACCGTTTTATTTCTTAGGATAATTATCCTCCCAATTTTTGACCTTAGGGGTGCCGAGTTTACCAAGCCATTTGGCGACAAGCATAGAAACAGATGCATCGCCGGTTACGTTAACCGTTGTGCGGCACATATCCAAGGGACGATCAACAGCAAAAATAAGCGCTAACCCTGCTTCAGGAATACCTGCCTGTGCCAATACAATAACCAGCATAACCATTCCAGCACCTGGAACTGCTGCAGAACCAATAGAAGCAAGGGTCGCTGTAGCAATGATGCCCAACTGTGCAGACAAACTCAAATCCATACCAAAGGCTTGCGCAATAAATACTGCAGCTACTGCTTGATATAAACTTGTCCCATCCATATTGATGGTTGCACCAATAGGTAGCACAAAACTGCTTACATCTTCTTCAACACCAAGGTGTTCGTGTACACGCTCCATAGTAACGGGTAGTGTAGCAGCAGATGAACTAGTCGAAAATGCAAGGAGTTGGGCAGGCGATATACCTCTTAAGAAAAAACTCGTTTTTTTACCCGTAAATATCCGTACTAGCACAATATAAAATAAAATCATGGTGATTAAGCCAAGTAGCACAGTAACCGTATAAAGCCCTAGGGCACGGAATAAATCTGCAGAGGGTGCCTCAGCAATAAGCGCTGCCAACAGAGCAAAAACACCGTATGGTGCAACAATCATAATCAAATCGATAAGCTTTAAAATCACCTCATTAAGGGCATCAAAAAAATCTTTAACCGCTTTTGCTTTCTGCTTGGGAATCAGCACTAATCCTACGCCAAAAAATATAGCAAAGAAGATGACTTGCAACATGTTTCCGTTGTCCTGCATGGCACCAAAAATATTTGAAGGCACCAAATCAACTAAGGCTTGTAATGGCCCAGCTTCTTTTTGAGCAGCAGCAACAGATTGTTTGTCAGCCGCATCAGAAGCATAAGCTGCTAAAAGTTCGGTTCGGGTTTCTTCAGAAAGTGTTTCGCCAGGTTTTATCAAATTTACTATGGAAAGACCAATTGTTACGGCCGTTATTGTAGTAATTAGGTATAAACCTATTGTGCGACTACCCATATTTGAAAGTTGGGCGATGTTTTTTAAATCAGAAACACCCTTTATGAGTGATGCTAAAATAAGGGGAACAGCTATAAGTTTTAAGGAATTAATAAAAATTGTACCAAAGGGCTTAATCCAGTTTATAACAAAGGATTTTCCCCATTCAAATTGACTGAATACATAGCCAAAGAGAACGCCTAAAATCATTCCCAGTAGGATTTGCCAATGTAAAGCTAATTTTTTCATGTTAACATTTTGAGGTCCGGTTTCTTAAGGTGAAGTCTGCTAAAACCAATGCGGTCATTGCTTCAACGATTGGTACAGCTCTAGGCACAACGCATGGATCGTGTCTGCCTTTTCCCTGCATTACTACTTTATCTCCTTTGCTATCGATTGTTTCTTGGTCTTGCATGATAGTAGCAACAGGTTTAAACGCCACATTAAAATAAATGTCCATTCCATTGCTTATGCCTCCTTGAATTCCTCCAGAATTATTGGTTTTTGTAGACCCGTCTTCGTTGTAAAGATCGTTATGAGCACTACCACGGCGTGTTGCGCCAGCAAAACCACTGCCATATTCAAATCCTTTAACTGCATTTATAGAAAGCATCGCTTTTCCTAATTCAGCATGTAGTTTATCAAAAACAGGCTCTCCCAAACCAACAGGAACGTTTTTCGCAATACAGCTAATCATACCACCCACAGTATCTCCTTCTTTTCGAATTTGTTTGATATAGGTTTCCATTTTCGCTGCCATTTCAGCATCAGGACAACGCACCGGATTTTGTTCAATAAATGAAAAGTCAGAAATGTTTTGGGGGTTAGGCAACGTCAACTCCCCTACTGCCGAAACAAAGGCTTGAATTTCAATCGGTTTAATCAATTGTTTTGCGATGCTCCCCGCCACCACGCGTGCTGCAGTTTCACGGGCAGAGCTACGTCCACCGCCACGATAGTCCCGGAATCCGTATTTTTGATCATAGACATAATCAGCATGAGAAGGACGGTAACTGTCTTTTATATGAGAATAATCTTTTGACTTTTGGTTGGTATTCCGAATGGAAAAACCAATAGGAGTACCTGTTGTCATCCCTTCAAACACTCCAGAATATATTTCTACAACATCCGGTTCTTTACGCTGCGTTACAATTGCAGATTGTCCTGGTTTTCTTCTGTCTAAATCTGCTTGTACCGCATCTATATCGATGGAAACTCCTGCGGGACACCCATCAATTACACCTCCTAGTGCTATTCCATGCGATTCGCCGTATGTGGTGAGCATAAAATTTTTGCCAAAACTATTCCCTGCCATGTAGATTACTTTTTTCAAAAATACGAGATATATTAACAATACCTATTTAAACGATAACCTTGTTTGCCTTCTTTTTGTTGATGGAGTTATTAAAGAAGGTTTTACTTGACATATTTCACCATTTCTTTTTTACTAAATTTGCGTAAAATTTTACCATGCGAAAACTTATTTTATTAGCTTTTGGAGGTGTTTTCTTCCTTTCTTGTCAATCAACAGATTACACCTTAAATGTTTCGGCAGATGTGCAAGACGAACAACAGCTCTACCTCATTATGCTAGACGACAACAACCAACCGAAAACAATTGACACCCTACTTATTAAAGAAGGAATCTCATCCTATTCAGGCACTATTGAACTCCCAGAAATGCATTATTTGCTTTTAGAAGGAAATCGAGACGTAGTTCCTTTTGTACTTGAGCCTGGTGATATTGCCGTTGAGATTTATAAAGATAGTATTCGTTCTTCGGTTGTACGAGGTACAAAATCCAATAAAGAATTTAAACTTTATATCAATGAAACCACTCCTATTGTTGACGATTTGTTTTCAATTCAAAACGAGATGCGTAATGCGATAATTTCTAGAGACAGCCTTGCGTATGTTGACCTACAAGACCAGTTAGAAGATATGCAAGAGAAGTTTAATGATTTGCAAATCGAATACGTGAAATCTAACCCAGAATCCTATATTTCAACGTTAATTTTAGAGCAATTGTTAGGTAATAAAATTATTGAAAAAGAGGAAGCGAGTGAAATTTATAACTCCTTTAGTAAAACCCTAAAAAAAACAAAGTCTGGTGTTAAAATAGGAGAAATTGTTGCGCCTGAACCACAGGAAGAAAAAACTGAAGAAGAAAGTGAAGAAGGAGTAAGTGTGGGGGATATTGCACCTGATTTTATTGCACCTGATATAAACGGAAATACGCAAGCGCTATACACTGCACTTGGAAAATATACCCTTATCGATTTTTGGGCATCTTGGTGTGGTCCTTGCCGTGTAGATAGTCCAAATTTGGTTAAGATCCACGAAACTTACAAAGACAAAGGACTTGCTGTAATTGGTGTTTCAATTGACAAGGACAAAGAAAGTTGGCAAAAAGCTATTGCAAGCGATAAGTTGGCATGGACACATGTTTCTTACTTAAAGCGTTGGGATGACCCTATTGCAAAACAATATGGAGTAAAATCAATTCCCACATTGTTTCTTCTTGATAACGAGGGAAAGGTTATTTTTAGAGGAAATCATGCTGAAGATATTTTACCTACATTAGAAAAATTACTTTAATCCATCTTTTGGGGCTATAACTGCAACCCATGAATCGCCTTGTATTTATCCTTTTATATCCCTTTCTGTTTTTTATTTCAAGCCTACCCTTTTGGGCTATTTTCCTATTTTCTGATGTCGCTTATGTATTAGTCTATTACATTATAGGCTATCGAAAAAAAGTAGTCCGTAAAAATATACAACTAGCAGGACTTGCTACAACACCCCAAAAGCAAGTAGCATTAGAAAAAAAATTTTATAAATATCTGTGTGATCTTTTTTTAGAAGCCATAAAAGTAAATGGTATGTCTAAAAAAGATATGATGCGTCGATTTACCATTAAAAACCCAGAGGTCTTAGAAAAATTTGCCGCTGAGGGAAAATCAGTTTTTATGCTCATTGGACATTACGGAAATTTTGAGTGGATGTTGTCTATAGGTTACCATGTCCCGCATATTCCATATGCCATATACGCTCCTTTAGAAAACAAATCTTTTGATAATTACTTCAAACGCGTTAGGTCAAAGCATGGTTCATATCTGATTTCTAGAAAACGTTTTGCAAAAGAATTTACCAAAATGCAACACACTAATACACTGGGGTTAATTGGCTTCGCTGGAGACCAATCTCCTCAAAAAAAGGCGAAGAATTACTATCGTACCTTTTTCGGACATGAGGTTCCTGTATTTACTGGTGCTGAACGACTAGGTAAAGAATTTGATGTTCCAGTAGTGATGGGTAAAATCAAACGCTTAAAAAGAGGTTATTATGAAACTTCTATTGCTGTTTTAGCAGAGAACCCTAATTCCCTTCCCGATTACCAAATTACGGACACTTATTATGAAGAACTTGAAAAACAAATTAAAGAAGATCCTTCTGTCTATTTTTGGACGCACAATCGCTTTAAATTGATGCGTCAAAAGTCTTAATTACACGCTCTACTTTTTTTATTTGCTCCAGAATATGTGTTTTGGTTTTTGCTTCAGCATAAAGGCGTAAAATGGGTTCGGTGTTTGACTTTCGCAAATGAATCCAAGAATGTTCAAAATCAATTTTCACACCATCAGTGGTAGTAACATTTTCATTATTAAAGTATTTTGCAACATAAGCAAGTAAAGCTTCTGAATCCCATTCGGGCGAAAGTTCGATTTTTTGTTTTACCATAACATAATGAGAATAGTCACTCTTTAATGCGGAAACAGTTTTTCTTTCATGTGCCAAATGACTTAAAAATAACGCTATACCTACCAAAGCATCCCGACCATAGTGTAGAGACGGAAGAATGACTCCACCATTTCCTTCACCACCAATTACAGCGTGAACAGCTTTCATTTTATCTACTACATGAACTTCTCCAACTGCACTTGCGTGATAATCAACACCATGACTTTTGGCTAAATCAGCCAAGGAACGTGATGAAGAAAGGTTTGAGACAACTGCTCCTTTTTTGTGCTTCAAGACATAATCTGCACAAGCAACAAGGGTATATTCTTCTCCGAACAATTCACCTTTTTCATCCATAAAAACCAGCCGATCTACATCGGGGTCAACAGCAATTCCAAGGTGGGCGTTGTGGCGCAAAACTGCATCAGCCAAATCTGTCAAATGCTCTTTTAATGGTTCTGGATTATGAGGGAAATTACCATTTGGTATGCAATGAATTTCAGTTAAACGCACTCCTAAGACATCAAGTAGCTTGGGAACAGCTACTCCACCTGAGGAATTTACCCCATCAACAACAACGTTGAAATTTGCAGCTTTAATTGCATTTACATCAACCAATGGAAGCGCTAGTATCTGATCAATATGCGCCTCTAGAGCATCATTACAATGTGAAATTTTACCCAACATATCAACAGCTGCAAAATCAAATGTTTGATTCTCAATATATCCCATAAGGGCTTCACCATCAGTTTTACTGATAAATTCACCTTTAGCATTTAGGAGTTTTAGGGCATTCCATTCTTTTGGGTTATGACTTGCCGTAAGAATAATTCCTCCTTGAGCCATTTGTCTTACTACCTCCATTTCTACCGTAGGTGTTGTTGAAAGACCAACATCAATGACATCAATTCCAAGACCAACCAACGTTTGCTGAACAAGCTGTTGCACCATTGGGCCTGATATCCGGGCATCTCGACCAATGACAACCGTACAGACTTCCTTATGATTAGATTTCAACCAAGAGCCATATGCTGCCGCAAATGAAACAATATCAAGAGGAGTCAGGTTAGTTGAAACAGCGCCACCAATAGTGCCGCGAATTCCAGAAACCGAGGCAATTAAAGTCATACTTTTGTTTTTTCAAATATAAGCATAAGCTTTCATCGATGAATTATTTGGCGCATTTTGCACTTTCGTTTCCTAATGAAGGTTTGCTTGTTGGAAATTTTATTGGTGATCATATTCGAAACAAAGACTTACCAACATTTAATAAGGACATTCAGGTGGGAGTTAAAATGCATCGTAAAATTGACTATTTTACAGATACACATCACATCACTAAAGAATTACGAAAATTACTATTTGTCAGGCATAGACATCTAAGTAGAGTGCTAATTGATATCATTTACGATCATTTTTTGGCGATTCATTTTTCAAGTTTTTATCAACTCTCGCTTAAAGATTTCATTACTCAAGTGCAGGCGTTATTGCAACTAAACCATGGTGCCCTTCCCCCTTCAGCTCAGCTTTACTTGAAAGGAATGATTGCGCATGATTGGTTAGCAAAATACCAAACCGTTGAGGGCATCACGTACATTCTTGCCAAAATGGCAAAGCGCAGTGGGATAGACGAAATTGAAGAAGGGACATCAAGTTTAATTGAACATTATGGAAAACTTCAAAAAGGTTTTTTGCAATTTTACCCTGATGTAATGCATGCGTGTACCATATTTAAAAATAGCATTCCTCACTTAGATACTTAGTTAAAATCACTTATATTCGAGGTTTGCCTTTTCTATGGAAGAAAAAATAGTTGTTCAGGGTTCACGAGTACATAATCTAAAGAATATTGACGTCGAAATTCCACGCAACAAGCTAGTTGTTATAACAGGACTTTCTGGAAGTGGAAAATCTTCTTTGGCGTTTGATACAATTTACGCAGAAGGGCAACGACGTTACATCGAAACCTTTTCGGCATATGCGCGTCAATTTTTAGGAGGACTCGAGCGTCCTGATGTTGATAAAATTGATGGACTTTCACCAGTTATTGCCATTGAACAAAAGACCACCGGAAAAAGCCCCCGATCAACTGTAGGCACTATTACAGAAATATATGACTTTTTAAGACTGTTATATGCCCGTGCAGCTGATGCATACAGCTACAAGACCAATGAAAAGATGGTACAATACTCCGATGCTGATATTCAGGAAACCATTTTAAAAACGTATCAAGGCAAAAAAATTTGCATATTATCTCCAATTGTTCAATCCCGAAAAGGACACTATCGCGAATTATTTTCCTCTATTGTAAAACAAGGTTTTACAAGAGTTAGAACCGATGGCGAGTTTGTTGAACTCACATCAAATTTTAAATTAGACCGCTATAAAACTCACGATATTGAGATTGTTATTGATAGACTTTTGGTGAAAGATTCTATTTCGGATAGAAAACGTTTGTCAGAAAGTATTGCGACTGCTATGTACCATGGAAATGACATGCTTATGGTATATGAGTACGAATCTTCTGAAGTGCGTTTTTTTAGTCGTAAGCTAATGTGCCCCAGTACAGGTATTTCCTATGCAGAACCCGAGCCAAATACCTTTTCATTTAATTCACCCAAAGGAATGTGTAACGCCTGCAACGGTTTGGGGTTGACACATGAAGTTAATTTAAAAAAAATCATACCTGACGATACGATCTCTGTAAAGTCGGGAGGAATTACTCCAATTGGCAGCGAAAAAAATAATTGGACATTTAAACAAATGGAGAGTATTGCGCAGCGCTATAACTTTTCCCTTTCTGAACCTATAAGCACTATTCCAAAAGAAGGATTAGATGTTATTCTCTATGGCGGGAAGGAACGCTTTTCGGTGCCTTCAAAATCGTTAGGCATTACCAGGGAATACACTATAGATTATGACGGCGTTATCCCATTTTTAAAACACCAATTTAACGAAGCGCATACCAGTGCACTTAAGCGATGGGCAAAAGGCTTTATGGATGAAATTTTGTGTCCTGATTGTGAGGGCTCACGTCTTAGAAAAGAAGCCTTGTTTTTTAAACTTGATAATAAAAATATTGCTGAACTTACTCAAATGGATATTGCGCACCTAAACAAATGGGTGCATCTTCTATCGGTAAAACTCTCGCCAAAACAACGAATTATTGCTAGCGAAGTTCTAGTTGAAATTTCAAAAAGACTTCAATTTTTAATTGATGTTGGATTAGACTATTTGGCTTTAAACCGTAAAGCGAAATCTCTTTCTGGAGGCGAAGCCCAACGCATTCGGTTGGCAACTCAAATTGGAGCGCAACTTGTTGGTGTACTCTATATTTTAGATGAGCCTAGTATTGGTTTACATCAACGTGATAATGAAAAACTCATAGAGTCTTTGATACAGTTGCGTGATGTAGGAAACTCTGTAATAGTTGTTGAGCACGATAAAGAAATCATGCACAAAGCAGATTATTTGATTGACATGGGGCCCGGAGCTGGTCATCATGGTGGAAATATTGTAGCGGCTGCCCACCCAAAAAAAATCATAACCTTAAATACAGAAACTGCAGCATATTTAACAGGCAAAAAACAAATTCAAGTTCCAGAAATTAGACGGAAAGGGAACGGTAAAAAATTAACAATTAAGGGCTGTTCAGGAAATAATTTAAAAAATGTGAGCTTGACTCTACCCCTTGGATGTATGATTGGAGTTACCGGTGTTTCAGGAAGCGGTAAATCATCATTGATTAGCGAGACGCTTTATCCTATTTTAAATATGCTTTTTTTTAATGCCGTAAAAAAACCATTGCCTTACGAAAATGTAAAAGGCATACATAACATCGATAAAGTAATTGATATTAACCAAGCCCCAATTGGCAGAACACCACGCAGCAACCCTGTTACATATACTGGTGTTTTTGGTGAAATAAGACAATTATTTACCAAAACACCAGAGGCCTTGATACGAGGCTATAAACCAGGACGATTTAGTTTTAATGTCAAAGGCGGAAGGTGTGAAACCTGCCAAGGCGCAGGTGTAAAAACTATTGAAATGAATTTTTTACCTGATGTATATGTTCAGTGTGATGATTGTTATGGGAAGCGATTTAACCGCGAAACCCTTGAAATTAGATATCGAAATAAAAACATTATTGATGTTTTAGAGATGACAATAAACGATGCCTGTCGTTTTTTTGAGCCTTACCCTAAAATTTACCGTAAGCTAAAAACTATTCAAGATGTAGGATTGGGATATATTACCTTAGGACAACAATCTACTACGCTTTCTGGTGGTGAGGCACAACGCATAAAGCTTGCTACAGAGCTTTCAAAAAAAGATACTGGAAAAACCCTGTATATCTTAGACGAACCGACAACAGGATTACATTTTGAAGATATTCGTGTTTTAATGGGAGTTTTAAATCGTTTGGTTGATAAAGGAAATACAATGATTATTATTGAGCACAATTTAGATGTCATCAAACAAATGGATTATATTGTTGATATTGGACCCGAGGGGGGAACCAAAGGCGGTACAATTTGTTGTGAAGGAACCCCTGAGCATATTATTAAAAACAAATCTAGCCATACGGCTCGATTTTTACGACAAGAACTTAAGACCTAGATATGGAAAAAACATGGACTGAAATGAAATCGAATAGCTCTTGGATGCTTTTTAAGATCATGGGAGAATTTGTAAACGGATTTGATCAAATGGGTTTGATAGGCCCATGTGTATCTATTTTTGGCTCGGCTCGAACAAATCCAACTCACCCTTATTATACCAAAACTGTAGAAATTGCTGAAAAGATTGTAGCACATGGATTTGGTGTTATCACAGGGGGCGGACCCGGTATAATGGAGGCTGCTAATAAAGGGGCCCAACAAGCTGGGGGCACATCCGTAGGATTAAATATTGAACTTCCATTTGAGCAACATGAGAACCCCTACATAGATAAGGATAAACTCATGAATTTTGACTATTTCTTTGTACGTAAGGTTATGTTTATTAAGTATGCTCAAGCTTTTGTTGTAATGCCTGGCGGTTTTGGAACTCTTGACGAGCTTTTTGAAGCATTAACACTTATTCAAACTAAAAAGATAACCAAGTTCCCCATTGTTTTATTTGGTTCAAAATTTTGGTCAGGAATGACCGACTGGATTAGGCAAACACTTCTTGATGAACACCACAATATTAGCCCAGAGGATTTAGACCTAATCAAAGTAGTTGACGATGTTGATGAAGCCGTCAACCATGTAGTTGAGTTTCATACTAAAAACACCTTTACTCCAAATTTTTAAATGCTTCGTCTTTTATATTTTTCTTTTTTGTCTTTATGCACTTATGCAATACATGCACAACATAATTATGAAGTGAATGTTGCTTGGGATGGTAGTAATCAACCACTAGAGATAAACCAAAAAATTGTCTGGACTAACACAAGTAATATTCCCATCAACAAAATCTATTTATTAGATTGGAACCATGGGTACTCATCTGAAAACAGCCCTTTAGGAACGTTTTTAGCAAATGAATTCGATTACAAACTCATTCGAGCTGGAAAACATCAAAGGGGTCATACCAATATCGTTTCTATGCGTCACAATAACAGTGACTTGCAATGGAAAAGAATGAAAGACAACATTGACATCATCGCAGTTACCCTGAAGAATTTCATTTCACCAAATGAAAATTTTTCATTTACACTGAATTACAAAGTTAAATTGCCCGATGCTGCTACATTCACATTTGGGCGTGATAAAAATGAGCTGTTTACGCAACACTGGCATTTGCTTTTAGCTAAATTAAATAGTGATGGTTCATGGATACTTGACTCTAATTTAGGATATGGCACCCCCAATAGTCTTGAAGCAAAAACTAGTTACCGTTTTAATATACCAGATTCGGTAGAAAGAATCCTTCCATTAGAAGAAACCGCATCACCATCTGCGCTACTACTAACCAAAAATAGATTTTATCAAAGGATTCCCTTTGGTTCTGGAGAACTTGTGACCGATATGCTTCCAAATGACACAATTACTCCAGCGCTTAAAGAAGCGTTAAATGAAATTTCAACCTTTATTTCTGAAGTTTTTTCACCTAATCAGGGAGTTACATATGGCGCTTTTCAAAAAATTTATAAGCAGCATTCGTTGTATTTACTAGAGTCTATTCCACAATTTACGGGGGCTTTTAGTAAAACGCAATATACCGAGTTAAAAATACTTATAACCCTATTGCATCAATGTGTACAAGAGCGTTTTGGAAATCAAGTTGGAACTTCGAATTGGACAACAGCGGGTTTGCCCTATTTTTTATGGCAGAAATATGTGCAGAAGCGATATCCCGATTTAAGAATGGCTGGAAATTTGAGTAAGTGGCCTTTAATTAAAAACTATCACTTTGCTCAAGCTCCCTATTATCGTAGCTGGGAAATTAGTGCCAACATCTCTGGAAATAAAAATCGGGGACAATCATTAGAATTGCCTCCAGAAAAATTAACACGTTATAATAGAAAAGTAGCCAATCCTAATCGTGCTGGACTTGCACTACTCTATTTGGAAGATTATTTGGGTGATAATACGCTATTAAAAGCCATAAAAGAAATACCAAAAAGCAATCATTTAGATAGCTTTCTTTATAAGCATATAAAGAAATCCACCGATAAGCCTGTTGATTGGTTTTTTGAGCATTACGTAAAACAAATTAATCATCCAGACTTTTTGATAAAAGGAAAGAAAATAGAGAATAATAATTATTCTATTTACGTTTCAAGTACAAACAATGCAATAGCCGTTCCACTAACAGTAACTACTACTACAGGTGCGATTAGTACTCGCTGGCTAACAAGAAAAGACTTGCCCTTCAATAAGGTTTACGACAAAACACAAATTGCATCAATTACCGTAAACAAAGATCACTATGCCCCTGAGCTATCTTTAAACAATAATAGCTTTAGACCGGGAAGAGCTTTTTTTAGAAATAATTTGAAACTACGGTTGTTTCAAGACATCCCACAGAGCGGAGAGGCTATATTATTGACCTCACCTGAATTTGGATATAATATATATGATGGCCTATTAACAGGGATTACTTTAGGAAATAGCAGTCTATTAAGCAATAATTTTAGGTTTAAAATAAGTCCTTTATACGGGCTTAAAAGTAAAAAAATAAATGGCCTAGGTTTTGTACTGGTAAATCTGTATCGTGAAAACAAGCCCCATTACTTAACGCGTTTTACACTTTTTGGATCATCTTATCATTATGAACCAAAAAAAAGATATAGTGCTTTCACGCCTTCAATAGAACTTTTTTACCGTCCCAAAGGAATTCAGAATAATCACCGTTCAAGCTTTTTATTACGGCATGTTTCAATTAACCTTCAGGATTTACCGATTGATGACACAAGAAGGAATTATAATGTCTCCTTAGCTGCTTTTCAGTCCAAAAGTGGCAATGCGCTAAGTAATCTAGCATACAATTCAGAACTTCAATGGGCAAGTACATTTAAAAAAGTAAGTGTCTCATCTGAATATATTGCCTATTACAAGCCTAATAGGCGTATTGTTTTTAGAGCTTTTGCAGGGGGGTTTTTGCAAAACAACTCCAATGACACCTATTTTGATTTTAATGCGTCTAGAGTTAATGATTACCTTTTTCAATATGACTTATATGGCCGCTCAGAAAGTGAAGGGTTTTTCAGCCAACAATATGTGAAAGCTGAAGGAGGGCTCCGTACGACAGGAAAAGTAAGCAGTGCAAATCGTTGGCTTATCACTACACAAGGCTCAACAACGATATGGCGCTGGTTAGAAGCGTATGCTGAAGTTGGTTGGATTAAAAACAGTAACCATAAAACCGCCTCACATTGGGGCACTGGGCTATCATTTAATATTGTTCCTGATTTTTTTGAAATTCACTTCCCGCTCTTCGATGCTACTGGAAACTTGATGACAAAAAATACTTATGCTAATCAAATTCGCTTTCAATTATCATTAAGTCCCACAGGTATTTTTAAATTATTTTCGCGGACTTGGTTCTAGCAAAAATGTATGAACCAGGCATTTTTCGTAAATTTGCACTGTTTTATGAAAAGCGTAAACCTTGCCTCATCGAAGGGAACCTTCGAAGATTTTAAAAATGACATCCTCAACGATTTCTTTATTGCCTCGTTGAGCAGAGCGGTAAGTATTCTTGGCAGAAAAGAAGTCCTTTCTGGAAAAGGGAAGTTTGGCATCTTTGGTGATGGAAAAGAACTTGCCCAAATTGCTATGGCTAAGGTGTTCCAAAACGGTGATTATCGCTCGGGGTATTACCGCGATCAAACGTTCATGATGGCAATTGGGGCATTAAAACCGCAACATATTTTTGCAAGTGTTTATGGTCATGCCGATCCTGTAGCCGAGCCGATGTCATCAGGAAGACAGATGGTAGGACATTTTAATACGGATACCCTTGATGCTGAAGGAAATCTACTCCCCCTTGTAAACACCAAAAATGCTTTTTCAGATGTTTCATGTACCGCTGCACAAATGCCGCGTTTACTAGGATTAGCCCATGCTTCAAAATTATTTAGAAAGATTGAGGGAATGACAGATAAAAATCTTACTAATTCTGGAAATGAGGTGGCATGGGGAACCATTGGTAATGCGAGTACAAGTGAGGGATTGTTTTTTGAAACCCTGAATGCCGCTGGGGTATTGCAAGTGCCTTTGGTTATTAGCGTTTGGGATGATGGCTACGGCATTTCGGTAGATAACTCACATCAAACCGTTAAAGAAAGTATTTCAAAAGCGCTAATGGGCATGCAGCGTAATGGCACCCATAAAGGGATTGAAATCATAGAAGTTAAAGGCTGGAATTACGCATCGCTGATTGATGCTTATACACGAGCTGGCGAATTGGCACGCACAGAACATGTACCGGTATTGGTACATGTGACTGAATTGACACAACCACTTGGACACTCTACTTCGGGATCACATGAACGCTACAAATCTGATGAGCGTCTTGCTTGGGAAAAGAAATTTGATTGCAATGCTACCTTTAGAGATTGGATTATTTCTCAAAAAATTGCAACAGAAGCAGAACTGACTATTCTTACCGAAAAAGCAGCTCAGGAGGCCAAAGACGCAAGGCTAGCAACATGGAAAGCCTATTTAGCGCCTATTGAGAATGAACGCAAAGAGGCATTACATTTACTTCAAGAACTTGCTAATAACGATGCAACAAATAATGTGCTGAGTGAAGCAATTACGTCATTATCAAAAAACAATATCAACTACCGTAAGTTTATTTACAGTACTGTACGCGGAGTGCTTTGGAGTACAAAAAATGCCAATTCACAAGAAAGAAAGGCGTTGTCAAACTGGTGGAAAGACAGACAAAAACAAACCCAGACCATTTACAGTGACTCACTCTACAATGAATCGGGTACTTCTTCATTACGTGTTACATCAACTCCTGCTAAATACAGTGAACAATCCCCCCTAGTAGACGGCAGGGTTGTACTGCGAGATAATTTTAAAGCACTGCTTGAAAAACACCCAAAACTACTCGTCTTTGGTGAAGACAGTGGAAAAATTGGGGATGTTAATCAAGGCTTAGAAGGTCTTCAGGAAATTTTTGGTGAGGAACGTGTTGCTGACCGGGGTATTCGCGAGGCCACTATCATTGGTGAAGGAATTGGAATGGCATTCCGTGGGCTACGTCCTATTGCAGAAATTCAATATTTGGATTATGTGTTGTACGCATTGCAGATTTTAAGTGATGATTTGGCAACCCTACGATACCGCACCCGTGGAAAGCAAGCGGCGCCTTTAATTGTAAGAACCCGTGGGCATCGTCTTGAGGGAATTTGGCACTCAGGTTCTCCTATGGGAGGCTTGGTTTCGTTGTTGCGGGGTATGTTCGTTTTAGTACCTAGAAACCTTACACAAGCAGCAGGGATGTATAACACCCTACTGCAAGGACAAGATCCAGCTTTGGTTATTGAACCATTGAATGGGTATAGAATAAAAGAAAAACAACCCCAAAATTTAGGTGATTTCACTGTTCCAATTGGTATTGCAGAGCAACTTTCTACAGGTACAGATATAACAGTGGTCTCGTATGGGTCTACACTTCGTTTGGTTGAAGCAGCTTCAAAAAAATTAGCTTCTATGGGAATCAGTGTTGAGGTAATTGATGTACAGTCACTTATTCCTTTTGATAGCACAGCAGTAATCGGAGCAAGTGTGCAAAAAACGAGTCGTTTATTAATCGTTGATGAAGATGTACCAGGAGGCGGAAGTGCCTATATTTTAAGTCAATTACTTGAGAAGCAAAATCTATACGAATACCTTGATAGCAAACCTTCGCTTTTAACTGCAAAAGACCACCGTCCTGCCTATGGAACTGATGGTGATTATTTTTCAAAACCATCTTTGGAAGATATTGTTGAGGCAGTTTACGCCATGATGCATGAAGCGAAACCAAGTCAGTTTCCTGCACTATAGTAATCGAAAACCTTGTCAGCCTTTGACGCGTGCCTTTTATTATAAAATATGATATATTTATATATGAAACCTACTGATTAGGATTTGTTTTATAAAAGAGACGGGGAAACGTTTCACTTCTCGATACCAATCTATTCGTTCCTCATAAATTAACTCGAAGTGACATCATTTTGCTTTTTTATATATAACTCATGTTAGTTAGCGTGTTTAGGGGTACACCTGAATGTATCGAGAACCTTGTCAGTTCGATTGTTAAGGGGTTCACACCTGAATGTATCGAGAACCTTGTCAGTTCGATTGAAATTCTGAAAGAATTTTGTATCGAGAACTACTTTTCCCTAAACTTCTTCCTCGCTAAGTTTGGCAGCCTATCAAAATTTCCTTCAATAAGTGCTTCTTTTTTCGCACTCGACCATTTTTTAATCTGTTTTTCAGTCGATATTGCCAATTCTACGTTCGTAAATTCAGCAAAAAACACAAGTTCAACAGGTCTTCTAGAATACGTATAACTTTCCCTATGCTTGCCTGATTTATGTGCTGTAATTCTTCCAATCAAATCTGATGTAACACCAGTGTAATAAGAGTTATCTGCGCATTTCAAAATATAGACATGATAGGTCTTCATTTTTTAAAGGTAAGAAACATGTTTACTTCTCGATACAAATTTATGCGTTCCGCACAAATTCACTCGAAGTGACACCACCATGAATTATCATTATTGTGACCTTGTAAGTTCGAGTGTTCAGGGGTTCACACCTGAATGTATCGAGAACAGTTAAGTTAACTTAGCAATAAGTTGCCGTAGGGCTTCACCTTCCGAGATGGGTACAGCTTCTACCCCTTTTGCTGCCAAATCAGCTTTTTTTATGGTATTCAAAATAGATACAATGGATTTTAAGGGATAGCGTCGTGCAGCTTGTTCAATTTCTTTCACAAAAAAAGGATGAACACCCAGCGCTTTAGCCACGGCATCTGGGTTTTTTGAGGGCAATCCGTGGTATGTGAGCAATTGCATGAAAAATGCATATAAACTATTAATCGTTCCAAGTAAGGAATGTTGTTTTGGGTGAAGACCAAAATAATGGGCAATGGTAAACGCTTTTGCCGTATTGCCAGCACCCAAGGCCTTGCGTAGCTCAAAAGTATTATAGTCTTTACTGATGCCCACATGCTGCTCAACATGGTCAACTGTAATGGTTTCGCCTTTGGCAACAATAACACATAGCTTTTCAAGTTGGTTGTGCAAAGCGCCTAAATCGGCACCTACGCTTTCAGCCAAAACCGCCACTGCTTTGTAATCGATGTTACGGCTTAAAGCACGTACACGTTCTTCTATCCACGAGGGAAGTTTGTTATCGTACAGTTTTTTTGTCTCAACAACTGCTCCACTTTTCTGAAGTGCTTTAGCAAGTTTCTTGCGTTTATCTAGTTTTTTGTTTTTAAAACATACTACCAAAACAGTTGTGGATTGGGGTTGTTCGGCATAAGAAGTAAGTTGCTCTATTGAGCGGCTAAGCTCGTGTGCTTCGCGTACCACCACCAATTGATGTTCCGCCATCATGGGGAAACGTTTACAAACTGAAACAACTTCCTCTATGCTTGTATCCTTCCCGTACAAAATCGTTTGGTTAAAATCGCGCTGTTTTTCTGGAAGAACGGTTTCGATAAGTAAATTACTGATTTCATCAATAAAATACGGCTCGTCTCCCATCAAAAAATAGATTGGCGAAAATTTTCGCTGCAAAATGGCACTCTTTACCGATGCGTATACGTCCAATGAAAAATAATTTAGCACTTTTGTGGTTATGCAGCAGTTGGCATTTCCACATTTTGACTTTAAAACCAAAAGTAACGAAAACAAACGCTTTATTTTTGACCCGATTCGAAAAAAGTTTGTTGTACTTACCCCAGAAGAGTGGGTACGCCAACACGTGATTCAAGATTTATTGCAAAAAGGAATTTCTAAAACCCGTATAAGCGTCGAAAAACAATTTGCTATTATGGGGCAAAAAAAGCGCTTTGATATCGTGATTGCGGGCAGGAATGCCACAATAGCTTTATTGGTAGAATGTAAGGCGCCTGAAGTGGCGATTTCGCAAGAAACTTTTGACCAAATTGCACGGTACCAATTGGCGCTTCATGCCGATATTTTAATGCTCACCAATGGCTTGCAACATATTTATTGCCAAATAGATAACGTAAGCGAGTCCTATCAATTTTTACCTGAATTTCCAATTAACGCCTTACAATTATGAATCTTGCCATTGCCATACTGAATTACAACGGTGCTGATTTACTTAAGCGGTTTTTACCATCCGTATTGGCTCATTCTGGCGATGCGCGTGTGTATGTCATCGACAACGGCTCAACCGATGCTTCTCTCGATATTTTAAAAGAAGATTTTCCTACGGTAAAGCGCATTGCCCTAAACCATAATTTTGGCTATGCAGCTGGATACAACAGGGGTGTGCAACAGATAGACGCAGAGTTGCTTTGTCTACTGAATTCAGATGTTGAGGTAACCCCAAACTGGACAATCCCCCTACTCGACTTTTTTACCACGTATCCCGAAGTGGGTATTGCGCAGCCTAAAATTAAAGACCTAAACAATCCCGAATATTTTGAGTATGCTGGTGCTGCAGGAGGCTATTTGGATGTCATGGGACTGCCCTATTGCCGAGGCAGAATGGGCAAAGCCTGCGAAAAAGACACAGGGCAATATGATGAAAATGCGCGTGTTACTTGGGCGAGTGGTGCCTGTTTTTTTGTGCGCAAGTCGGTGTTTGATGCTGTAGGCGGTTTTGATGCGTCGTTTTTTATGCATTTTGAAGAAATCGATTTGTGTTTACGTGCTCAAAGCCTTGGGCATCAAGTTTGGGCAGTGGGCACTAACGAAGTGTTTCATCAAGGGGCTGCAAGTCTTTCGGCTTCACATCCTAAGAAATTATTTTACAATATTCGAAACTCATTGCTGACCTATACCAAAAACATAACCCTGCTTCCTTTACTGTGGCTATATGTTGCCCGACTTGCTTTTGACACTACCCTAACGCTATATTTTATGCTGCAAGGAAAGTTTGACCACGTAAGAGCCATAGCAAACGCCTACAATGACGTTTTAGGGTGTTTCCGTAGCACTCTTAAGTCCCGAAACCAGACGCTAAACCCTTTGCGTTTGGTTAGCGTTTTGCTGCGGTTATAGTTTCTTTTATGCTGATTTTCAGCATGTTTATTATCGACTTATTTAAATTTTTATTGTGCTTATTATCAATGCGTTAGATTTGTTTTTCTGCCATTTTTTTGTTACGTTAGGGACAACAAACCCCCGCTGGCGCGCGTTTGCAACGCGTGTCTATCTTAATAAATTACAGTAACCACTAATATCCCAAAATTATAAAACCAAAAAATGAAAACTACCACACATGAAGAAAGTTCTAAAAAGAGCACGAGACACAGCCTCGCGCCAGCGGGGGGGCTTTATCAAGTTATTTCAGAATGAAAATATTGTAACCAAAGTTTATGGACCTTATGAAGGAGATAAAGAATATTATTATTTGACATTCTATGACCCAAATAAGATAAAACGTAATAGTGAAGGAAATTTGGATGCCGAACTAATAAAACAAAATTGGGGGAAATATTATTTAGAAACTTTAGTCACAGTTATTGATTCTGAAGTTTATTTTTACAGAACTCCATTTTTTTTTGAAACTGATATTCTCTGGTAGAAGAAGTGGGGCACACTAACTTTGAATTCAAGGTTACAGGTGGAGATAGATATATTGGCTCTGATGGGAAGATTTATTCTTCGACAAATGACAACCTCATCAGAAATTCAAGTCCAACAAGTGCGCATATTGAATCAAACGGTGCTAGAGCAGTTGACTTAAGAATAAAGTTAAATGATAAAACTATGAATTATAAGATGATACAAAAAGCTATAAAGAATTATGGTGGGAGTTTAAAATATCAAAGAGGCTTTTATCCTTTTAATTACGCTGATGGACATCATCATTTATATTTACCTAAATAATAATTATGAAAAATTCATTAAAAAATATAACTCTTTTTGTTTTTCTCTTTAGTTTGTTTGTAGCAAAGTGTCAAACAGATAACTCTACTAACCTACAAAAAGAAAGCACGATTGATTCTTTGCAAATGGAGATTAATTATCGAGATGCTATTTATAATAATTTAATTCAACTTAGTTCTGGAGAATTCAATTATTATAACGGAAATTTTGATGACTTTTCGGCTTATGGATTCAATTATAGAGTTGAAATAACTCAAAGTGAAATATACAGGTCAGTTGTAATAAATAAAATTGAATATTT
>JAURNV010000040.1 GCA_030830005.1 Flavobacteriaceae bacterium | reverse complement strand
ATTTTTGATTTCTTCAAATATATACTTTGATATTATCGGATTGAAAAAATATTTATCTACAATGTATCTACATGGCAAAAAACAACCCCTTACATTGTTCATTTGACAATAAACAAATCAAGCGTTGGTATAAATGGGCGTTTCTAATCTGTTAATGCGAGGTTTTTTGGAGCCTAGCGTAATGCTTTTGCCAAAGCACTAATTTCTTTTGCTAAAGTGATGTCTAGGTCTGTAACGGCATTTTGGTCGTGGGTGCGTAGTGAAATGGCAACGCGGTTGTAGCTGTTTTGCCAATCGGGGTGATGATTGATTTGTTCTGCCACTTCGGCTACTTTGGTCATAAAAGCAAAGGCCGTAGCAAAGTCCGAAAAGCAAAATTCCGCATACAAAGCATTGGCTTTCCATTGCCAACGCACAGCGCAATCGCCTAAGGCATCAAAAACGGTTTCGGCAGTATAAAAGATCATTAAAGATCGCAGCTCATATCTGCGCCACAGCATTGTGGCGATTTGATTTTTCCTGCACAAGACGGGCATTGTGAAATTTGAACGTTGCTACCATCATCCAACGTTAAATGGCCGTTTTCTAGGGGTTGGTTGCATTTGCCACAAGTAGCGTTTACGGACATGCCGCATTGATTGCATTCGTATGTTGCCATGAGTATTATTTTTTATAAAAATAGAGAAATATCTTTGGTATTGCACGCTTGTTTTTAGAATTCTTACGCACAAAAACCCGCTAACTGCATTGAATTATAACCTAAATTTGTACTTCTATGAAAAAGATTGTTGTTATTGGATCGGGGTTTTCGTCCTTGTCAGCGGCCTGTTATTTGGCACAAAAGGGATACCAGGTACAGGTGTTAGAGAAGAACGACTCGCTTGGTGGTCGTGCGCGCCAGTTTAAAAAAGAGGGATTTACTTTTGATATGGGCCCTTCGTGGTATTGGATGCCCGATGTGTTTGAATCTTTTTTTTCCGACTTTGACAAAAGCGTTTCGGATTACTACCAGCTTGACCGTCTTTCTCCTGGATATCAGGTTATTTTTGGTAAAGATGATGTTTTTCCCGTTGAGGATAGCATTACAAAGATTGCGTCACGATTTGAAGAAATCGAAACGGGAAGTGGAGCAAAATTAGAGCGATTCCTTACTAAAGCGCGTAATAACTACGACATTGCTGTAAAAGATTTGGTATATCGTCCGGGCGTATCGCCTCTTGAATTGGTGACCCCACAAACAATTAAAAAAGTGGGCTTGTTTTTCACCAACATTCGCAAACAAGTGGAGCAGCAATTCAAAAACCCCAAACTGCGCTCGTTGCTGCAATTTCCGGTATTGTTTTTGGGCGCCAAACCCGAAAGTACACCTGCCTTTTACAACTTTATGAACTATGCCGACTTTGGTTTAGGCACCTGGCATCCCAAAGGCGGAATGTATCAAATTGTAGATGCCATGGTTACGTTGGGGAAATCGTTGGGGGTAACGTATCACACCGACCATGGCGTAGATGAAATTTTACTCGATAAGGGTAAGGCCTGTGGTGTTCGGGTGGGAGACACCATTTTTAATGCCGATGTGGTTATTTCGGGTGCCGATTACCACCACACAGAAACCTTATTGCCCAAAGAAAAACGCGCCTACTCCGAAGCCTATTGGGACAAGAAAACTTTTGCGCCCTCGTCCTTGTTATTTTACATAGGACTAGACAAAAAACTGGATTCATTGGCACACCACAACCTCTTTTTTGATGTGGATTTTGATGCGCATGCCGTAAGTATTTACGATACACCCGAGTGGCCTAAGGACCCCTTATTTTATGTGAATTTGCCCTCACAAAGCGACCCCTCTATGGCACCAAAGGGCAAAGAAGCCTGTTTTATTTTGATTCCCATTGCCCCCAATTTGGAAGACACTCCCGAGCTTCGGCAAAAGTATTTTGACATTGTTCTAACACGTATGGAACAACTCATGGAACAAGACATAAGAAAGCACATTTTATTCAACGAATCTTTTTGTGTAAAGGAATTTAAAGAGGTATACAATTCCTACAAAGGCAATGCCTACGGTATGGCAAACACACTGCTTCAAACCGCATTTTTACGCCCAAAAATGAAAAGCAAAACCATTGAAGGGCTGTATTTTACGGGACAGCTTACCGTTCCCGGTCCCGGTGTACCGCCGGCACTGATATCCGGTAAAATTGTTTCAGAACTTATTTAATTAAAAAAAAGTACTGTTATGCAAACTACTTTTCATGCTGCTGATACCAGAGGAAGTGCCAACCACGGTTGGCTGCAGGCCAAACACAGCTTTAGTTTTGCGGGTTGGTTTAACCCCGAACGAATACAGTTTGGTGCACTTCGTGTATTAAACGATGATATTATTCAGGGAGGAATGGGTTTTGGCACGCATCCGCATGATAATATGGAAATTATCACCATTCCGCTTCGTGGCGATTTGGAACATAAAGACAGCATGGGGAATACCGAAGTAATAAAGGAAGGAGAAATTCAAGTGATGAGTGCCGGAACGGGAGTGCATCACAGTGAATACAATAAAAACCCCGACCGTGATATAAACCTATTACAGCTGTGGATTTTCCCCAGCAAGCGCAATGTAGAACCGCGCTATGCGCAAATCCCAATTCATACGTTACACCAAAAAAATGAGCCCTTTCAGATTTTATCTCCAAGTCCTGATGATCAAGGCGTTTGGATTCATCAAAACGCATGGTTTCACATGCTGGATTTGGATGCAGAAAAATCGGTGTATTACGACCTAAAAGCAGGGGGCAATGGCGTATATGCGTTTGTGATTGAAGGAGAAGTTGAAATTGGTGAACAGGTTCTGGGACGAAGAGATGCGCTAGGCATTACAGAAACCGCTACCTTTGAAATAACCGCACATGAAGACACCCAACTGCTTTTGATTGAAGTACCTATGGTTGTGGGTTAAATCATCCCCTATGAACACACAAATAATTTATGTAGAAGGAATGACCTGTACGGGTTGCGAACAATCTGTAAAGGAAGCTTTAGAGGCTGTTGAAGAAATAAACAGAGCAACTCCCAATCATAAAACGGGTACCGTTGAAATTGTTTCAAGGCAGCGGATTTCGGATGCTGAAATTACGGGTGCACTTCCAAAAAAATACGCCCTTTTGAATCAGTCCTCTAAGCAACCTTCTAAGTTAAAACAGCTTTTTCCTTTGTTTTTGATTTTTGGATTTATCCTTCTCAGTACGGGGCTTATTCATTATGATAGCCTAAACCTCAACGCTATGATGCATGATTTTATGGGCTTGTTTTTTATGGTCTTTTCGTTTTTTAAGCTGTTGGATTTACGAGGTTTTCAACTCAGTTTTAAGCAATACGATCCTTTGGCAGCAGCCCTTCCTTTTTACGGTTGGGTGTATCCTTTTTTGGAGCTCGGACTTGGCGTTTGTTACATTCGAGATATTGTGCCAAACGGTATTTTGATTGCCACGATTTTGCTTTTGGGGATGACCACTGTTGGGGTTATTCGCGTGCTGGTGCAAAAAAAACAAATGCAATGTGCCTGTTTAGGCAGCGTACTCAATCTTCCCATGACCGAGGCTACCTTTATTGAAAATGCCATCATGTTGGTAATGGCAGGAAGTTTATTGGGGTAGTTGTGCCACAAAAAGCGTTAGTGCTTTTTCAAATTCTGCTCGGAGTTCGGAGGTTATGATTCCTTCATCGGTTTTAAAGTTTTCGCCAAATGACGGTAGCGAAAACACGGGGATGTTGGGGTTGTCTCTTGACAACCGTAAATGAGCGAGTTCCAATACAGTTATTGCGCCACGGGCACCCGTTGAGGTTGCCAATAAAAACATGGGTTTGCCACACCAAATGGGCTTTTCCAATCTGGAAATCCAATCGAAAATATTTTTAAACGCTGTGGTATACGCACCGTTATGTTCAGCAAACGAAATGATGATTCCGTCGGCAGACTTAAGCGCCGCCTTAAAGGCATTTGCCTTTTCTGGAATCCCTTCTTTTTCGCGGTCAGTGCTGTAGATGGGCATCTCAAAATCGTTTAAATCCAGCAAGGTGATGTTGGCGTTGGGTACTTGAGAGGCAGCAAAATGCGCCAGTTTTCGGTTAATTGAATTTTGACTCGAACTTGCGCCAAAAGCAACAATATCAGGCATAGCTTATTTTTTTGCTAAGATAATCAATCTATATGTGAAGTGTACTTGACTATGGAAGGGCAATTTTGGCTAAAAAAGCTGGGTATTTTCCCTTTTTCTCAGAGGTTATCCAAACCGTTTTTTCATCAATAAAAGATACTGCTTCAATTTGTGCGCCCCTAAAATCGAGTTCGTATTGATTAATAGAAATATTTTTATTTGCCATGAGTGAAAAGTCGTTTATCACGTACAAAAATTGACGTTTATCTTTTCGGCCTGCTGTCAGTACCAGTGTTTTTGATTTTTGATGGTAATCCGCCCCTGTAACTAAAGCCCCTACAGGGAGTGAGCCTATTTTTTTAGCAGCGGGATTTTCTTTAGAAACCACATAGAATTCAGCAGTATTTGAACTTCTGTTTTTAGTAATAACAAGCAGGTTGTTTTCAATAAAAATCAATCCCTCAGCATCAAAGGGAGTGGCCTGCTGAAAGCCAAAGTTTTGTTGCTCGGGATAATAAAAAGGAATGGAATCCAAAACTTCTGCCTCGTTATTTGTAACGGCAACTTCTAAGAGATACAGGTTTTTTCGTGTGCCAAAATTGTTGCCCATATCTGCCACAACAAGTTTTCCATTTGCTGTGGTAATATCCTCCCAATCGATATTGACATGGTTTTTCAACTTCTTCTTAGTGAGGAGTTTTCCTTTTGTACTTATGGCATATAAGGCAGCCTCATTCCCCGAATCGTTGTGCGTCCAGAGCGTGTCGTTAAGCAATATTATTCCGGAGCTTTCCTTCAAAACAAGAGGTAAGGGATATTGTTCAAGGACTTTTTGAGCATTTAATGACCAAACCCCTATAAAAAGAAAACTTATATGTTTAAAAACAAAAAATCGCATTCGTTTGTTTCAGCAAAGATACTACAGCCAAGGTATCCTTACTATGTGTTTGTTTACATGACTGTTATTCGCCTTATCTTTATAGGCATGGCTCAGCAAGTAGTTCTAAGTTTTTTTACCTATACTCAAAACAAATTTTGGGCGTTTACCCAAATGCAACGCGCGCTTCCAAAATTAGAACAACAGTCAGGGGTACTTTTTTTTAAAACCCTTGGAACCGGAGCAGGAACTGGCTTTAGTCTGTGGCCCGATTTTTCTACGTATGCCTTGCTCACTGTTTGGAAATCAAAAGAAAATGCTACTGCTTTTTTGAAAGAAAGCAGTGTAATGAAAGCGTTTATTTTGAACTCATCCACCCAAAAACACTTTAAACTACACCCGCTTCAAAGCCATGGACTTTGGGGGAAAACGAATCCCTTTGAGGCTTCGCAACGTCCTTTAAAAGACAATGAGCAAATAGGGATAATCACTCGTGCCACACTTCGTCCCAGTAGGTTATTGGAGTTTTGGCGTGCCGTACCGGCAGCATCCAAAGCCATACAACATGCCAAAGGGGTATTGTGGTACAAAGGCATTGGCGAGTGGCCCATGGTACAGCAAGCTACCTTTAGTATTTGGAATAGTTTAGACGATGTAAAGGCGTTTGCCTATAAAAGTTCTGCCCATGCCGCCATTGTTAAAAAAACCCGAAAGCGCAACTGGTATAAAGAAGATTTGTTTGCGCGCTTTGCCGTTTCTCCACTACTTTTGAAATCCAATGAATAAAGCAATTGTAATCGGAGCTGGAATTGGTGGATTGGCCACTGCAATCCGTTTGGCGCATAAGGGCTACCGTGTGGAGGTTTTTGAGGCAAATGACTATGTGGGCGGAAAACTTTCTACATTTTCATTGGGCGATTATCGTTTTGACGCAGGACCGTCGTTGTTTACCATGCCCCAGTTTGTGGATGAGCTTTTTGCTCTTTGTGGTGAAACCCCAAAAGACTTTTTTGAATACAAGCGCAAGGACATTGCATGCAAGTACTTTTGGGAGGACGGCGTTCGACTTACTGCCTATGGCGATACTCATCGCTTTGTAAAAGAAGTAGAAGAAAAACTTGGTGTGCCCAAAACTGTTTTAAAACGGTATTTGGACAAAGCCAAAAAGAAATTTGACAGAACACTCCCGTTGTTTTTGGAACGATCGTTGCACCAATGGAAAACCTACCTTAGAAAAGAAACCCTTGTGGGGATTGCTAACTATTTTTCGTTTGAGATTGACACCTCCCTCAACAAGGTAAATCAGTCTCAACTTAACGAACCGCATTTGGTGCAGTTTTACAATCGCTTTGCTACTTATAACGGATCGAATCCGTATAAAACCCCAGGGATGATGACCTTAGTGCAGCATTTGGAACAGCATTATGGCACCTATATTCCAAAAAAGGGAATGGCAGCTATCTGTCAGTCGCTTTTTGAGCTCGCCAAACGCCAAGGGGTTGTCTTTCATTTGGAGCGGAACGTTGAGAAAATCAGTACTGAGAACAATAAAGCCGTGGGGGTAGTGGTTAATGGAAAACAGCACCTTGCCAATGTTGTGATTTCCAACATGGATGTAGTGCCCACCTATCGAAAGTTGTTGGCAAATGAAAAGCAGCCCGAAAAAACCTTATCACAGGAGCGGTCTAGCTCGGCAGTTATTTTTTATTGGGGTATTGGAAAATCGTTCCCCGAATTGGACTTGCATAATATCTTTTTCAGCACGGATTACCAAGCAGAGTTTGAAGCGATTTTTAACCAAAAAACACTGTATGGCGACCCTACGGTATATGTCAACATTACATCCAAAGACGTACCCACAGATGCGCCCAAAGGCAAAGAAAATTGGTTTGTCATGATAAATGCGCCTCATGATTTAGGTCAGGATTGGGAGGCCTTAGCAAGACAACTTCGTGTATGGGTGATTGAAAAATTGAATCGAATTTTAGATGTTGAGATTGCCTCTTTAATTGAAGAAGAATGGGTAATGACACCACCCATTATTGAAGCCAGAACGCAGTCGTATTTAGGAGCCTTATATGGTGCCTCGTCAAATGATAAAATGGCAGCTTTTTTACGCCACCCAAATTTTTCTAGTGCCATTGCAAACCTGTATTTTTGTGGAGGAAGCGTTCATCCCGGGGGGGGTATTCCCTTGTGTTTGCTCTCTGCCAAAATTGTAGCCGATTTAATAAAGAAGCCATGAAAGATTTTTTTATTCCAAAAACAAGCACTGCCAAAATATCTGTTGGGTTAATTTGGTTGTTTCATTTTTCTGGGCTACTTGGTATTTTGTTTATAAACAGGGAATTATTTTTAGAAACCACACCGGTAAATTTGTTCATTACAATAGTATTGTTGTTTGTTAATCTACCCGATGTAAATAAAGGGGTTATGCTGGCTGCGGGCGCAGCTTTTGTAGTAGGTATGGGTGTAGAGCTTTTGGGGGTAAACTTCGGACTCATTTTTGGGCAGTATGTATATGGCGATAATTTGGGGGTAAAAGTTGGCGGCGTGCCTTTGCTCATTGGTGCAAATTGGGTTATGCTAACGTTTATTACAGGAGCTGTTGGTGCAGTATTTTTTAAAAAATCTGCCGTATTTGCTGCTGCTTTTGGCGCACTACTTATGGTGTTGTTGGATTTGGTCATTGAACCCGTGGCGCCAAAGTTTGATTATTGGGAATTTGCAAACAAAACAGCACCGCTTTCAAACTATATTGGATGGTTTTTGGTAGCGTTTCCCATTCAATGGATCTATCAAAAACAAGTAAAACCAAAAGACACCGTTTTTTCCTTTCATTTGGTATTGATTCAGTTTTTATTTTTCGGCATCTTTAGCCTCCTTTAATTGGCCTCGTAGTTCAACGGATAGAATAGAAGTTTCCTAAACTTTAGATCCAGGTTCGATTCCTGGCGAGGCTACTTGCTGCCTCGGCAGTAGTGCGTTAGCACTAGATGCGCAGCATCGAATCGAAGTTTATGCCCCTTTTTGGGTAATTCCTGGCGAGGCTACTTGCTGCCTCGGCAGTAGTGCGTTAGCACTAGATGCGCAGCATTGAATCGAAGTTTATGCCCCTTTTTGGGTAATTCCTGGCGAGGCTTCTAACTAATAGTAAGTGTAAGCGTATTTCCATCAAGTGTTGGATTGTAGCAAGTTAGTGCTGAATTGCAATCGTCACTAAATTCCCTGCCGTGGTTGGCACCAGTCCTAGAACATTTAAACAAATTGTTATTATAAGTCCATTCTTGATGACCCTGGTGGGGACAAACATTCGTGTAAGCTTGTAATTGTGTTGATGAAATGCGCAAAAACAAGGCGGGAATGCCTAAGCTTTTACCATTCATCCAGTTTCCAACGGTATTTAATGTACTAAAATTACTATGCGTAATGTCAATAGTGTATTCATTGCCTACTTTTGTATATCCTGTTCCTTGATCTCCACCACCAGAGTTACCACCCGAACCGTCTCCAGTTCCAGGGTTTGTATTATCAATGTCTTCATCACCACTACTACAGGCCTCTAAAAAACTAATACCAAAAAAGGCAAATGCCACCGTAGGGCAAACATCTTTTAAAAAACTTCTTCTATTTTTCATAAATTCTTTTTATTAAATATAGTAATTAAATTTGATACAACTGTTTTACAAAGTATATAGAAAGAAACAGACTTGTGTGTATGAAGATATTTTAACAATAGAATGATTTACCTCAAAATGTGTATGTTTGTATCTACACACACCTAATCATTTCAAGCCTTATCAAACACAAATTATACATAATCAGCCTTTTATGGATAAATATTGGGTTATCACAATATCATCCACCTATACAAAGTTTTACACCTGACCTATACCAAGCTGGAAATCAAAACTGGGAAATATCCCAAGATGATAACAATCGTATATATGCGGCTAATAATTTTGGACTGCTAGAATTTAATGGTTCCAGTTGGAAATTACACCTTACACCCAACAATACAATTATGCGATCTGTATTTGTAAAAAATAATGTTATATATACAGGTGCTCACATGGATTTTGGCTATTGGTTACGCCAACATGACGGTCAATTAGTATATACTTCCTTAGTTAAGGCACTTAATTTTGACATGATTGAAGATGAGCAAGTTTGGGGCATTTTTTCACACAAACAGTTTGTTATTTTTCAGACTTTAAACAGGTTGATTATTTATGACCAAGTTAAAAGAAGCGTAACCACTTTTACTCCTGTTTCTGGCATTTTGCGTGTTTTTGTTGATGGCGATGATATATATTACCAAGACAACAATCTTTCTATATACAAAATTATTAACCAGCAGGGCGTTCCCTTTTTAAGTGCATTTGAATTAAAAAATAATCATGTTGTAGGAATTGTGACTTCACCTAAAGGGATGTTAATTATTACACGTGACAATGGTCTTTTTTTAAAAACCAACACCCTCACCCCATTGAATCCTGCGTTAAGTCGAGAATTATCAGGGGATGTGATTTATTGTTTTACTAAAACTCAAAAAGGACATTTAGTCTTGGGGTCGATTAAAAAAGGGGCTTATATCATTACAATTAAAGGAGACTTAATTCAACATATTGCCGCCAAGGAGGGCTTACTCAATTCCACCGTCTTGTCAGTTTTTTCTGACTCCGAAGATGGGATTTGGCTGGGATTGGACAATGGCCTTGCGTATACTTCTTTGTCCTCACCAAAACAATTTTTTAATCTAACCCAAAAACCCATTGGAACGGTTTATGTCACCAAAACGTTTAAGGATATGTTATATGTTGGCACGAATCAGGGGTTGTATTATAAGGAAATAAATTCAACAGGCTCCCTGACGCCTATTCCCGGTTTAGACGGTCAAGTATGGTCGTTACAAATAGTTGACAATAGCTTACTTTGTGGACACGATAAGGGAGCGTTCGTTATAGAAAAAAACAACGCCAAAAGTCTTTTTTCTGGTTCAGGTATCTGGTTATTTAAAAAGTTAAGCGATACACAACTACTTGCGGGAAGCTACAATGGAATTCACCTTTTTGATAAACACACAAACGGCTGGCGTTACAATACATCCCTACAAAACTTTTCAATGTCATCAAGATATTTTGAGATTTTGAACGCGCATGAAATTTTGGTTAGTCACGAATACAAGGGTGTTTACAAATTACGTTTAGATAAAGACAAACCGGCTGTTTTGTCTGCAGCACAAATACCTGATTTACCGACAAGCCTGTACAGCAGTATGACCAAATTTCAAGGGGATATATGTTATTTTTCTAAAGGAGGCTTTTTTAAATACAATATGTCAACAAATCGCTTTGTGAAAAACGACATTATTTCCGACTTGTTTAAAGTTGAGAATTTTACATCTGCTAAAATGATTGTAGATAGAGAAAAGTTTCTTTGGTTTTTTGAACGGAATAATCTTATTCGTATTGAAAAAGGAGCACTATCTAACGAATTTATCATCAATAAGTTTCCTTTGGCATATGACCTGCGTAAAACCAATACTGGCTATGAAAATATCAGTCATTTGGATCAAGATAAATACCTAATAGGCACTTCAAATGGTTTTTTCGTTTTTGATATATCTAAAATACTTTCCTATTCTCCTGATATTGTTTTGAATGAATTTGTTGTTTCAAACAAAGACAATAAAACTCAGCATGTAAATATGACTGATAAAATTTCACTCGCATCGGATTTAAATACGATCAAAGCAAACTACTTTATTTCAAACAACAATATTGCAGAAAAGGCACTGTATCAATTTAAACTTGATGGATATTCTGAAAAATGGACTCCTTGGTCCGAAACACCATCGATTACGTATAGTAATTTAAGATTTGGAACCTATACGTTAAATGCCAAAGCTATGGTTGGAGATATTGTGAGTTCAAAGCCACATAAAATCACTTTTAGTATTCAACGGCCCTGGTATTTTTCAACTGTTGCTCTTCTCGCCTATGCCTTATTTATATTTATGATATTTAGAATTGTCAATAGTCGATATAGCAATTATTATCGCAAAGAGCAGCAAAAGCTTATTAAAGAGAATAATCGCAAGTTAAACCTCATGGAGCTAAAAAAGAATGAGGAAATTATGCGAATTAAAAATGAGCAGCTTGAAGAAAATATCGTACAAAAAAATAAGGAACTTGCGATTTCTACGATGGCAATGGTAAAGAAAAATCAGTTTATGAATGCGTTGCTTAATGATCTTGAGCCTGCTGCCAATGACCCTACAGTTGCTCGTGTACTTCGCATAATCAAACGATCTTTGAAAAATGATGATGATTGGGAGTTTTTTGAGCAAGCTTTTGATAACGCTGATAAAGATTTCTTAAAGCGATTAAAAGAAAAACATGACGCCCTTACTAACCACGACCTAAAGCTATGCGCCTATTTACGCCTAAATTTATCCTCCAAAGAAATAGCGCCGCTTCTTAATATTTCTGTAAAGAGCGTAGATATAAAACGGTATCGGTTACGTAAAAAAATTGATCTTGATCATGATCAAAACCTTACCGAGTACATTCTTTCTTTGTAGAACTGATAATTTATAGTATTTTTTTTTGCGATGTATACATATTGTATAGGTGCTTTTTTGCAATCTAGCAATGTAGATGCTATACATTTGAGCAAAATCAATTTAACAATGAATAAACTATTCCATAACATATTAGTTGCGCTACTTGCTTCTTCTATCGCACTTGCTCAGCAAGTGAACGGTACGGTTACTGAAGCAGACAGTGGTTCTCCGCTTCCTGGAGCTACTGTTTTGGTTAAGGGCACTAATAACGGAACAACCACAGATTTTGATGGGATGTTTCAATTAGACGGAGTTTCTGGCAATGCCATTTTAGTTGTTTCTTATTTAGGTTTTGAAACCCAAGAAGTAACAGTTAACAACGCCACTAGTTTCAATATTGCACTTTCTACAGCGGCCGACGCCCTTGATGAAATTGTAGTAATTGGATACGGAACCCAAACTAAAAAGGAAGTAACAGGAGCAGTAAGTGTTTTAGATGCCAAGTCTATACAAAAACTAAACCCTGTTAGAGCTGAACAAGCCATTCAAGGACAGGTTGCTGGGGTAAACATTACCTCTCAATCGGGTTCCCCTGGTAGTGGACTTAACATTCGCATTCGCGGAATCACCACAAACGGAAACAACGCACCTCTTATTTTGGTTGACGGAAACCGCATTGGTGACCTTAACGCCCTTAACCCAAATGACATTGAAAGCATTAACGTGCTTAAAGATGCCACTGCGGGTATCTACGGGGTACAGGGGGCTAATGGAGTCATTTTGATTACCACCAAATCGGGAAGAAGGAACAGTGACCTTGATGTAAGCATAGATTCTTACTCAGGATTGCAGGTTACCAGCAAAAAGCTAGACTTGATGAATTCCTTTGACTTTGCACAATATGTAAACGATGCTAAAGACAAAACGGAGTTTTTTGTGTATCCACAACAAGGTACCGACTGGCAAGATGAGGTGTTTGAAGTGGCACCGATTTCAGAAGTGAACGCTACGGTAAAAGGGGGTGGAGAAAAATCTGCTTACACATTTGCCGCAGGCTACTTGGACCAAGACGGTATTGTTGGAGGTTCTAACAATAATTATGAGCGTGTAACCGCACGGATTAATTATGAATACGATATCTTAGAAAACCTTAAAGTTACGGTCAACGCATTGCACTTTAAGGCATCCAAGCAAAACTTGCCCGAGGGTGGTATTGGCGCAGTACTTTACAATGCCGTAAACATCAACCCGACCATGCCAGTATATGATGAAAATGGTGCTTTTGCCTTAGCAAATGATATTTCACAAATAGAAATTATCAATCCAATAGCACAGATGGCTTATAATAATAACCAAACACGCACCTCGAAATGGACAGGTGTTGCTGCAGTGGAGTATAATTTTTGGAAAAATTTTACTGTAAAATCACAATACAGTATTAACCACGCTACTGTTTTAGATAATGTGTTTAGAGCTTCTCAAAATTATGGTAATGGAAAAGGGGCTAACATTTCAGGAAATGAAATATTGGATAATGGAGCTAATTATGACGATTGGACATTAGATAACTTTATTACCTACAACAACACTTTTAATGACGCACACAATCTTACCGTTTTGTTAGGAACTTCACTTTATCAAGCGAAAGGATTATTTTTTGGTGTAACCGCTAGAACGGACTCAGGTAACGATTTACCTTCTCAAACAATTTGGGACCCAGGTATGGTAAGAACTGCTCGCTTTAATGAGGCCGCATTGGAAAATGGGGATGATTGGTATGACTACCGACTGTCTTCTGCTTTTACAAGATTACAGTATAGCTACAGAGGAAAATACTTACTTTCCGGTGTACTAAGGCGTGATGTTTCTTCGAATATTTCCGCACAAAACGGAAATAATGTTGGATATTTTCCATCAGGCTCCATTGGGTGGAATGTCTCTGAAGAGGCCTTTTTGCAAGATTTAGATTGGATTTCAAATCTAAAGCTACGTGCCAGCTATGGTATAATAGGTAATGACCGTATTGGTGCTTTTGGATTTGTAACTCGACTTAATGGTCAAGCCACGGTAGACCCTGGCAACAATGTTTTACTCGAAGAGGATCTTTTGTTTGGTGTAGCTGCAGGAAAACTTGGTAATATCAATTTAAAATGGGAAGAACAGCAAACTGCAAATATTGGGATGGACGCTAGTTTATTCAATAACAAATTGAATATAACAGCTGATGCATATCAAAAACAAACGAAAGACCTTTTGTTAACCCCTCAAGCATCTGCAATTACTGGTGTTTTTGCTCCCGGCTCTAGCCCATCTACCGTTAATGCAGGGACAGTACGCAACCGCGGAATCGAGTTTGCCATTGGCTATAACGATACGGTTGGAGATGATTTTAGCTTTAACATTAACTATAACGTTACTACCATTGACAACGAGGTGCTCTCGCTTAATGGAAGAACTACCCCTGTGGGTGGTGAATATGGTGTAGGAATTAGCCAAACGGGTATTTCACGAATGATTCCAGGATTGCCTTTGGGACATTATTATGGGTATAAAACCGATGGGGTTTATCAAACCCAAACAGAAATAGACGCTTTAGATGCTGCCGCTGTTGCCGCCAATGGCGAAGACTCAAAGTACAGTACCATTGGTAACATCGCCCCTGGGGATTTACGTTTTGTAGACACCAATGGCGATGGGCAAATTACAGCTGATGACCGCACCAACATTGGAGACCCTATTCCTGATGTCGAAATGGGCCTAAGCATAGGGTTTACCTACAAAAACCTTGACTTTAGCGCAAATGCATTTGCTTCGTTAGGACACGAATTGGTACGTGACTATGAGCGTAAAGATTTATATGCTAACCGCGGCACCTATATGCTCCGCAGATGGCAAGGTTCAGGAACTAGCAACAGCATTCCAAGAGCAACTTCGGGAGCAAACGTTAACACCGATGTGTTTAACGATTTCCATATAGAAGACGCTTCGTATGTACGTTTACAAAATGTTCAAATAGGGTATAATTTAACGGACTTGTTGGGGGATAACTCGGGAGTGGATAATTTTAGAATTTACGTGTCGGGCAACAATCTATTTACCATTACAGACTATAATGGCTACGATCCTTCAGCAAATACCGGCAATCCATTGGGCGGCGGTATTGACAAAGGCTTTTATCCCATTGCAGCAACCTATATGCTAGGAATTAACCTAAACTTTTAAGTATCATGAAAAAAGGAATAAATATTTTATTAGGTCTACTGCTGATTACCATAATTAGCTGTGACAGTTTCGTTGACGTAGAACCAGATGGTTATAGCGCCGAAAATTATTTTAATTCCGAGGAAGAATATCAAAGAGCTCTTATTGGCGCTTATGATTTACTTCAAGCTACGTTTTGGAATACACTTACTTCGTTAGTAGCTTCGGATGATTACGCTGCAGGAGGTGACTCGTTTAACTACGACCAACCTACCTTACAGAATGTAAACCTTATGATTCACTCCCCAGACGATGAAAATCAGTTACGTGATATTTGGGGATTGATGTATGCGGGATTAAATCGTGCAAACTATATTTTAGAAAACAAAGACAAATCCGACTTTTCGGGCAAAGATGAGATTATTGCCGAGGCGTATTTTTTACGTGCCTATTTCACTTTTGAGTTGGTTAAGTTTTTCGGAAATGTACCGCTAAAAACGGTAGACCGTGGAGGAGTATTACGCATCGCAAATGAACGTATTCTTCCAGAAGATGAGTTTGTTATGGAGCGTGTTGCGAATATTCCAACAGCGTATGGGCTTGTAGCTGAAGATTTAAAGGAAGCGATTCCAAATCTTCCCGAAATACAAGCACATCCATACGAAGCTACTAAAGGCGCTGCACAGGCACTATTGGGCAAGGTATTGTTGTATCATGGTACTTTTGACAACACCAAATTTGGTGAGGCCGCAACAGCTTTAGGACAGGTCATAGGGAAGTATAGCTTAACAACAGGCGCTGATTATGAGAACCTTTTTGAAATTGAAGGAGAAAATAGCTCGGAGGCTGTTTTTGAAATTCAATATTCTAGTGTCCAAGCAGCAAGTTGGACAAACATTAACGGTAGCAACGGTACGTATTTTCCAAAGTTTAACGGACCGCGTTCGCCATATGCAGATCCTGATGGAGTTTTTGATGCAGGGTGGGGCTTTTGCTTACCTTCTGTTGCGCTTTACGATTTGTTTGAAGCCAATGACATTAGACGCGATATTACTTTCTTTGACTTAAGAGATAATCAAGATCTATACTCTCCAGGTAGAGACGATACTGGATTATTCAACAGAAAGTACATGCCACGCTCAGCACCAAAGCGTGCTGGATCAGATCCACTAAACTACGATAACAACTACCGCGCTATTCGCTATGCCGATGTACTGCTTATGGCAGCTGAAGCAGAAGCAAAAAGTGGCGGAGCAAATGCTGAAGACTATTTAAACGAAGTACGTGCTAGAGCTTATGGTGACAACAGTCATGATTTCGATAGTGTTACTGAGGGTGATCTGTTGGAGGCAATCTATACCGAAAGGCGTAAAGAATTGGCAGGCGAAGGTCACCGTTTCTTTGATTTGGTACGCACTAACAAAGCCGCTGCTGCAATTGACGGCTTTACCACAAATAAAAATGAAATATTCCCTATTCCGCTTATTGAGTTAGAATTAGCACAAGCGGTAGAACGTTGGGGTCAAAATCCAGGATATTTAAAAAATTAATCAAAAAACAGAATAAAATGAAACTATTAAACAAAGGGATATATATCCTATCATTCCTACTACTAAGCATACCATTTGCTTGTACAGAAGAAGTAGATGATTTTAGCATCATCGAGGGATTAAATTTTACAGTACATACTATTAGTGCTGATGGCACCAAGGCAGGTGTAATTCCAACGACAGTTCCCGGAGACGGGCGAGTTGTTTTCACAGTTGACTTTGGAGACCCTGCAGCGGAAGCGGATGCCGATGTCTTCCAAACAAGCGGGCCTATGGTTACTTATAAGTATCCTAAGGAATCGGTAACCTATACCATTACCGTTACTGCTTCATTGGATGGTAAAGACGATGTGTCAATAACAAAAGAGCATACTGTAGTGTTTGTGGTTGAAAAACCAACTACACCAGGCTCCCCTATTGAAGGCACATGGAAGCTAGCACCTGAGGCTGGCGCTCTCGGAGTTGGACCTGCTTCTGGAAATTATAGCTGGTGGTCAAGCGCTGCCGAAGTAGTTACCGATAGAGCCTGTTTGTTTGACGATAAATACATATTTAACGCAGACGGTTCTTTTCAAAATGTATTAGGCACGGAAACTTGGTTAGAGCCATGGCAAGGATCTGACCCTGAAGCTTGTGGGGCACCTGTTTTCCCACATGATGGTTCAAATGCTGCGACATGGACAAGCACAGATTCAACTAT
>JAURNV010000039.1 GCA_030830005.1 Flavobacteriaceae bacterium | reverse complement strand
TCTCGTGTTATTCGTTCTTATTTGGACAATGCTACACGAGGGGATATCATATTTATTTACAATATCGATGCTCAGGTACGCACCGAAAATCAAGTGATTGATAATGTTAAAGTAACAGACTTTGCCCTAACAATTAAGTAATGAAAACGTATTTTATTTTATCTCTAATGTTATTCGGAAGCAGCGCCCTGCTTGCGCAAGTGAATGTGCTAAACGCTGACCAACCGGATGAAATAGGCGTGCTATCTGAAGAGCAACTTGAGGCACTGAGCAGTAAAAAATACTTGGAGTACCCTCATGTTGACGAAAAAGACATCATGTGGAGTAAGATTGTGTATGAAGAAATTGATCTCTCAGAAAAGTTTAATCACCCCCTATATTTTCCTAAAGATGGGTTGTATTCTTCTGAAAGGAAATCTCTTTGGCGAACCATCCGTGAAGCGATTCTTTCTGGTAAGATTCCCAATATTTATAACGATGCAAATCCAAATTTCACGGAGACATTTGATAAAGACACCTATATGAAGCGATTGGAAAATCGGGATGGTCCCGAAGTAGTTCCGTTAAGGTCAATGAATGTTGTTTCGTATAAGATCAAAGGAATTTGGTATGTTGATAAACGAATAGGCGAATTGCGTTATCGATTATTAGGAATTATGCCTCGCGGTAAAGACATGAACAACTTAGCAAATGACGATCCCGTTGATTTGTTCTGGTTGTGGTATAAAGACTTACGCCCGATTCTTCACGAACAACTTGTTTTTGATGATAAAAACAATGCCAGTCGAGTCACGTTTGACCAAATGCTAACTTCTCGACGTTTTACTGCTCGTATTTATGCTATTGACAATGTATTTAATGATCGTGCAGTTGATCAATATGTCGATGATCCTTTTATGCAACTTATTGAGTCCGAACGGCTCAAAACAATCATACGCGATTTTGAGCAAGACCTTTGGGCTAACTAAAAAATCCAAACCCACTAATAGTGGGTTTTTTTATGCAATGTAATGTACTAATTATTGGTTTTGGACTTGCCGGTTGGGCATTATCGGAAGTCTTAAAGAAAGAAGGAATCTCTTTTACTGTTTACGACACAAAACAGTTCTCAAGTTCTAGAGTGGCAACCGGCATATACAATCCCGTTGCTTTGAAACGGTTCCGAGCGATTTGGAACGCAAATACTTTAATGGAACAAGCACTTCTATTGTACAAACAACCCAAATATATTCACACACAACATCCGATGCCCATATACCGTGTTTTTGCAGCCGCAGCAGAACACAATGAATGGGCTGTGGCTACGGACAAGTACGCGGTGCATACCTACCTAAAGCCGGGATTTTTTTCATCAATTAATGCGTTTATAAAAACACCTTATGGTTTGGGTGAAGTACAACACACAGGGTGGGTGGACACCAACGCATTACTTGACACAGCAAAAAAAGACCTTTTAAGTTCAGGCTGTTTTGTAGAAGAACAGTTCAATTATGACGCACTATCCATTATTGCTAGTGGTGGGGTACAGTATAAAAATATGAATGCACAGCATGTCGTTTTTGCCGAGGGGGTAGGAGTCTTAAACAACCCTTGGTTTTCTAACCTGCCCGTGATTCCAAACAAAGGAGAGTGGCTTATTGTTTCTTGTAAGGGGTTAGGGTTGCGCCAAATGATTAAAGGGAGTGTATTTATCGTTCCACTAGGCAACGACGTGTATCGTGTAGGCGCTACATACGCTAGAGACTTTGTAGATGAAGATCCGTCTTTGGAGGGAAAGGAATGGCTTGTTTCAAAATTCGAAAAGTTGGTAACATTGCCCTTTACTGTGCTTTCTCATGGAGCTGGGCTACGTCCTACAACAACTGACCGAAAGCCCATTTTAGGTCAACATTCAAGCCATGCTTCGTTTTGGTGTGTAAATGGTCTTGGTTCACGGGGAGTGTTGTGGGCACCTTATCTGGCTACACTTTTTGTAAATGCACTAAAAGGAACCCAAAAAGTACCTCAAGAACTTGATGTAAGACGTTTTTTAACGCCTTAATGATGAATGAGTTGCGTTTTTTTTGACTTTCACTCAATTTTTTTGAAAAAATCAGTTGATTTATCCAACAGAGTAGGAAAATCAACATAATATATAACTAACACATTATAAGCAAGTTGTGTATCACACACAAAAGAAAGGTTAAAATAAAGTGTTTAAATTTTTGAATTTGAAAATTATAAAGGCTTTTTTCTGTGATTTACAGGTTGGATATACACTTTTTTTACTAACTTTAGAAAAATTAAATAATTATGGCTTACTCATTTCAAAACAGTAAAGGTAAAACGTATTACCTGCACACAAAAGATGTTACACTAAAAGGAGGAAGAAACCAAACGATTTACTACTTCGCTAAAGACCAGCGTCCAAACGCTTGCGATTTGCCAGCTGGTAAAAAAGTGGTAGAAAACGAACGTACTGGACTTCCTTTTGTAAAGTCTGCTTAAGTTTAAGCAAACCGTAAATTTTTAAACCCTGCCATTAGGCGGGGTTTTTTTGTTAACGCATAGGGTACCATTTGCCTGAATTCCATAAGAATTCAATATATTCATATTGAATGACAATATCTTGTTGGAAAGATACAGGTGAAATAGATTTAACATAATCTCCAATACCTCCTGCATCATTCGAAATATTAGCTTCCGTGCTTTTATCTTGAAAACTCAAATCGAACAGCTCATTTGTATTTGTAACATTATCATAGTAAGATTTTAGGTTTGTTGAAATTTTTGGATTTTGATTATCAGATTCTGCTATACGAATAATTTTTCCATCATAATTTGTATTCAAATCCTCAAGAAAAAGGTAATTATTATCACTAGGATTTCCCATAATGATGATGTCAAATTCATCTATGTTGATAAAATTGTACTTGCCATTAGTATTAACAACTGAAGGACCAAGTCCTATTTTCAAAGGATTGCTTAAGGGTCTTGCATTACCACTGACATAGCGAGCTTTTTTTCGAGAAGAAGTACCCGCCACCCATTTAGTTCCATTAAAAACAAGAACGTCGTTAGCATTGGGAGGTGTAGTTAGGTCGACGCCTAAAACATCATCAAGTTCAATTACATTTACAAGGTCAACGCCACCAGTAGGGTCATCAGTTAGTTCCAAGGTTTTGACATTTAAGCTCAAATCTTGAATTTCATTGGTTACGTCAGGGTCAGTTGTTCCCGCCACCCAATTTGTTCCATCAAAAATCAGGGCTTGGTTAGCAACAGGCGTGGTTGTAGTTAGGTCGACGCCTAAAACATCATCAAGCACGATTACGTCAGTAAGGTCATTGGTACTTGAGACGGTTGTTCCAGAGGCATCAGTCAAAGTAATTTTTTTAGTTGTTTTGTCTACATCAACTGTTTGAATTTCGTTCGTTGGGTTAGGGTCAAGGTCAGCATTGC
>JAURNV010000038.1 GCA_030830005.1 Flavobacteriaceae bacterium | reverse complement strand
GAAGTTTAATATAAATGCTGATATAACTTATACCAAAACTGAAGGATTAGGGCGTTACGGAACTGGCTATGATAACCGCAACGTTATGCAATCCTTTAGACAATGGTGGGGGACAAACGTTGACATTCTACAGCAAAAAAGAGTTTTTGACGAAACTGGCAAAAACTATTCTTGGAACATGTATGGATTAAGCAACCCTAATTCTGACGGGAGTCCAAACACAGACCCCCATTATTTTGACAATCCATACTGGATGCGCTATAATACTTATAACACAGATGAACGAAATCGTTACTTTGGCAATATTAGCTTAAACTATGAAATTAACAGCAACTTAAATATACTTGGTCGTATTGCGTTTGACCAATATGATGATCTTAGAGAGGAGCGTATTAATTTGGGATCTGTAGATGTTTCGAGATATTTTTTTAATGATCGAAATGTGTCAGAAACTAATTATGATTTAATACTATCTTATAATAAAGACATAAGCGAAACGATCAATTTAGACGCTGTTGCAGGTTGGAATTTACGAGTACAAAAATGGGATAGAATTTTTGCAAGTACAAACGGAGGTTTAAACTTTCCTGGAATCTATAATTTAGATAATTCTACAAGCCCCATTACACCAAACAATACTTTGCAGTATGATGCTACAAAAAAAGTTGATGGGCTTTTTGGTCGTATAAGTTTGGGGTTTGTAGACACATATTATGTTGAAGCCTCTTTTAGAACAGATCGTTCATCATCTCTCCCTGTAAAAAATAATAGATATTTCTACCCTTCAGTATCAGGCTCTCTTATATTGTCTAAAATTATTGATGTAGATTGGATATCCTTTGCAAAATTGAGAGCAAATTATGCAGAGGTAGGAAATGATATTGATCCATATCGTATTGTTGATGCCTATCTCATAAACGCTGGTTTCAATGGCCAGCCATCTGCAACTTACCCTTCAACACTTAATAATCCAGATTTAAAACCTGAACGTACTGGAGAGTATGAATTTGGAATTGAGACACAATTTTTAAACAATAGATTAGGCCTTGATGTTTCGCTATACAATAAAACTACTGAAGAGCTCATTACCCCTGTAGATATTTCAGGGGCTTCAGGGGCAACAGGTGTTTTTATTAATGGTGGCAGTATAGAAAATAAGGGGGTTGAACTTTCCTTAACTGGAAAACCTATTGTTAATGAAAACTTTAGTTGGGGTGTGAAAATTAATTATTCTAAAAATAAAAATAAGGTTTTAGATCTTGCTAAAGGTCTTGACTTTTTAACTTTGGCTTCTGTTCAAGGAGGTATCAGCATAGGCGCTAAAGTTGGAGACCCCTACGGGGTTATTAGAGGAACGGATTTTGTTTATCATGAAAATGGAGGTAAAATTGTATACACTTCAGCAGACGCTCCTTCTTCTTCTTGGGTAGGCATCTATGCAAGAACAACCACTAATAATAATGTTATAGGAGATATTAATCCCGACTGGAATGGTTCAATTAAAAACACTATCAGATATAAAAACTTTGATGCAAGCTTTTTGATTGATATTCAAAAAGGTGGAGATGTGTTTTCTTTGGACACCTATTATGGTTACGCAACAGGTCTTTATGACTTTACTGTCGGCACTAACGATCTTGGTAATCCTATTAGAAATTCTTTAGCAAACGGGGGTGGTGTAATTATTGAAGGGGTTAATGCCGATGGTACGCCAAATACTTCTAGAGCAAGAACTGATTGGTATGCCAACCCATGGGGCTATGCCCGAACACCTAATGCAGCTCACATTCACGATGCTTCATTTGTAAAATTAAGGGAAGCTAGAATCGGTTTTACTTTTTCAGATAAAATGTTATCGAATAGCCCTTTAAATTCTATATCTCTTTCATTAGTGGGTCGAAATTTATGGATTATTTCCAAAAATTTGCCTTACTCTGACCCAGAAGCAGGACTATCAGCTGGAAATAATCAAGGTAATCAGTCTGGGGCTTACCCTTCTGTTAGAGAAGTAGGCTTTAATATTAAGCTCGGATTTTAATATAAAACTTATATAAAATGAAAAAAATAATTCTAATTTTTATCGCGTTACTATTTATACAGTGCAGTAACGATGACTATGGTGATTTAAATAAAGATTCTAATAATCCTGTAGAAGTACAAGCTGAACAACTTTTTGTTAGCGCAACGGTGGCTTTGTTCGATCAAATGGAGTCTACAAATGTTAATGTAAATGTATTTCGCTTGTTTTCACAATACTGGACTGAGACCACATATACTGATGAAGCTAATTATGATTTGTCAAATAGAAGAATTCCTGGCAGACATTGGAACACTTTATTTTTGAATGTGCTATTTGATTTAAAAGATGCTAAAACTAAAACTGAGGGAGATGCTTTTAAAAATGCTCAGATTGAAGTTCTCGAGGTTTATACATGGCAAAATCTAGTTGATACATTTGGAGATATCCCTTACACTGAGGCCCTACAGGGTAAAAAGCCCTTTGATTTATATCAACCTAAGTACGATGATGCTGCTACAATTTACAATGATTTACTCATCCGAATTGATAGTGCAATCTCAGCCATTTCAGGAAGTTCTGGCAGTGGATTTGGTTCAGCAGATTTGATTTATGCTAATAACAGAACTTCATGGAAGAAGTTCGCTAATTCTCTTAAATTAAAGCTAGGAATTAGACTAGCTGATGTAAATTCAACTGTAGCTCAAAAAGCTGTTGAAGATGCGGTGACAGGAGGTGTTTTTGAAAGTAATGCTGACAATGCAATTATTACTTACGAATCAACAAATCCAAACACAAATCCTCTGTGGAACGACTTAGTTGAGTCTGGAAGAAACGATTTTATTCCAGCTAACACAATTGTAGATCACATGAATACTTTGAATGATCCAAGGAGAGATGTTTATTTTGATCCAGACTCAAAAATTTCTGGTGCTTATCTTGGTGGCACCTATGGTGCTCAGAGTTCATACGGTAGTCACTCACATATTGGAATAGCCCTATTAGACCCTATGTTTAGAGGTGTGCTTTTGGACTATTCAGAGGTAAGCTTTAATTTGGCGGAAGCAGCTGAAAGAACCTGGGTTGTTGGTGGTACGGCAGAGGAATACTATAATAAAGGTATTACTGCCAATTTTCAAGACTGGGGTCTAACTGTTGCTGATGCTACTGCCTATCTTGCAAAGACTGATGTTGCTTATACCACCGCTACTGGTACTTGGAAAGAAAAGATAGGAATGCAATATTGGATTGCCATGTACAACCGTGGCTCCGAAGGGTGGTATGTGTACAGAAAATTTGATGCACCAACTTTTAATTTGGCAGCGGTCGCTAAGGTTCCAGTTCCGAAAAGATATACTTATCCAATTGATGAGCAGTCGCTTAATGAGATAAATTGGAAAGCTGCTAATGGAGGTAAAGACAATCAGCAAACACCTATTTTTTGGGACAAGTTTTAATATCTTTTCCTTTTACTAACTCAACCCCGCCTTGTGCGGGGTTTTTTTATATCTTAGAACTATGAAAAACAACCTTGCCCTATTCTGCTGTTGCTTTTGGTTCATCATTTCTTGTGTTTCCTCGTCGGGAGTGAGTAAAACGGTCACGCCTTCTGAAAAACAAGCCATTCAAAAACAAGCCCTTAAAGAACGTATTTCGTCATCCATGGCAGTGCAAAATCAGCGCATTGATAGCCTAATTGCTGCTAAAGACACACGGCTTAAAAAAGACAAAAACGGAAATTATATTCGTCCCAACTGGGTTTCACCAAATGGAACGCCCTTATACTACAGCACCAACAAGCGTTCGGTACGTAAGGCCACCAAAGCCAATGTCTTAAATACAGGCGGACGTAAAGGACTAGACTTAAACGGCGAAGGCATTCATTTGGGCATTTGGGATGAAGGGCATATTTTTGCTTCCCATGAGGCCTTTACGGGTGGGGAAGGATTCAACGGCTATCAAGTACCCATCGAAATTGGAGACTATACTACAGCTAATGTTATAAGTGGCCACCCCACTGCCGTAGCTTCTATCGTAATTGCAAAGGATCTTTTAGATAACGAAACCTATGAGATTGAGGGTGTTTCGCCCCAACTTGATAGGGTTTATAGCTACGATTGGTATTACGATATTTCTGAAATTTTTGAACAATTACAGACCAACAACAATTCCGATTTTATTTTATCCAATCATTCCTATGGCTTTCCGATTTTAGATCAAAATGGTGAACCCATTCCAGATGAATATATTGGCGATTATAGTATCTGGAGTTCACTCTTGGATGAAATTGCCTACTCCTATCCGAATTATTTGCATATAGCTGCTGGTGGCAATGATGGCAATATAGCCTACCCTACCCAACAAGTACCCCGATTAGATCAACTTACGGGTTCTACTACCGCAAAAAATGTGCTTACCGTCGGCAGTCTTTCTATGGACAATAACAGTGAAAATTTTACACCTTCGGAATTTAGTAGCGCTGGACCTACAAATGATTTTCGTATAAAACCCGAAATCACTGCACCAGGGCAACAGTTAGGAGCAGCCTATTGGGATGAAAATAACCCTGAAAGCAAAGATAGTTACGTAGTAACAAGCGGCACTTCTTTTGCTGCACCCGCAACCGCAAGCAGCGTTGCTCTATTGCAACAACTTTACAAAAGAATACATAATTCGTATATGCGAGGTGCTACTGCAAAAGCACTACTTTGCCACACTGCAGATGATATCCAAGATTGGAACGGAGAAGACATTTCAGGTCCTGATGTTAAAACCGGTTACGGCGCTATAAATTTGGAAAAAGCTGCTGACGTGATTGAAAAAGATGCGTTCTCACCAAGTACAATCCTCGAATTTGAACTGGAAGAAGGTGAATCCCAAACGCTATACATGGCCATGATAGACGAAGGAGAACTGAAAGCTACGCTAAGTTGGTTTGACCCTTATGCTGAGGAATACGCCGAAACCACATTAATAAACGACTTAGACCTTCGTATAACGCAAGAAGAAACCACTTATTTTCCATGGAAATTACCCAATACCGCTCAACAAACCGTAGCCGTATTGGGAGACAATAGTGCCGATAACCTAGAACAAGTTAGTATTGCTCAAAATTTAGGAGGAGTATACGAAATAAGGGTGTCTCACAAAGGCTCAATTACTGGCGATACACAACAAGCCAGTTTAATTTTATCTGGTCCAGGTGTAATTTTTCCATCAAAAGAGGTATTAGAAAATTATAGTTCAGATGGTTTTTTGGTTACGCCAAACCCAGTTCGAGATGCCTTCTCTGTTGCTGTGCTAGACAATGCACTACGTTTTAAGAGTTTACGGCTTATGGATATGTCAGGGCGTGTAGTTGCGGAAACCTCAAAACCATCATTTTCACGGGAAGGCATCCGCTTTGACGTCGATTTTTTGCCTACTGGAATTTATATTCTGGGCATTGAGACGGAAAAAAAGACCACTTTTAAGCAGTTACTTATCTATTAATTAGATTCATTATAATCTTAATTCAATAATTTTATGCTGATATCAATAAATATTTCACAAATAGTTTTGTGTAATTAACAATTTATTAACATATTTGACATTGCTAACAATCTAAATAAATATGAAAACTAAATTTATTCAAATTATAACATTTGCTTTTTTAGCGATGTTTCAAGTTGCCTTAGCACAACAAACTGTATCGGGAACTGTTTCAGATACTGACGGCGTTCCCCTTCCGGGGGCAACCGTTGTGGTTAAAGGTACTTCTACAGCTACAACTGCTGATTTTGATGGAAATTACTCCATTGCTGCTGCAAACGGCGACGTTCTTGTAGTGAGTTATGTAGGGTATAATGCCGTTGAAGTTACCGTGAATAGCGCTACTATCAATGTTATATTGAGCTCTTCAAATGAACTAGATGAGGTAATCGTTTTGGGATACGGAACCCAACGAAAACTTGCTCTTACAGGTTCAGTAGGTGAAATAACTTCAGAAGTCCTTGATAAAACCAGAAATCCCAATGTTTTACAATCTGCTGTAGGTAAAGTTGCCGGAGTTCAGGTGTTTAACAATAGTGGACAGCCAGGTTCAGGACCTACAGTGCGTATTCGAGGAATTGGATCTTTATATGCATCCAGTGCACCGTTATATGTTGTTGACGGGGTTCCATTTAATGGAAGTATTAATACTATAAACCCTCAAGACATTAGCTCAATTTCCTTCCTGAAAGACGCTTCAGCTGTCTCTATTTATGGTAGTAGAGGTTCGAATGGTGTCATTATCATTACAACTAAATCAAGTGAAAAAGGAGAAATAAAAGCCTCTGTAGACATAAGCTCTTCAGTTTCTACTCGTGCCACCAAAGACTACAATCGTATTACGAGCTCTAGAAGATATTACGAAGGCTTCTTTATGGTCTCTCGTAATACACTTATGCACGATTTGGGTTATGATGATGCTACTGCAAGGGCTGTAGCCGCTGCAAACCTAATCACAGATGGTGCTAACTTAGGATATTCTCTTGGATATAATTCTTATGGCGTTGCAAACAATTCACTAATAGATCCAGCAACTGGTTTGGTGACTGCATCAGAAAATAGTCTTTTATGGAATGAAAATTGGGATGATTACATGTTCAATAATAATATTTCAAGGAAGATATTTATGAATGTTTCTGGTGGAAGTGAAAATTCAAAAACGTATTTTTCACTTGGGCATGAAATAAATGATTCGTATGCCGTGAATTCAGATTTCCAACGTACTACAGCAACATTTAAGCACAGTTTTAAATTTAAAGATAAACTCTCGGTTGATTCTAACATCAATTATGCACACACTGTTCAAAATACACCTGATCAGGGTGGATATGCTGGTGCCTTTAGTTGGACGCGATCAATTGCGCCAATATATCCCGTATTTGGTTATCAATTAGATGGTACTCCAATACTAGATTCAAAAGGAAACCATGTATATGACTTTGGTGATAAGTCTACAGGAACGCCTCTAGGGCGTCCTTATGCCGGATTTGCAAATCCATATGCAACTTCATTGTTAGATGAGAAGGTATTTACAACCAATAATGTCAACGCTACTGTTAATGCGAGTTTTAAAATTACTGATAACTTCACAATTCGTCACATTGCAAACGTTCTTAGTAGAACTACTCAGGGTGTTAGCTATGATACTTCTGTTGGAGGTGATGCTGGGAATGTTGGTGGACGGTCTGAACCTTCTGCGTCAAGTTCTTTTACTTTTTCAAATCAAACATTCTTAGAGTATAAAAACACTTTTGACAAACACAGTATTGATATTCTTGTTGGATATGAATCAAACGATTGGAAAAACGTAAATCTTTCTGCTCAAAAAACAAAATTTTTACTCCCTCAGGAAAATGTATTAAACCAAGGGATTACTATGGAGTCTATGAACAACAGTGAGTACGATTACTCTGTAAAAGGATATATTTCTAGAATGTACTATAACTACGCCGAGAAGTATTTCTTGAGTGCTAACTTCCGAAACGACGCTTCTTCTGTATTCGACCCTTCAGTACGTTGGGGTAACTTTTACGGAGCAGGTGTTGCATGGCGTGTATCTCAGGAAGATTTCTTTGATGTATCTTTCGTTAATGAATTTAAACTTAAAGCAAGTTTAGGTCAGGTAGGTAATGACAGAATCTTATATCCAGATGGAGGAAGAAACTACTTGGCTTATCAAGATCAATTTAGTGTAACAAACAACAATGGTGATTTTGGATTATCTCTTGCTTATCAAGGTAACCCTGCCTTAACTTGGGAATCTTCAACAAATACTAACGTTGGTTTTGTAGCAAGTTTTTTTGATTCAAAACTTACTGTTGACTTTGAATACTTCGAAAGAAAAGTTGAAGACCTTTTGTTCAACACACCACAACCACCATCTTCTGGTTTGCCAAGCTTCCCAGAAAATGTAGGAGATATGGAAAACCGTGGTTGGGAGCTTAGTTTAAGCGGAACAGCCTACAGGAGTACTGATTTAAGTGTCGATTTAAATTTTAATATCTCAAGTTTTGAAAATGAAATTACTAGACTTCCTAGAGAGTTTATTGATGCTGGGGCTTTTAGATATGAAGAAGGACGATCTCTATATGAGTACTACTTGCGTGAATTTGCAGGTGTAAATCCAACAAATGGTGCAGCTACATTCTATAAAGATATTTTAGACGATGAAGGAAACCCCACTGGTCAAAGAAATGTTACAGAGACGTATGCTGAAGCTGATGAGTATTATTTAGATAAATCTCCAATTCCTGATTTTTACGGGGGATTCGGTTTAGCTATTCAATACAAGAAGTTTAATGCTGGTATAAACTTTGCGTACTCTGTTGGAGGTTACGGAAGAGATAATACGTATTTCTCAATGCTTAGGTCTGAACCTGGAGAAAACTTCCATAATGATTTATTTACAAAAACTTGGACTCCTGAAAACACGAGTGCACAGCTACCAATCGTTGTTAAAAACGATGATAATACTTATTACGGAACATCATCTCTTTACTTTATTGACAACTCTTATCTAAGTATTCAAGACATATCAATTTCTTATGACCTAAGCGCTGATTTACCAGATAATATATTTATTGACAATGCGACACTTTATGCAACTTCTGATAATGTATATCTATGGTCTAAACGTCAAGGGTATGATCCTAGAACTGCAGGACTTACTGCAGTTGCAAGTGAAAGCGATTACTCGCTACTAAGAAACATTAGTTTAGGTTTAAAACTAACATTCTAAAATAAAAATTATGAAAACTAAATTATTAATATTACTAACACTAACCTTTTTTGTTGTTTCATGTGATGAAGATATGGACTATGAAGCAAAAAGCTTGGTTACAGAAAAGCAACTTTTGGAACTTGCGGAATCATCTCCAGAAGCGGCTCTTACCATCAACCTTGGAGTTGAAGACGGACAATATGCATTCATGAGAGAGTATTCTACCAATTTTTCTGACACTGGTGGACGTCATGATGATTATGGTCAAAAATCAATTGACTTAGGCGTAGACTTATTATCAAACGATGCAATTATGGTAATGGATCACTGGTTTGGAAATTACTATTCATACAGAGGTAGAACTCAAGATTTTTCTACTACGCGTATTATCTGGAATTTCTACTATACAATTATTATGAATGTAAATTCAATAATTGGCAAAATTGCTGAGGATGTTTCTGATGAAAATCTTAGACATCTTCGTTCAAGAGCCATGGCAATTCGTGCTTACTGTTATTTCAATTTAATTCGTGTTTATCAACACACTTATAAGAAAAATCCAGAGGCTCCAGGTGTACCTTTATATGCACCTGAGCAGGGTATTGATAATAAGGCGCGAGGTAAGGTGCAAGATGTTTATAATTTGATTTTGTCTGACTTAGATTATGCCTTTGCTAATATTGATGGGTATAATCGTCCTTCAAAAGAAAAGTTGAATAAAAATGTTGTTGCTGGAATTTACGCAAGAGTACTTCTTGAAACAGGAACAAATGACGTGCTGTGTGCGCAAATGGCAAAAACTGCAAGAACAGGATATAGCTTGATGAGTGCAAGCGAATGGGTAAATGGCGGGTTTGACAACATCAGCAATCCAGAATGGATGTGGGGAGCCGACATTAACGCTGAATCATCAACTGTATATGCTTCTTTCTTTTCTCACATGGGAACACTAAATCCTGGTTATACTGGAATTATTGGTGTATACAAAACAATAGATGCTAGATTATATGCTGCTATCCCTGACACAGATGCAAGAAAGCAAGCATTTGGTGATGCTAACGACACTAAAGCTCCTTATGCTAACTACAAATTCTACGACGAAACCTTTTTCCAAGGTGACTATGTATATATGAGAGCTGCTGAAATGTATTTAATTGAAGCTGAAGCATTAGCAAGAAGTGGAAGTGCATCAGATGCTGCTGATGTATTGTATGACCTTGTAAGCACAAGAGATACTGGATACACACTGTCAAATAGTACTGGAGATGCACTAGTATCTGAAATTCATTTACAAAGACGAATTGAACTTTGGGGTGAAGGATTTGCTTGGTTAGACATGAAACGAAATGGAGTTGATTTAGTAAGAGATTATACCGGTTCAAACCACTCTGCATTTGGAAAGTTAAACTTTGCTTATGATGACAATGAAATGTTATTTCAAATTCCTGAAAGGGAGTTAGACAATAACACGGAAATCAATGAAATTGACCAAAACCCAATATAATTAGCTCGATATGTTTTCTAAAAAATTAAATATAAAATCAATGTACCTACTGCTTTTATTAGCAGTAGGTATATCAAGCTGTTCAACTGAAGATGCACTCCTTAGTGTCGATGCACCAATGGCTGTATCTTTTGATGAATCAGCTGTTCGCGTAGAAGTAGAAGAGACTACTACCTATGATGTAGTTGTTTCTACCTTAAAAGCATCAACAACAGATATTGTTGTGGATTTGGAGGTAACTACAGACCCAGGGGCTGACTTTTACAGCATGACTCCTTCTGTAACAATTCCTGCTGGACAATTAAGCGGTTCTTCAACGTTAAGCTTTAACCATAGTCTATTAGAATTTGGTAAAGAATTAAAATTGTCAATTGGCATTGCAGATTCGACTAGAAATAATGGTGTTATTCTTAATGAAGAACGTACATCTACAACGATAACATTTGTGAAAAAGTGTACCCTGAATGATGTGGTGGTGTCGATTACTACTGATGATTATCCTGAAGAAACGCTTTTTCAATTATATGATGTAACAAGTGATCCTAATGGCGAACTTCTATTTCAAAGTCCAACTTATGATGATTATCCAGAACAAACTGTAACTCAGCAATTATGCTTAGGCACTGGTAATTATGCAATTGTAGTCTATGACTTATATGGCGATGGAATCGTAGGCGGAGGGTTTTCAGTTTCTGTAAACGGAAATGAGGAAGTGCCTTTAACCCCTGTGACAGGGTCAAGTGCTGTTGCATTCTTTGATATTCTATAAAAATTAATCATCTTAAACATTATATAACCACTCAATTAATTTTGAGTGGTTTTTTCTTAATATGAAAAGAATTGTATTGCTTTTTTGCTATTTGATTTTCGCATTCATGGGGTATTCCCAAAACATGAGTATTGGAAATCAAAACCTTTACTCAGAACTTAAGCTTAAAGAAGAAAAACGGCAAAAAAAAATATCATCATATTTAAAAAGTAAACCTAAAAGAGAAAAAAACTTTAAACGAGGGATAAAAGACTATGAAATATTTGATGTTATAAATGATAAGCCCGTTTATATTTCGACACATAATTTAAATGCTGCAAAAGGAACAAAAACATCAGCATTACAGCCAGGTGGATCTTTAAATTTATCTCTTACAGGAAATGGATACACAGTTGGTGTATGGGATAGCGGTATAGCTGAAACATCACATCAGGAATTTACAGCAGAGGAAGTAAGTAAAATTGAACCTGAGCCCTTTAAAGAAGTAACAGATCATGCAACACATGTTTCTGGAACAATTGCGGCACTTGGAACAAATAGTGCTGCATTGGGAATGGCAGCTAATGCAAAAATAAAATCATTCGATTGGACAAATGATAGTAGCGAACTAATAAACGCAGCTAATGATAATGAAAATCCAATATTTTTCTCTAATCACTCATATGGCTTCCCAATATATAATGATGACGGTGAACAAAACATTACTGCAGAGAACATTGGTGCTTATACAGGCATTGCAAGAGATTGGGACAACATAGCTTTCCAAAACAAAAACTTATTGATTGTTGGCTCAGGAGGAAATGAAGGTAATACAACCTACGAAGGCGGTATGCTATTAAATTATGATAAACTAACAGGAACAAAAACAGCAAAAAACAATTTAGTAGTTGCAAATGCAAATCCAAATTTTAATCCGTTAACACAACAGCTTACCGGATTTCCCATCAACAGTAGTAGTAGTCAAGGACCTACAGACGATCTACGTATTAAACCTGATATTGCGGGTGATGGTACAAATGTTTTTTCTAGTATAACTAACAATAATTATGCTAATTATTCGGGCACTTCCATGGCATCACCAAATGTTTGTGGTTCACTAGTTTTGTTACACCAACATTATGTAAACCTTTTTAACAAGATGCCAAAATCAGCTACAATTAAAGCACTAGCTTGTCACACGGCTGTTGATGACGCAACAACTGCTGGTCCAGATCCAAAATTTGGATGGGGATTACTAGATGTAAAAGCTGCAGCTGAACTTGTATCTGCTACTAGTTTTGGAAATGCACTTATAGAAGAAAAAACGTTAATTCAAAATGAAATTTATAGTACAAGTGTGACAACAAACGGATCATCTAAATTAACAGTTTCTATTTGCTGGATTGATCCACCGGGGCCAATATTCAATAATGGAGCAAATAACCAAACTCCTGTAATCATAAATGATTTAGATGTTCGAGTGAAAAAGAACGGAGTAGTATATTATCCATGGAAACTAAAACTAAATGATACTAACTTCTCAAACGAGCGTGCTGATAATATTGTAGATAATTATGAAAAAATAGAAATTGATAATCCTGAAGCAGGTACATATACAATAGAGGTAAGTCATAAGGGTAATTTAACAAATCCAGACTTAGCTCCTTTAGTTTTACCAAAATATCAAGAATATTCAATAATAATTTCAGGCGACAACATTAACTTTCCTCTTAGTAATAATAAAATTTTTGCTTCAAAGATTGGAATATATCCAAATCCGGTTAATAATGGACTTATTTCAATTGTAGGGCTTGAAGATAATCTCCCCATCGAAATCAGAAATACGCTTGGACAAATCCTATGGACTGGTTTTTCTGGAAATAAAATAGATGTAAGTGGCCTTAAAAATGGATTGTATTTTATCAATGTTGTAAATGATGTGAAGGCAGGAAGTTTTATTGTTAGAAATTAAATTTACTATCACTATTTTACATCATTCAAATCAATAACTTTACCTCAAATTTAAATCATACATGAGTGCTGTTATCTTCGGCATCAACGCCGTTCGTGAAGCCATACAAGATCCCTCTCGTATTCAAAAGGTCTTGATGGACAACGAATCCAACAATCCGGGGTTTAAAAAGCTAAAGGATGAAGTCATGCGCTCGGGAGTTTCCTACTCGTTTGTACCTCCACAAAAACTCTTCAAGCACACCAAAGAAAATCACCAAGGATTTGTAGCACTTTTGGGCGAAATTCAGTTTGAATCCCTAGAAAAAGTGCTAGATGACAGCAAACAGCAACTTTTTCTAGTATTAGACGGCGTAACCGATGTGCGAAATTTTGGTGCCATTATTCGATCGGCTGTGGGTTTAGGTGCCAGTGGTATCATTATTGGACAAACTGGGTCTGCCCCACTTAACGACATTGCCATACAAGCGTCAGCAGGTGGTGCTTTTCACATCCCTATTATAAGAGTTTCACACCTGAAAGATGCGCTCTATTTATTGCAATCTCATGAAATTGCCATTCTAGGGTGTACCGAAAAAACCGATGCATTAATTGGCGATGTAAACCTAAAACGGTCTATGGCAATTGTAATGGGCAATGAACACAAAGGCATTAGCAAAGGAATTCTAAACCTTTGTGATGAACTTATGAAAATCCCTATTAGCGATACGTTAGACTCTTATAATGTTTCTGTAGCTGCATCATTGGTGTTATACGAATACCACAGACAAAACAACTAAAGCAAAAAGGTTAATTCGTTAAGAGCCTCAATTTCTTTATAGTGCTGAGGATGCTTTTTTACCATTGGCATAAAATGAACGGCATGCATTCCTACCGCCAAAGCACCTTCAATATCGGCTTCCAAATTGTCTCCTATCATTAAGGCCTCTGTGGGAGATACCTGACCTACCTTAAGGGCATGATTAAAAATTTGAGGATCAGGTTTTTTTACTCCAACAGATGAAGAATCGGTAATAGTATCAAAAAAGGGCAGCAATCCGGAGTTTTTCATTTTGAAGTGCTGTACATCCTGAAATCCATTCGTAATCACGTGCAAGGCATAATGTGGTTTGAGTGCAGTAAGCATTTCAATCGCAGCAGGAAAAAGAACATTATACTCAGGGAGGGTTTGAATGTAAGCATCCGACACCTCATCTATAAATGCAGCTGAGGCTTGATAATTGAGTGCGTCAAAAACGGTTTTTAATCGTTCAAAACGCAAGGTTTCCTTATCAATTTCACCCGTTCTATACCGTTTCCAATACAGGTTGTTGTTTGGAATATAAACTTCCAGAAACTGATCTAAATCCAATCTTATGTCATATTCTTGAAAAAGACTTTTAAACGCCAAAGCAGAGTTTGTCTCAAAATCCCATAACGTATGGTCCAAATCAAAATAAAGCGCCTTAAGTATCCCCTTATTCATGGGTCAAAATCTTTTTCAAGGCCCCTAAATAGTTTGCATTGTGACTGCGTGAATTAAAACTTTCGTTAGTCAATGCTACATTAAATGGGGCATTAAGCTTGGCTAAACGCTGTTCATACTCCAAAAAAAGTTGTCGCATCTTTCTCGAAAAGCGTTGGTTTTTAATATGATCTTCACTCAAGCAAATACTATGAATTATTAAAGGTGTTTGCTGTTCATCACCTAAATCATAAAAAGAAAAAGGAAATGCCGTACTTGCCCTAAAGCCAGGTAGCTCTGGATACTGCATAGAATAATCACTTTTTATGCCTAGTTTAGAAAATGTGCGATAGGTTTGAGGGAAACGTAATATTAACTCATGTTGGCGTATGGTTTTTATAGGGCGATGAATTAACGACGAAAAACGCTCCATATCAGCATAAAGAGAAGTAGGTCTTTTTGATGACTCATAAGAAGCTAATGGCGCAGTTGGAACATAATCAGATATACTTTTAATTCCTTGTTGATGCATTTTATTAAACACACTCAGGCTTTTATCATGCACCCCCAAACTTGCATAAAGCACAAAAAAGTGCAACGGAATTTCATCCTCTTGAAGTCGCATAACCCACTGAAATTGTTCCTCAAAAGGGTCTTCTCTTAAACCAAGTAACACAATAATTCGATCAAAAAACATATTTATTTTTAAATTGAATAAATCATGTACACCTTCTATTAAAGAACGAAAAACAGTTTTGTATTTATACGAATACAACTGTGGAACATCTACAATTAAGGATAAACCCACAGGTTTTGACTGGGGGGGAGTAATTTCAAAAAAAGCATGCCAAATATTAACAAAGCGGTCATACCACAAATCAATTAGAGGTTGGTCTAAAAAATTGTGCCGAACTGCTAACGATTGATCTGCCATGTACCTTCCCAAGCGATCGGCGGTAAAGGGATGATACTCTTCGTAGCGCGTGATCAGATAAAAAGATGCAGCAAAAAAATCAAAAGGAAGGTTACTGTTTTTATGAGCAGCAAAAAAAACAGGAAGTCCATCCCAATCAAACACCTCTACCGCAATATCATTTATCCCCTGCTCGGTTAACAGTCCATGAGAAGAAATAAAAAATTCATTTCCAAGAGGTGCTTCTCCGTATGACATTTTATGTCCTTCATGAGCAATAAAAGTTCCTAAATCTGAAGTGAAAGAAATTTCCATTCCCATTCTTGAACAAAAAAAATGTTTGAAAATATACTGAATACGAGGTTTAATAACAGGCGTGTGAATTAGAATCATACACCGCTATTTAAAGTTGTTTTGAATCCAAGCTGTAAGATTGTCGTATTCTTTTAAGACTGCCTCCATTTGCGGGTCGGATGAATCTTGATTCGATGTCTTTTTTAAATAATACGTCGCAAAAGACTTGGGATACATATCACCCCCACTATGCCTTTTTAGATATTCTGAAAACAAACACGCTGCTTTTGGCATATCTTTTTGCAAATAGTACGCACAAACGGCTAAATGATAATAGGCGTTGTTTGTTGTGTTGAGAGGAAAATCACAACTTTGCGTTTCATTTACAGCATTCAAATAAGCTACTAAAGCTTCTTTGTTTTTTTTGATAGTTCTATAAAAATATCCTTCTGCTAGAAACCCTTCTACACTCGATAAAGACTTGATAATTTCTATACAATTTTGAGCCTTTTTGTTGCTGCCTCCCAATACCCATGGCAATTCCGCATATAATTCCAAAAGCACTAACTGCACCTCTATGGTATTGGGGCGCAAATCTGCTGCTGCTTCAAAAGCCGACTTCATTGTGCGTACATAGGGTAGTGATTTTACTCTTGGTAATTCAGAGGCTATTATTCCTGAAACGCCTCCTAGTAAGTATTGGTATTGGAAGTTTTCTGGACGAGATTCAACCAATGTTTCTAGCAATTCATACGATTGCTCATAGGACTTGGTAGCGGCATATAGAAACGCAAGCTCTTGATAGTCCTCTTCTGATTTTTCAGAAATAGAATCTAGTTCTACTATGCGGCTTTGTTGCTGGGGTGTAACCGCAACAGGTTCAAAAAAGGATTGTGGAATTCGCTGCCCAAAAGCCAAAGTAAAACTAAAAAGCAAAAAAATTATGCGTTGAGCAGTTCCCATAAACGGTCTTTTAATTGCGTCAATCCTTGTTGAGAAACAGAGGAAAATAATACAACTGGGATGTCTTTAAACGCACCCTTACACTCCGATTCAATTGCAGTGTAAAGCTCCTCATCTAAGAGGTCTACTTTAGAAATGCCAATTATAAAATTCTTGTCCAACAACTCGGGATTATACCGCGTCAATTCTTTGTTCAAAATAGTGAATTGTTCGCTAATATCATCAGCATCGGCTGGAATGACGTACAAGAGCACACTGTTGCGCTCAATATGTCGCAAAAAATAATGCCCTAATCCTTTTCCTTCTGCGGCACCTTCAATAATCCCAGGGATATCTGCCATCACAAAAGAGGTAAAGTCCCTATTTTGGACAATACCCAAATTGGGTTTTAATGTTGTAAAAGGATAATCGGCGATTTTGGGTTTTGCAGATGTCAGCGCAGCCAACAAAGTTGATTTACCAGCATTTGGGAATCCTACCAATCCCACATCGGCCAAAACTTTTAACTCTAATGTAATATCGCGCTCAATACCGTCAATTCCAGGTTGAGCATATCTAGGGGCTTGATTGGTTGAGGTCTTAAAGTGCCAATTGCCACGACCGCCCATACCTCCGGGTGCAACAATCACATCTTCTTCGGTAGTAATTTCAGCAATGCGCTCGCCAGTTTGGGTATCAATAACAACAGTGCCTAACGGTACAGGAATAATAGCATCTTGCCCATCGGCACCCGTGCTCCTACTCTTGCTTCCATGAAGCCCATGCTCAGCCTTAAAATGACGTTTAAACTTAAAAGAAACGAGGGTCCATAGGTTTTTATCACCACGAAGAATTACATGTCCACCCCTACCGCCGTCGCCTCCATCAGGGCCACCTTTGGTAATATATTTCTCTCGATGAAAGTGTGTAGATCCCTTCCCACCTTTACCTGAGCTCACGTGGATTTTAACATAATCTACAAAATTTCCTTCTGTCATTACAATTGTTCAACAATATCTGTAAGTTGTTCGGCTATAGAGGTTATTGAACCCTCCCCGTTTATAGGATGAAATTTTCCTTGTGCTTTGTAAAAATCAATAAGTGGAGCTGTTTTACTGTTGTATTCCGCAAAGCGGTTTCGAATCTTTTCTTCGTCCTGATCGTCTGCGCGACCGCTATCTTTACCTCTATTTAATAAACGTTTAACCAAGATATCTTCAGAAACTTCAAGGGCAAGCGTAGCGGAAATAGACATCGCCTTTTTTGAAAGAAAAGTATCCAAAGCCTCGGCCTGTGAAGTAGTCCTTGGAAACCCATCAAAAATAAAACCAGCAGCATTCGGGTGTTTATCCACCTCACCTTCTAGCATTTGAATAGTGACTTCGTCAGGCACCAAATCTCCGTTATCCATATAGCCTTTTGCCAAAATTCCAAGGGGTGTTTCGTTTTTGAGGTTAAATCGAAAAACATCGCCTGTAGAGATGTGAATAAGATCAAAGGTTACTTTTAAGAACTCCGCTTGCGTACCTTTCCCAGCACCGGGTTTCCCAAATAAAATGATATTCTTCATGTGTAATTTTTACCCTGCAAAGATATCCTATTTTAGGGAGCGAGCCTATAGGTGTACTACATTGTAGAATATGCCTTACCTTTGTAGGGGAAATGAAGCAGGTTATTTCTACAGGTTTTACCCTTGGTATACTGGGAGGCGGACAATTGGGCAAAATGCTCCTTGACGTTACTCGAAGATGGGACATTCATACTCATGTTTTAGATCCCAACGCAGAAGCTTCTGCAAAAAACAGTTGCAATCATTTTGTACAAGGAAATTTGATGGACTACGATACTGTGTTTGCTTTTGGCAAAGACGTTGATGTACTTACCATTGAAATTGAACACGTTAATATTGAGGCGCTTTACGAACTTGAAAAAAGGGGCGTTCTGGTGTACCCAAAACCCGCAACACTCGAACTTATTCAAAACAAACGCACCCAAAAAGAATTCTACTCCGAACAAAACTTTCCTACTGCTGACTTTCGCTCATTTGCTAATAAAGATGAATTAACTGAAGCCGTTCAAAAAGGAAAGCTCGAATTCCCATGTATCTGGAAAACAGCCCGCTTTGGCTACGATGGGTATGGCGTAAAAAAGCTAAATTCAGCTGAAGATGTATCTGCACTTCCCGATAGTGAGTGTATTGTTGAAGATCTGGTTCCTATAGCCAAAGAAATAGCAGTTATAGCTGCCCGAAGCGCTTCGGGAGAAATTGCTTTTTATTCACCAGTAGGTATGGCCTTTCATCCAACCGCCAATCAAGTGGAGTTTGTATATCACCCTGCAGATCTAGACGAAACTCTTGCCACGCAAGCGCAGAACATTGCCAAAAAGTTAGTTGCTTCTTGGGAACATGTAGGCTTACTGGCAGTAGAATTTTTCGTTGATACAAACAATACCCTTTGGATAAATGAAGTGGCACCACGCCCACACAACAGCGGTCACCTTACGATTGAGGGATGCATAACCTCACAGTTTGAGCAACACCTCCGCGCCATTTTAGACGCGCCCCTCGGTAAGACTGATTTTTATCGACCTGCAATTATGGCAAACGTGGTAGCACCCGCAGATGTCACAGGAGATTTTGTGTACGAAGGAACTGAAATTGTGCTGAATACCCCACAAGCGGGACTGCATATTTACGGTAAAAAAACCACTAAGCCACAACGTAAAATGGGTCATATTACCCTTACAGGTAACGATTTAAATGCTATTTTTAAAAAAATTAAAGAACTAAAATCTGTATTTCAACTAAAAGCAACATGATATGAAGGTAGCCGTAATTATGGGAAGCAAAAGCGACCTCCCCGTTATGCAAGAAGCCATTGACACCTTGGCACTGTTTGAAATTGATACGCACGTAGATATTGTCTCGGCTCACCGCACACCTGAAAAAATGATGCAATTTGCGAGTACTGCCCACAAAAACGGTATCGATGTTATCATAGCTGGTGCCGGAGGCGCAGCGCATTTGCCGGGTATGGTGGCAGCAGCTAGTCCACTACCCGTTATTGGTGTTCCCGTAAAATCATCCAATTCTATCGACGGTTGGGATTCGATATTGTCTATTTTGCAAATGCCGGGTGGTGTTCCCGTAGCCACGGTTGCGCTAAACGGCGCTAAAAACGCAGGCTTGTTGGCATGCCAAATTTTGGGGGTAAAAAACCCAGCTCTTAGAGAGGCGATGATTGCCTATAAAGCCTCTTTAGGTGAAAAAGTACACCAAAGTGCTAAAGACCTTAATAAAGGGTAAGCAGTAAAGTACTTCCCAACAACCATACAATAGGAATCCCTTCTACCCAGAAAGAAGTAAAAAGAGTAGTCTGCTTTGGAGATCGCTTTATTGCTACCCCTAACAGCATAAGCATTGTTATTTCTACCCAAAACAACGCAGTTATTTGAACGGTTTGATACGCCAAAAAACAAAGTATACAAAGCAACGCATATCCAAGTTTTTTGGTGCCTGAAATGCCCAATAGCTGTGGAATGGTTTTTAAACTTAAGGCATCTTTATCCAAATCGCGCAACTCAAAAGGGAGCATTAGACAGAGTATCCACAGAGCAGCTTTAATGGAAACCCACACAAATACCATCCTTGGAAGCGAAACCAACGGCAACATTGCCATAGCCGTCCATGAAATTATCACCACAAAAACCTTGAGGGTGGGCACAAATCGCAACCCCATTTTTGCACCAAAAGGAAGTGCATAACAAAAGGTAAGCACACCAATACCAAAAAAAACAGACCAATCTGATTTTGTAAGCCTACTCAGTCCAAAAAAACCTATTGCCAAGCTCACAATGAAAATGAAACTCATCCAAAATCCAATACGATTCTTATTGTAAATTATAGGCACAAAGTTGTGCAAATACTGATAAGCCGCCCAGCCAAAACCGAAAATGGCACATTGCATCGAAAAAGAAAGCGCATGCCCCTGCTGCATTGAAATAACAAAACAAAATGCCCACAGAGAGAAGGCAACATGAAAATTCGATGAAAGGTACCGCTTTAACAATTATAGAATGGTAAGAGCACAAAGGTACCAAATGTGTTAATAACACCCTTTCTCGCGGTTAACAACTTTACCGTCAAATCCATAGGTTTTCTTTTCCGATTTTGCGCAAAAAATTACCTTTGCTTTTTAGATCATAGGCTGCATCATGGATACGCAAAATTTTTCGCTCCGTCACATAGGTCCCAACTCAGAAGAAGTCGAAATGATGCTTGCCGCAATAGGCGCATCCTCACTTGAGGAACTTATAACCCAAACCGTACCTGAGCCCATTCGCTTGAAGCAATCTATTTCGTTGCCAGATGCGATTAGCGAGCATGCTTTCTCAAAGCATATTGGAACCCTTGGCAAACAGAATAACGTATTCACTTCTTTTATAGGATTAGGCTATCACGAGGCTATTTTGCCGGGCGTGATTCAACGTAATATTTTGGAAAATCCAGGGTGGTATACGGCCTATACCCCCTACCAAGCAGAAATTGCACAAGGCAGAATGGAAGCCTTGCTAAACTTCCAAACTATGGTAACCGACCTAACGGGAATGGAACTTGCTAATGCCTCTTTGTTAGACGAGGCAACTGCTGCAGCTGAAGCCATGGGTCTTTTATTTGGACAGCGGTCAAGAGAGCAAAAAAAGAACAATGCTTCGCTATTTTTTGTTGACGAAAACACTTATCCTCAAACAAAATCAGTACTTGAAACTCGTGCAAATCCAATTGGCATTTCTTTGGTTTATGGCAATCCTGAGACTTTTGTTCCCACAGGAGATTTTTTTGGCGCACTGATTCAATATCCGGGAGTTAATGGAAATATTCCTAATTTAAAAACCTTTATTGAAAAAGGTTCTGGAGTAGAACTGAAAACTGCCGTTGCTGCTGACATCATGAGTTTGGCGCTACTTGAATCTCCCGGCGCCTTAGGAGCTGATGTTGTTGTGGGAAGCACCCAACGTTTTGGCATTCCCCTTGGTTATGGGGGACCACATGCAGCCTTTTTTGCCACTAAAACCCAATACAAACGAAGTGTTCCTGGTAGAATTATTGGAGTAACACAAGACACCGATGGTAATCGCGCCCTAAGGATGGCGCTACAAACGCGCGAACAACACATCAAACGCGACAAAGCAACCTCAAACATTTGTACCGCACAGGTACTTCTTGCTGTTATGGCGGGGATGTATGCCGTATACCACGGACCTGAAGGAATAAAAAATATTGCCTCTCGAATCCACAGACAGGCTTGTCGTTTGCGTGATTCACTTACCCAAATGGGAATTCACCAAAAAAACGACGGTTTCTTTGACACCCTTTGGATTGAAATACCCACTCAAAAAGTTCGTCCTTTGGCTGAAGATGCAGGAATTAATTTGAGATACATTAACGATAACGAGCTAACGCTTTCTTTTAATGAAGCTGCTACGGATTACGACGTTGAAACCCTCATAAATATTTTTGCTAAAGCAACTGGCAAAACCGCATCAAAAAAAACTGCAGTACCTAGCAACTGTCTCCCAGATTCGCTTAAGCGCACCACTTCTTTTCTTAGTCACGAGGTGTTTCACAGTTTCCATGCCGAAACCAGCATGATGCGTTACATCAAATCATTAGAACGAAAGGATTTAGCGCTTAATCAATCCATGATTGCTTTAGGCTCATGCACCATGAAACTAAACGCCGCTACAGAAATGTTTGCGCTTAGTGACCCCCAGTGGAATAATATTCATCCATTTGCCCCTACCTCTCAAGCAGCGGGTTACCAAAAGGTATTGCAAGACTTGGCCGAATATTTGACTGAAATTACAGGCTTTGCCGGAACTTCATTACAACCCAATTCAGGTGCCCAAGGTGAGTTTGCCGGACTTATGGTAATTCGTGCTTATCACCAAGCAAATAACGATGCGCATAGAAACATTTGTCTTATCCCTGCATCGGCACATGGAACCAATCCTGCTTCCGCGGTCATGGCGGGCATGCAAGTCGTTGTGGTAGGCACTGATGATCGGGGTAATATTGACTTGGAGGATTTGAAATTAAAAGCAGCTACCCATGCCGATAATTTGGCTGCATTAATGATAACCTACCCCTCAACGCATGGCGTTTTTGAATCTTCTATTAAAGAAATTACGAGTTACATTCACAGTAAAGGAGGTCAAATTTATATGGACGGTGCTAATATGAACGCACAAGTGGGTTTAACAAATCCTGCCGCTATTGGTGCCGATGTGTGTCATTTAAATCTTCACAAAACTTTCGCTATTCCACACGGAGGCGGTGGGCCTGGAGTAGGTCCTATTTGTGTAGCTGCGCACTTAACCCCTTTCTTGCCTGGTCATGATGTTATTCCAACAGGTGGCAAGAGTGCGATACCCGCGCTTTCTGCTGCACCATTTGGTTCGGCTTTAGCATGTCTGATTTCTTATGCTTATATCCGCATGTTAGGTGCCGAAGGATTAAAAAAGTCTACTGAGGTTGCCATTCTTAACGCCAACTACATCAAAGAGCGCATTAAAAAACACTTCCCTATTTTGTATAGCGGGGACAACAGTAGGGCTGCTCATGAATTTATTATTGATTGTCGTGCATTTAAAGAAAAAGGAATTGAGGTGATGGATATTGCCAAACGCCTAATAGATTACGGTTTTCACGCTCCAACGGTATCTTTTCCTGTTGCTGGCACTATGATGATAGAACCTACAGAAAGTGAAAATAAAGAAGAACTAGATCGTTTTTGTGAAGCACTAATTGCTATTCGTTACGAAATTGAAGCTAGTGACGCCAGTCAAGACAATAACATGTTACGCAATGCCCCCCATACCCTAGCCCAGCTTACTGCTGATAATTGGGAATTTCCTTACTCGCGTGCCGAAGCAGCGTATCCCTTACAATTTGTTCATGAAAATAAGTTTTGGGCAAGTGTAAGACGTGTAGATGAAGCATTTGGTGATCGAAACTTAATGTGTACTTGTGCGCCCATTGACACTTATGAGAAAAAACAAATCGCTCACGACAAGTAATTTTAAGCTTTAGCTTTTAGATATTCCCTAAATTTTATTTTTGAACATCATTAAGATTTTTATCTTTGGCTTACGGCAGCGTTTATTTAAGCTGTCTTATATACTTAACTAAACCCATGGGAATTCATATTACAGGCGTTGGGAGTTATATTCCTTCACACATTGAACGAAATCAAGACTTTATAAACCATTCCTTTTTAGATATAGACGGAAGCCCTTTTGGAAATGAAAATGGTGAAATCATAGAGAAATTCGAAGCCATCACTGGTATTGAAGAGCGCCGATATGCCAAACCCCACCAAACCGCTTCAGATTTGGCTTTTTTAGCAGCTGAAAGAGCTTTAAGTGACGCTTCATTAGACCCCGAAAAACTAGATTACATTATTGTAGCGCATAACTTTGGAGATATTCAAGATGGTTGTATTCAATCTGAAATGTTACCTTCTTTAGCAACGCGAGTCAAACATAATCTTCAAATTAAAAATCCTAATTGTGTCGCTTATGACGTTATTTTTGGATGTCCGGGTTGGGTTGAAGGCGTGATTCAAGCACAAGCGTTTATTAAAGCTGGAATGGCAAAACGATGTCTTGTAATTGGAACAGACACCTTATCGAGAATTGCCGACCCTAACGATCGAGATGGGATGATTTTTGCTGACGGCGCTGGCGCTACTATTATTGAAAAAACAAATAATTCTGGAGGAATTCTAAGTCATTGCACTCAAACATTTAGCAATGGTGAAGCATTTTATTTGTATGCTGGAAAGTCTTATAATCCGGAAGCAAACCCCAAGGATAAGTATATAAAAATGTTCGGCAGAAAAGTATATGAATTTGCTATCACCCACGTACCAAAAGCCTTAAAACAGTGTTTAGACCAAAGTGGTGAAGATATTGCTGACCTTTCAAAAGTATTTTTACATCAAGCCAACGAAAAAATGGATGAAGCAATTGTAAAACGGTTTTATCGACTATACCGCCATTCTCAACCTGAAAATGTACTCCCCATTAGTATTCACAAACTGGGCAATAGCTCTGTAGCTACTGTACCCACCTTACTCGACCTAGTAAAGCGAAATGAATTAGACGGTCACCAAATTAAATCTGGAGATGTGGCTTTGTTTGCTAGTGTTGGCGCAGGCATGAATATCAACGCGTTTTCGTATAAGTTTTAGTGAATAATTACTTCTTTAATTGGATTTCCAATTGTGCCCGTAGGGTTACTAATTCCTAAAATAGCGCATACTGTAGGAGCAATATCTGTGATATGAGTACGTTCAAATGTACTTCCCTTTCTCACACCCTTTCCAAATAACATAAGCGGAACGTGCGTATCATAAGTGTATGCTGAGCCATGGGTTGACCCTTTTGACCTATAATCTGTATATCCAGGAAGCAGTGTAAACACAATGTCTCCAGACCGCTTTGGGTGATGCCCCTGTTGTAAACGATAAATAATGGTACTGTTGGCATTCATTCTCATAAGTTCATTTGCTGAGTAAGCAGAAGCTATGCCTTCAAAAGCCAATGCGAAAGAAATCACAAACTGCTGAAGTTGTGATGAGTCAATTTTTTTCTCGGCTATTTTATTGTGATTTAAAAAAATATTGTGATTTGAAACATTTTGAATGAGGTCATTTGTGCCAAAACGATCTGCTAAGGCTTGAGTTAATTTATGTCCAAAATCAGATTTACTTATATATCCTGCAGGTATTTGGTTATCAATTAAATAATTTGAAACTTGAGCCGCTCCATGATCAGCAGTTAAAAAAACAGTGTACTTTCCGGTTCCCACTTGTGTGTCAAGTGCTTTGAAAAGGCGAGCCAAATCTAAATCTAAACGCACATAGGTGTCCTGAACTTCTTTTGAATTGATACCAAATTTATGTCCAACATAATCCGTACTGGAATAACTTATCATAAGTACATCGGCATCTTCATCTGCACCTAAATCCTCCCCTTTAAGTGCTGCTATTGCAAAATCAGTAATTAGACTGTTGCCAAAGGGGGTTTCCTTAATAATATCATAGTTATTGTTTTTTGAAGCTAAGGCTGTTAAATCATAGGGGAATGTGGGTGATTCCTTCCCTTTAAGCAAGCGCTCGTATTTTGTATTGTCGGGTCCACTCTCAACATAGGTTTCTATTGGAAAATAAGTGTCCCAAACAGTCATGTAATTATCTATAACTCTCGACGTGTTGAAATCATTTGCCCATTGGGGAAGTGCATCCATAAAAAACGTGCTGCTGATAAAATTTCCCTCATTTTTTCCAGAAAACCAAAAGGCCCCGTTAGCAGTATGTCCAACAGAGAGTATGGCTGCCCTATCTTTTATAGAAACACCAATTGATTTACCCCGCAATTGACTAGCTAGTCTACTTTCGTCTGCGAAAGTAGTAACCAAAAAATGTGAAGGAGCTCTATTACCTACCCTTGAGGACGTACCCACTCCTTTGTATCTATCATCAGCTACACAATATTGTGTATTCCCTGAGGTTTTATCAAACCATTCGTTTCCAACTATACCATGAATAGCAGGAGTTGTTCCCGAAGAAATACTTGCATGACCAGGACCTGTTACCGTTTGAGAATAATCAAAATGATGATTTTTTGCCACAAAACCTTCGCTGTAAAAGCGCTTAAAGCCATCATTGCCAAAATGTCTTTCATATCTATTTAGGTAATCCATGCGCATTTGGTCTACAACAATACCAACAATAAGCTTTGGTTTTGAGGGTTGAGTTGGTTTGGCGCACCCCATAAGAATAAGCAGAAATAGTACTAGAAATAATTTGATGTTCATGATTTAGATTTTTACAAATATATTTTTTATTGTAGTTCTGAGTGTAAGCTAATATTATTTTTTACATTCGTTCACATGAAACTACTACATCATATTGGTGCTTATTTTCTTATGATACGCATGGTTTTTATTAAACCTACTAAGGGAAAAGTAATGCGTAAACTTATTTTAGACGACATTCAAGATCTCATAATTGGGTCGCTCGGAATTGTAGGTTTTTTATCTTTCTTTGTCGGTGGTGTGGTAGCTATCCAAACCGCACTTAACATTGAAAGCCCATTAATCCCAAAAAATTTAGTAGGATTTGCCACAAGACAATCAGTAATTTTGGAGTTTGCTCCCACATTTATGTGTATTATTTTGGCAGGTAAAGTAGGTTCATTTATCACCTCAAGCATAGGTACCATGCGGGTAACAGAACAAATTGATGCTCTTGAAGTAATGGGGATCAATTCTGTAAATTATTTAGTTTTCCCAAAAATAATTGCCATGCTTTTATTGCCTTTAGTAATTAACATTTCCATGTTTTTAGGAATTTTTGGTGGCTATGTTGCTACACTTTATGGTGGTTTTTCTAGCAGTGCCGATTTTATTGAGGGAATTCAAATGGATTTTAAGCCATTTCACGTGGTGTATGCTTTTATTAAAACCTTGCTTTTTGCAATGATTTTAGCTACTATTCCTTCTTATCATGGTTATTATATGAAAGGAGGCGCACTCGAGGTTGGCAAAGCAGCCACAGTTGCATTTGTGTGGACCTCAGTGGTGATTATTGTGTTAAACTATTTTGTAACTCAATTATTACTTACCTAATGATACAGCTAAAAAATATAGCAAAGTCTTTTGATGGACGTGAAGTATTAAAGGATATTAGTATGGTATTTGAGCCAGGAAAAACCAATTTGATTATTGGACAAAGTGGTTCTGGAAAAACTGTTTTACTAAAATGCTTATTGGGGTTACATCATACCGATAGCGGAAAAATGCTATTCAATAATTACGCTTTCGGTGACATGAGCGATAGTGAACGCCGAACACTCCGCCGAGAAATGGGAATGGTCTTTCAGGGAAGTGCGCTTTTTGATTCGATGACCGTTTTAGAAAACGTCATGTTTCCTATGCAAATGCTTACAAAGCAAGCAACAGCAGTAATGCGCAAAGCTGCAGAAGAAGTTATAGAACGAGTCAATTTGGTTGATGCACATAACAAATTACCTGCCGAGCTCTCGGGTGGAATGCAAAAGCGAGTTGCTATTGCCCGTGCTGTAGTTATGAAACCCAAATACCTGTTTTGCGATGAACCCAATTCGGGCTTAGACCCTAAAACCGCTATTGTCATCGACAATCTAATACGTGAAATTACCCAAGAAAACAATATCACTACAGTGATTAACTCTCATGACATGAATTCTGTAATGGAAATTGGGGATACTATTTTGTTTTTAAAAGATGGTATCAAAGCGTGGGAAGGCACTAAAGAGGAAATTTTTAAAACAAACAACGAAGCCATTACTGATTTTGTCTACTCCTCAGAATTAATGAAAAAGGTAAAAGAAGTATATCAATAACCTTATTCCCTTATACTCGGTATAACAATCAGGGTAGCGTCTTCTAATGTTTTGAAGGACAAAAGTTCTTTTTTTATGTTTTTTATTGTTAAGGTGTCAATAGGAACTAACCCTAAAGGGTTGAGTACAATCTGCTCTGTTCCATCGCTTGTGTAGCGAATTTCTGCAGATTCTTTAAGGTAATTGCCGAACTTTAATGGAGTGATATGAGTTTCTAAATAGACATTCGCTTCTTTTCGAAAACGGTTTTCATCTAGAGCCCGAGTAAAAGTAACTCCTGCAGGAATCATTACCAAAAGTGCGGCAAAACTTACCAATCTAGCAACAAAACGCCTTTGTTTTGAATCGGCGTAGTGAATCATAGGAAATCTCAGCACCTTAATAACCAAAAATGATGCAAAGGCAATGAAAGTGGCATTGATAAAAAATAAATACAACGCCCCAAGCGTGTAACTTGGATTTGCCACAGCTATCCCATAGCCAATAGTACAAAGTGGAGGCATCAATGCTGTTGCAATTGCAACACCAAAAATAACAGATGCTATGGTCCCCTTTTTAGTACGCGCAATAGCAAGTGCTGCACCACCAAAAAAGGCAATAAACACATCTCTTATATCGGGCTGAGTTCTGGCCAGTAACTCAGATGATTCTTGCTGAAGCGGAAAAAAGAAGAAATATAGTGTTGCCGTAGCTACACTTAGCGCAACCATAACAATAAAATTCAATGTAGCTTGCCTAAGCATATTTAAGTCGTTAATTGCTAAGGAAACCCCCGTTGCCAACACAGGGCCCATAAGTGGAGCTATAAGCATGGCTCCAATCACAACTGCTGTTGAGTTAGTGTTTAACCCAATTGAAGCTATAAAAATAGAACAAATCAAGACCCAAGCTGTAGCACCTCTAAAAGGAATATCTGCCCGAACAGCCTCTAAGGTTGCAGCATAATCGGTGTCGCGAGCAATATGTAGTAATTGTATTAAAAACTTTAGTTGAGTAGCTAAACCACTTTTTTTAGCCGATGGTTTATGCTGTTCGTTAGATTCCGAAAAGTCAAACTTAGATTCCATTATTCTTGGTTTACTTCCACAAAAGGCGGAAACAAATACTGCCTATTGGTTTGAGTACAGGTACACAAAAATCGTGTTCTGCGCTTTGTTCCTTTTCGAAAAATACGACCATTTTCCAAAGAAAAGAACGCATCCTGTTCTAACTCAAAAATACATTTTTTATTTGTTGGAGGGTCATATTCCCGCAAGGACTGCATAAGCAAAGCATCTGCTGAAAAGGTTGCTTTTGGTTTTTGCATGTGTGTTTTTAAATACTTCAACAGGGATTCAGGAAAAAAATCACTACTTAAAAAAGGGGTTGTTACCTGCTGAAAAGTCATTTGCCAAATTTCACCATGCGGCTTTTGTCTTTTCCTATAATTTGAAAACACAATATAATGAGCCCACTCATGCAAAAAAGTAAGTAAAAAACGATATGGGTTTTCCATAGCATTGAGCGTAATTGTTACAGGTTTCCCAGGCAATACACGAAAATCGCCATGCTTGGTTTTACGCTCACGCACTACCTTGATGTTGACATTGTTAGCCCCTATTAACTTAGCGCAAGGTTGGCGCGCTGCTTCAGTCAAAAAGGAATAAAAATCGAAACCCATTACGGCGTGGTGTTCGAAACAGGAAGTAGTTTCCCGTTATAAAAACGATGTCCATCCAAAGCAAATTTTGCTATATAATCTGCCATTGTTTTTGCGTCCATTGGAACATTTAACCCTGGAAACGCATCTGAAAGCATTTCGGTTTGCACAGCTCCTAAAGCCAAGCCATTAATACTAGGCCCAGTTTCTTTATATTCTTCGGCTAGTAATTCCGTGAGTATCGAAACCGCTCCTTTACTGCTACTGTAGGCAGCAAGTCCAGGGAATTTTGAAGTGCCGTTAATTCCCCCCATACTACTAATATTTACTATATGCCCCGAGGGTAGCATTTTGGGTAGTAAGGCTCGAGTAAGATTAGCCAATCCAAAAACATTTACTTTAAAAACCGCCTCAAAATCTTCTTGACTGGTTTGAGCAAAAGGTTTATTGATAAGCTTTCCAGCATTATTGATTAGAACATCTATCGTGTTAGGCATAGCTGATAAAGTACAGTGTTCTACTGCTTTTTCGTCAGAAATATCGAGAGAAAAAGCGCGTACTTTCGAAAGGTTTAGCAATTCTATCGGTGAAATATTACGCGATAACGCCCAAACATTATGATTTTCCTTTGAAAACCATTTTACAAGAGCTAAGCCAATACCTCGACTAGCTCCCGTTATCACAATGTTTTTAGAAGTGCTCAAAACGTCTATACCACCAAGCGAATGGGGTTTTCAATAAATTCTCTTAACGTCTGCAAAAATTGCGCACCCGTTGCTCCATCCACCGTTCTATGGTCACAAGCAAGGGTGAGTTTCATGGCATTACCTACCACTATTTCACCTTCTTTAACCACAGGCTTTTGTACAATTGTACCTACAGAAAGTATCGCTGAATTTGGTTGGTTTATAATTGAAGTAAATTCAGTAATTCCAAACATTCCAAGGTTGGAGACCGTAAAAGTGCTACCGTCCATTTCTTGTGGAGTAAGCTTTTTACTTCGTGCCCGAGAGGCAAAATCTTTTACCTGTGAACCAATTTGAGGTAAATTCATTTCATTTGTGAAGCGAAGTACCGGAACTACCAATCCGTCTTCAACAGCAATGGCAACACCAACATGCACATGGTGATTAAGCACCATTTTATCTTCGTGCCACTGCGAATTTACTTGTGGGTGTTCTTTAAGAGCTAGAGCAACCGCTTTAACCACAATGTCGTTAAAAGAAATTTTGGTGTCTGGAATGGAATTGTATTGTTTTCTAAAATCTATAGCTGCATCCATGTCAAGTTCAACAGAAAGATAGTAGTGCGGAGCATTAAATTTAGAAGCACTAAGCCGCTTTGCGATAGTCTTTCGCATTTGAGAGTTTGGTACTTCTTCTTGCTTTTCTTGTCCAGAGGGTACAAAAACGGTTTGCTTAGAAGCAGGAGAAACTGCGACCGCAGGAGTAAATTGTTCTACATCGCGTTTTACAATCCGTCCTAACTCACCTGTTCCAGTAACCAACTGCAAATCAATTCCCTTTTCTTTGGCAATTTTTTTGGCTAAGGGTGACGCCATAATACGTCCCGTGTCAGGGGCCGCCTTAGTATCTTCAGCAACGGCAGTATTTACCGATTCGGTTTCAGGGATTACTTGAGGATTTGGGGTTGTTTGTGGTGCAGACGTGTTTGCTTTTGGTGCAGGTGGAGCTGCCAAAATAGCTGAAACATCGGTTCCTTCAGGGCCAATAATAGCTAGAAGTGTATCAACGGCGGCTGTTTCTCCTACGCCAATACCAATATGTAACAAGGTTCCCGAAAAGAACGACTCAAACTCCATGGTGGCTTTGTCCGTTTCGATCTCAGCCAAAATATCACCCTCTTCAACGCTATCACCAACTTGTTTAAGCCAAGATGCTACCGTTCCTTCTTCCATAGTATCACTCAGGCGTGCCATATTGATAATTTCTAATCCTTCTGGAATAGCCAATGCTTCATCCGCTGGGACTTTGTCTTCTTCTGGCTGCGACGCTTCGATTTCTTCTTTAGGGGCTTTACCCTCGTCTAGCAAGGCGGTTATATCTTCACCTTCTTCGCCAATAATAGCCAACAGGACATCAACAGGTGCAGTTTGACCAGCCGCTACGCCAATATGCAATAGGGTGCCCTCATGAAAGGACTCAAACTCCATCGTAGCTTTATCAGTTTCAATTTCAGCTAAAATATCACCTTCAGCTACTTTGTCTCCTACATTTTTAAGCCAAGTAGCCACGGTTCCTTCTTCCATGGTATCACTTAGGCGAGGCATGTTGATGATTGTTGCCATATTATAATTTATGAGAGATAAATGGGTAATCTTCTTGTTCGTAAACCGCATCGTACATGACATTCTTTTCAGGGAATGGAGACGACTCGGCAAATTCTTCACACTCTTTTACACGAGCTTTCACACCTGCATCAATTTCAGCAAGTTGCTCTTCTGTGGCATATTTTTCATTCAAAATAATATCCTTTACTTGCGATATCGGATCAATTTTACGATACTCCTCTACCTCTTCTTTTGTTCGATAGTGTTGCGCATCAGACATGGAATGTCCACGATAACGATACGTTTTAGCCTCTAAAAATGTTGGTCCATCTCCTCGTCGTGCGCGTTGAATAGCCTCATCAATTCCTTCAGCTACAGCTACAGGATTCATACCATCAATAGGACCACAAGGCATTTCGTAGCCCAAGCCTAATTTCCAAATATCCGTGTGATTTGCGGTACGCTCAACAGATGTTCCCATCGCATAGCCGTTATTTTCAACGATAAAAACTACCGGAAGTTTCCAAAGCATGGCCAAGTTTAGGGTTTCGTGCAATGACCCCTGACGCACAGCACCATCCCCCATAAAACAAAGGGTAACGGCATCGCTACCGTGGTATTTGTCACCAAAAGCCATCCCAGCACCTAAGGGGATTTGACCTCCTACAATTCCATGTCCTCCATGAAAACGATGCTCTTTGGAAAAAATATGCATTGAACCCCCAAGACCTTGAGAAGTACCTGTAGCTTTTCCATACAATTCTGCCATTACTTTTTTTGGATCAACACCCATTCCAATAGGTTGTACGTGGTTACGGTAAGCTGTAATCATGCGGTCTTTGGTAAGATCCATAGCATGAAGCGATCCTGCTAAAATAGCCTCTTGACCGTTGTATAAGTGTAAAAATCCGCGTACTTTCTGCTGAATATAAACCGAAGCGAGTTTATCTTCAAACTTACGCCACAACATCATGTTTTCGTACCAATCTAGATAAGTTTCGCGCGTAACTTCTTTCATAGGGTTTGACTGTTAAGAGTGGCGCAAAGATAAGGCAACTAACTCTTGGAAAAAAACGAAAGAATAAACCTTAATAACGTTCCTCGCCAAAGTTAAAGGTAAGCGAAAATCGAAGTGTATTCTCCAAAGGGTTTACCACTCGAGTGGCTGAAATTAAATACGATAAATCAATGTCAATAACATTGTATCTAAACCCAGCACCAATAGTCAAAAATTTTCGTGCTCCCTTGAGTTCATGCTCATTAAAATATCCCGCACGCAAAGCAAAAGACTCATCATAGTTAAATTCTGCGCCTAATGCCCAGGTAAATTCTTTTAATTCTTCACTAAACCCATCTGGTGCATCGCCAAAGGATTTAAAAATTCCTGATAAGACTCCAACATCGTCAGGTTGCTCGTAATCGCCATTAGAATTAAGTACACTGGGCGAAGGGACTAAGAGTTTGTTCAATTCTAAAGTAACAGCAAGCTTATTGTACGAATCAAAGATAAAATCAAAT
>JAURNV010000037.1 GCA_030830005.1 Flavobacteriaceae bacterium | reverse complement strand
TCTACTAAAACAATAAAACGGTTATACTATTATATAGTTAACCGTTTTTTTCAAGCTTTAATAAAATTTCTACTGCAACAATCCTAATTGTTTTAGAAAAGAATAGTTGTCGAAAAAATCCTGCTCTTGTAGTATTCTACCATCTTTCATCAAAACAATAGTGGTTCCATTGATATCTACTTTGTTATTAGTTGCAGGTATTCCAAACAATTCTCCATCGTGAGTGCCCTTAAAATTCCAATGCTTAACTATTTTATCTCCCTGTCCAAAAACATCTATGAATTTAAATTCAGCATCTGAAAAACCAGATAAGTAATTACCATAATATTCACGAAAGGCTTCTATACCAGCAACATTACCTTCTGCAGTTACTGCAGTGACTTGTTCATCAAAACTATCAGTATTTATAGCACTACTGTCTCGAGTTTCAAAAAAAGCGTTCCAAGCGCTTTTATAGATTTCGATATTTTTCTCAGTTTGAGAATTTGTTTTAGCTAAAGCGTCACACTCTTCATTTTTTGTTTGAGTACACCCAGCATACAAAAACATTGTAATTGATAAAATAATAAAATTCTTCAAAATTTAAGTTTTTAAGTTAACGCCCTGAAGATAACTTAAATTCTTAAGTTTATTGTTGAATTAGATTTATCGTTTGAGTGGTCAATTCAAAATCTCTTGGTGTAAAATTTGATTTAAATATAGTTGTCTTAAAAAAACTCCTTGATTTCTCATGGAGCTTTTTTTTGGTAACAGTTCAAATATTTTTTACCAAAACAGTGCATATAAAAGCGCTGTGATGAGTAGCACTCCAAAAGCAGCTACATTAAATGTTTTATCTGTAGCGAAGAGCTGCTTGCTCAGCACAATGGCTTTGGAGTTTTCCTGATTGCCCTCAAGTTTACTGATACCTGCAATTACCAGTATTGTACCGATACACGTCAGCATCATCTGGTGCATAAACGGAAGGTTCACAAACAAAGCCGCATCGCTCCAACCATTGGGTGCCACTTTAAAGTACATCGCCAATGGGATAGACAATATCACCCCCCAAATGGCTGCGTTGTTGGTGGCTTTTTTGTAAAACAATCCCATTAGGAATACCGCCAAAATTCCTGGGCTTACGACCCCTGTATATTCTTGTATAAACTGAAATACCTGTCCAAGATTTCCCAGTTGGGGAGCTATCAGCATGGCGATGATTAGTGCTACAAGTCCTGTTAAACGACCTACTTTCACCATTTGCTTGTCGTTGGCATTTTTGTTAAACATTGATTTGTAGATATCCATCGTAAAAATGGTAGATGTGGAGTTAATCATGGATGCCAATGAGGATACGATTGCTGCGGCTAGTGCTGCTAGGATAAGACCCTTGAGTCCTACGGGGATAAAGTTTTTAATCAGCCAAGGTGCGGCGTTGTCGTTAGCCACGTTACCCGCCGTACCCAAAAAGCCCTCACTGCTGAGAAGACCCATGTTTAGTGTCCCCGTTTCTGGGTCTAGGTTCATTACATAGGCGATGATCCCCGGTAGTACGACAATCGCAGGAATAATCAGCTTTAGAAAAGCGGCAAACACGATTCCTTTTTGTCCTTCTTTTAAGCTTTTAGCAGCCAAAGTCCTTTGGATGATGTATTGATTAAAACCCCAGTAGTAGAGGTTCGCAACCCACATTCCGCCAATGAGTACTGCCAGACCCGGCAAGTCCCACCAAGCGTCTCTTCCATTCGGGGTGATAATTTCTCCTTTGGATAGGATCATCGAAAAGCGTTCAGGAGCCTTTTCATAGACGTATTTAAGTCCATCGATAAAGCTACCAGAGTCCGTTACATTAGCCAGTGCAAAGTATGCCATGAGCAGTCCACCAATGATAAGCAGCACCACTTGCACCACATCTGTCCAAGCCACAGCTGCAAGTCCGCCCCAAAGGGAATATGCCGCTGCAAACAGACCGAGCCCAATGATGCTATTAAGTAAGATGCTCCCATCACCACTTCCTACGATGGTATCTAAGGCTTTACCACCTAAAAAGAGGACGGTTGTAAGGTTGACAAACACAAATAGTGCAATCCAAAAAACAGCCAATATGGTTTTAAGGTTGGTGCTGTATCGTTTTTCGATAAACTCCGGTATGGTATAGAGTCCCTTTTCAATAAAAATGGGCAAAAAATATTTTCCAACCACAAGTAGGGTAATGGCAGCCATCCACTCATAGGAGGCAATGGCAAGTCCAAGTGCAAAACCCGATCCAGACATGCCGATAAACTGCTCAGCAGAAATGTTAGCAGCAATTAGCGAAGCACCTATCGCCCACCAAGGCAATGATTTACCTGCTAAAAAATAATCTTCTGCACTTTTGGTCTCTCCCTTTTTTTTACGGGAAACAAATAGCCCGATAGATAAAATAAGTACGGCATAAAGCGCGAATATGGTAATGTCTATTGTTGAAAAATCCATGAAGGTTTAATTTTGATTTTCGAATATAGTTAATTCTTGTTGTCTGAAAAATGTGTGGTTGCACAATCGCGTAGGCGCTGTGCGGCTTGTTCGGCGGTGATATCACGCTGGGGGTTGGCAAACATCTCATAGCCTACCATAAATTTTTTAACCTCGGCTGAACGCAATAAGGGCGGATAAAACGACATATGCATATGCCAGTGGCTATTGTCCTTGCCGTCTGTAGGCGATTGGTGTATGCCTGCAGAATAAGGAAATGAGGTTTCAAAAAGGTTATCGTAGCGAATGGTGAGGGCTTTTAGGATGCTTGCATAATCCGTTACCTCTTTTTTAGTTAACTCCAAAATAGATGTGATGTGTCTTTTAGGAACAATCATGGTCTCAAACGGCCATACCGCCCAGTACGGCACAAGCGCTACAAAGCTTTCGTTTTCCAATACGATGCGCTCTTTAGCTTTAAGTTCTTGTTTGAGGTAGTCCCCTAATAAACTGCTATTGTTCTGTTCCCAATAACTTTTTTGACGTACCACTTTTTTCTCAACTTCTTGTGGGATGGAGCGTTGCGCCCATATCTGCCCATGCGGGTGTGGATTGGAACAGCCCATAATCGCTCCTTTGTTCTCAAAAATCTGCACGTGGTTGATGTTTGGGTCACTCCCAAGGGTGGTGTATTCCTTTTGCCATAGGCTAATCACCTTTTCAATGTCACGCTCTTCCATAAGTGGAAGTGTCAGGCTGTGGTTAGGCGAATAGCAAATCACTTTACATATTCCGGATTCGCTTTCGGCTTGTAGCAGTCCCTCTTTAAAAGTTTCTTCTGGGCCTTCTAGTAGGGCTGCAAAATCGTTTTGGAAGCTGAATGTGCCCGAATAGTCTGGGTTTTTAGCGCCTCCTGCTCGTTCATTGCCTGGACATAAATAGCAGTTGGGATCGTATTCCAAAAGCTCCACTTCCTGGGGCTTGTCTTTTTTGCCTTGCCATGGGCGTTTGGTTCGGTGCGGGGATACTAGTACCCACTCTCCAGTGAGGATGTTTTTTCTTCTGTGTGGGGTGTTGTTAAAATCCATCTATGATTCGGAATTTATCGTTTCTACTCCATTAGAGGTAGCGACCAATATGGAGGTGAGGTTAATGTCAAACTTTTGTTTGTAGGCTTTGCTTGCCAAATCCATAAACTCATTGACAAAGCCCTCTTCCACTAGGTTAATGGTACAACCGCCAAAGCCGCCACCCATCATACGACTTCCCACCACCTGAGGAAGGTCTTTGGAAAGGTCCACTAAAAAATCAAGCTCAGGACAACTGACTTCATAGTTTTTCGATAGTCCTTCGTGGGTTTGGTACATAAGAGATCCAAATCCCTTAATATCTCCATTTTGGATAAGCTCAGCAGCTTTTAAGGTTCTGGCGTTTTCACGAGACACAAAAAGTGCACGCTGATAAACTTTCCCAGAGAGTTTTTCCTTGTAGGTCTCGATGGTTGCTTCTGGAACATCGGCTAAAAAATCATACTGAGGATGGTCTTTTTGAATGACAGCAAGAGCTTGTTCGCATTCTTTTCTTCGCGTGTTGTACTCACTCGTTGCTAAGTTATGCGACACATTAGTGTTCAGCAGCAATATCTTATAAGAACCAAAGTCTGCATCGATGAGTTTGTAGTCTAAGGTCTCGCAGTTGAGAAGTAATAGTTTTTTTCGTTTGCCCATCGTCACCGCAAACTGATCCATGACCCCGCATTTGGTGCCTACAAAGTTGTGCTCTGCCATACGAGAAATCTCAATCAGCTCAAGGTTGGAAAGCCCCAAATCAAACAAATCATTTAAGCCTTTAGCTACGCCACACTCCAGCGCAGCAGAAGAACTAATGCCTGCCCCGATAGGAAGCTCACTTGATATCACACAATCAAAACCTCCGAGTTTTTGTGGGCGGGCTTTTACAATGCCATCGACAACCCCCAAGACATAGTTCTCCCAATGGGTGTCACTAATTTGTAAGGGCTTTTTGATATCAAAAGTAAAAGCACCCTCGTCTTCGGAGTTTACCCGACATAGGCTGTTTTCCTTTTTTCTAAACCACATGGTGACTTTTCTATCTATCGCTGCGGGCAATACATGCCCACCATTGTAGTCGATGTGTTCGCCAATTAGGTTGATGCGGCCAGGGGATTTTACAATGATATCAGATTTTAATTTATCCATACTATTCATCAGGATTCCTTTTGTTTTTTGGGTTTTAAATTATTACCCACCCATGATTGTGTTTGTTTACTTGGCGCTGAGGCTTTTCGACATAACGTGTGTAAATACAAAGTTAGTAATCGTATTATCTAATCCAAATTCTTCAGGGAGTACTCTAGTGTTAATAGTAGAAAAAGATGAAACTGTCGGAGAATCCTCTTGATTTGCAGTGTCTGGGTAGTTATAGGTAATTTTCATAATTTATTTATTTTAAATAGGATAATGTATCATTTAACCGTGTTTTAATTATTCCTGTCTCAAAATGCCTGTGATATTATTTGTTCCATAAACAACACAACTTCAGCATCTTTTTGGCATTCCTGTTCTATGGCATCAGAGCGATTTTTACTAAAATTAAGTTGTTAGTCAATAATAGCTTGATAGACAAGATTTTTTAACTTTTGATGATCATTTAAAGTAACGGGTATTACCTGAGTGAAATAAACTACCAATAAGTTCTCCTCGGGATTCACAAAATAATTACTGTGGTAAGCACCTCCCCATCCATATTCACCAACACTACCAAGCGTACCGCTATCACCAAGGTCATTTGTTATAGAAAAGCCAAGTCCAAAACCAGTGCCCCAGCCCCACGGAAATCGTACATTTTTATAGTGATCACCATTTAGATGATCCGCAGTCATAAGTTCTACAGATTTTCTAGAAAGAATCCGAATGCCATTGTATATTCCCTTGTTAAGCAGCATTTGTAGAAAAATAGCATAATCACTTGAAGTGCTCAGTAAGCCAGCTCCGCCCGAAAAGCTAATCCGAGGCCCATTAACATAATGCCCCTGTGACTCTTCTTCCCCAATTTCTTTACTTCGTATCAATTTAGTATTGCTTTGACTGTAAACTACACTCAATCGGGAAACTTTCTCTTTAGGCAAATAAAAGTGTGTATCACCCATTCCAAGCGGGTCAAGAATTCGCTCTTTCAGAAATAATTCCAAAGACTGACCAGAAACCACCTCAATTAGTGCTCCTAAGATATCTAAGCTATAGCCATAAACAAAAGCTTCACCTGGGTGGGCATCCATAGGCAAATTTGCCATTTGCCTAACGCTTTCCAATATTGGTTCTGACTTATGCGCGAAATACCACCCCTGTAAATCTGCTTTTTTCCACTCAGATGCTGCTGGCCCATAGCCATATCCAATCCCTGCAGTATGGGTTAATAAGTCCCGAATTTTGATAGCTCTTTTAGGCTCTACAATTTGAAATTCTTTGTCTTTTACTTTTTCTGCGACTTTAGCGTTTTTAAATTCTGGTATATAAGTAGCCAAAGAGTCAGATAAAAGCAATTTACCCTCCTCTTGGAGTATCATTATTCCTACACTAACTAATGCTTTGGTTTGGGATGCAATTCTGAAAATTTTATCATTGGTCATGGGAATATTGTTCTCAATATCACTCCTACCAAATGATTTATGATAAACAATCTTACCGTTTCTAGCAATAAGTATTACTGAACCTGGCAATTTGTTACTGTGAACATAATTTGTAAATACACAGTCAATCTTTGAAAGGCGCACTTGCGACATTCCATTATTTTCTGGCAAGTCAGCAACAAGCTGCTGACTAAACCCAATACTAGCGAATAAAAGGAAGAGAAAAAAAAGGTTAATTCGAAGCAAAGTGAGATCCATTTCAAGTGTTTTTAAAAAACTATTCCATGTAACAAATTGGAATAGCAATGTACTAATTTCTCTTGTGTGATTGTTAATTTGTAAAGGTTGTTAAATGTTGAATTAAAAGCTTCTTCTTCATTAGCATTCACCTAAAAAAAAACAATTCCACTGTTAAAGTAACTTAATAAGGCTTTACGGCCAATTTGCAATTGGTTGTAGAATACCTTCGTTAATAGCTATATTTTTTTTATGCAAGCATGTAAATTAACTGCTTAGAGAAGCTCCTTAATCATGAGGAAATGTTTGTAATAATTTGCCTAATGATAAATTTTGTTGATTCAGAGTAAAACATTTGTAGTACAACAATGAACATAAAAGGAGTACTTTTTTTTTTTACCAAATTAGATTTGTAAGTATAAATTTTAGATATGAACAGATTAGTCAATCTTTTACTTTTAGTGTTATTAACTAGCAACATGGTGTTTTCTCAAAACACGAATGCTTTTGGTCTTCCACCCGAAAAGGTTGAGCGTATGCAATGGTGGAGTGATGCGAGGTTTGGAATGTTTATTCATTGGGGGCTTTATGCGCTACCTGCCCGCCATGAATGGGTAATGAGTAAAGAGCAAATCTCTAAAAAAGATTATGAAAAATACGTAGAGTTCTTCAACCCGGATTTATACAACCCTAAAGAATGGGCCACACTAGCTAAGAATGCAGGAATGAAATATGTAGTTTTTACAGCTAAGCACCATGATGGTTTTTCAATGTATGACACCAAATTCTCTGATTATAAAGTAACTAATTCCCCCATTGGCAGAGATCTATTAAGAGAGCTAATTGATGCCTTTAGAGCAGAGGGTATCCGAATTGGGTTATATTATTCGCTTATTGATTGGCATCATCCAGATTTTTTAGTAAATGAGCATATTCATCCTGAAAGAAACAATACATTAGAAATTGCAAATGACAAAAATCGGGACAAGAAAAAATTTCAAAAATTTTTAAAAAATCAATTGACTGAGTTGATGTCTAACTATGGTCAAATTGACGTTTTATTTGCTGACTTTTCATATCCCCACAAAGAAAATGGAAAAGGAAAAGAATATTGGAATTCTGAAGATTTATATAAGCAGATTCGTAAGCTTCAGCCAAATATAATTGTTAATGATCGATTAGATTTGGAAGAAGAAGGTGGATGGGATTACAAGAGTCCTGAGCAATTTATGCCTCAAAATTGGGTTACCTATAAAGGAGAAAAGGTGCCATGGGAAACATGCCAGACTTTTTCTGGCTCTTGGGGTTATCACAGAGATCAATATTCATGGAAAAGCCCAAGACAAACAATAGTTATGTTGATTGAAACGGTGAGCAAGGGTGGCAACCTCCTTTTAAATGTTGGCCCAACCGCAAGGGGAGTAATTCAAGAAGAAGCTGTTGAGCGTTTAGAAGCAACTCATAAATGGATGAACTATAATAGCCGTTCAATCTATGGTTGCACAGCTGCACCAGAGGGGTTTGAAGTGCCGGATAATTGCTTATTAACCTATAATCCTAAAACAAACAGACTATATGTACACGTTTTAGATTGGCCTTTTAAAACTATTAACCTTCCTGGGCTAGCCGGAAAGGTCAAGTATGCACAAATTTTAAATGATGCATCGGAGCTAAAAATCGGAAAACAAAAAGGAGCATGGCTCGATGAGGCAGAAGAAGGTGACAATGTATTAACCTTAAACATTCCTGTTCGTAAGCCTAATGTGGAAATTCCAGTAATAGAAATTTTTCTCAAATAATATATAATGAGATTTAGCGTCGTTTTTTTTTTGCAAACACTGCTTTTTTTATGTGGGTGTTCCAAATATGAAAAAACGAAAGCTACTACAACTTCTATTCAGAAGCCAAACATAATTCTGATTCTAACAGACGATCAAGGGTTTAAAGATGTTGGGTTTAATGGATCCGAAGATCTTCTTACCCCTCATCTAGATAAACTCGCCAAAGACGGAGTAGTTTTTTCCAATGGATATGTGTCTCATCCGTATTGTAGTCCATCACGAGCAGGGATTATGACGGGTCGATATCAGCAACGCTTCGGCCATGAACACAATGTACCATTTGCTCCTGAAGACCCAACCAAAGGCACTCCTTTAGATGAGGTCTTTATCTCGAGTAAATTGAAAACTGCAGGTTACAATACCTACGCTATAGGAAAATGGCACTTGGGCGATCACCCTACTTTTTTACCACATAATAGAGGTTTTGATAAATGGTTTGGTTTTTCTGGAGGCAGCATGAACTATTGGGGTTTTCCTCAAAAAAATGGCCGCATGCATATCCAACGGAATAACACCCTTATAAAACCCAATAGCCTTAAATATCTCACAGATGACTTTACGAACGAGGCCCTTAATAACATCAAACAAAATGGCCAGAAGCCTTTTTTCATGTTTTTATCTTATAATGCCCCTCATAGTCCAAACCATACAACGATAGAATATCTAGAAAAAACAGCGCATATCGAATTTGGAAAAAGAAGTGTATATGGTGCTATGATTGCTGGTATTGATGAAGGAGTTGGTAAAATAGATTTACTTTTAACTGAAATGGGGATTAGAGAGAATACGATGATTATTTTCTTAAGTGATAATGGCGGTCGCTTAGACGCTGCCAATAACGGTCCACTTAGAGGGCATAAAGGAATGTTGTTTGAAGGAGGTATTCGTGTTCCTTTTGTTATTTCTTGGCCCGAAAGATTACCAATGGGTAAACATTACGAACAGCCGGTAATTTCACTTGATTTATTTGCGACATGTATGGCAGCAGCGGGTATAACCCCCAATCAATCTGATCAATTAGATGGCATAAACCTCCTTCCCTTTTTAGAGTCAACAAAAACACAAGACAAAGACAGAGTTTTATACTGGCGCGTTGCAAATGGAAAAGAATACGCTATTCGAAAAGGAAAATATAAACTCATACAAAGCGCATATAAAAACAAACTGATGCTTTTTGATTTAGAAAAAAACAATACTGAAATTGAAGATATTTCAGTGGAAAATCCAGAAATTGTGGCTCAACTATTGTCATTATACAATAACTGGAATAGTACGTTAGCAACGCCATCATGGACAGATCCCCATATGGAAAATGTTAAAAAAGAGGAAGCAAATACTAGGGAGTTAAGAAAAAAATCACTGCATAAAGAAGAACAAAAACATTATGAGTAAACCAAATCCATTCCATAATCTATTATGCAGGTACAGTTGGCTGCGATTTTGCTTTGTAGCAGCAGCTTGCCTAGTATTCTGTTCCGTTATTGTTGCACAAAAACCTCCACAAAAACGACCAAACATCATCTTCATCCTCACTGATGATCATCGATACGATTTATTAGGTATTACAGGGAATAAATTGATTCAAACCCCCCATTTGGATAAATTAGCTACTGATGGTATTCTTTTTACAAATGCCCATGTAACAAGTGCTATCTGTACACCAAGTAGGGCATCGATTTTCTTAAGCCAATTTGAACGTAAACACGGTGTTAATTTTAATTCAGGTACTAGTGTTTCCTCTACAGCTTGGGAAAAATCATATCCAGTAATACTTCGTAAAAATGGTTATTACACCGCTTATATCGGAAAGAATCACGTTCCCATTGGGGAAGGAGGGTACAATTCAGGGGTCATGGAAGCTTCTTTCGATTATTGGTATGCTGGCCATGGGCACCTATCCTTTTATCCCAAAAATCGGCATGCTATTTTTAAAGGCGCAAAGAGTGATACACAGGTTGAAGTGTTACAAGAAGGTGTGTCGGATTTTTTAAGCAATGAGTATAAGCTCGAAGGGGCTAAACATTTTATAGAAGGGTTACCAAAAGATAAGCCATTTTGCTTAAGTATAAACTTTAATCTTCCCCATGGGGCAAGTACATCTACGATGAAAATGCTCCCTACAGATCCTGAGACCTACAAGACTTTGTACAGAGATCAAGATATTCCTCTTCCAAAATACTATATCGAAAAGGATTCTATCATATCGCCAAAACTCCCGATAAACGTATTGCATGCCAACGATAGACAAGACATTTATGCTTTTGTCGATAACAAGAAAGATCTTCGAGAACGAATGATTCGTAACATGCAAGCAGTTACTGGAATTGATGCCCTTGTGGGAAAATTAAGAAGCATGTTAAGAAAATCTAATATCGATGATAATACAATAATAATTTTTACATCAGATCATGGGATTTTTTGGGGAGAAAATGGCCTAGGTGGTAAAGCACTATGCTATGAGGTATGCACACGGGTTCCGCTCATCATATACGATCCAATGGCAACTGAAAAAGGACGAGGAGCTGTCTCTAACCAACTCGTTCAGACAATAGATTTAGCGCCTACTATGTTAACATATGCTTCCATTCCTATTCCTAATTCGTATCAAGGCAAGGCACTTAATACATTAATAAATGGAAATGATAGTGCTGTTCGTGAGTACTTATTTACAGAAAATCTATGGTCTACTCATTTTGGCAATCCTAGATGTGAATCTGTTCAAGATACTGAATGGAAGTACATTAGGTATTACAAAAACGATAATTTGTCTGCGCAATATCTTATTGATACCGCTAAAAAATTTAAGGTTGACATGACAAGTATGTTGTATGCAAATCATGACCCTCAAATTGCAGTATATCAATCATTTGTTGAGGGACCACTTAATGGCGAGTTACCCGTTTATGAAGAACTTTACCACCTTAAAACTGACCCTGATGAGCAAGAAAATTTAGCAAATGACATTGTGCATTTAGGTAAATTAAACTATATGCGTAATGTTTGGAAAGGTGTCATAACAGAAGCAAGAGGTTCAGAGGCACAGCAGGTAGTTAGGTATACTAAAGACAGTGAGGCTTTACGAACTAAAACGATAAAATAAAACTGCCATTTAAATCAACATAACAATAAACCAAATGAAAACAATTCATTTTTTTTTAGCCTTTATACTCTTTTCTTGTAGTCAATCTCCAACGACTAATAAGATTAGTTTTAACGATGGATGGAAATTTCACAAGGGTGATGTTAAAGGTGCCAAAGAACAATCCTTTGACGACTCTGCATGGAGAACGCTCAATCTACCACATGATTGGGCAATTGAAGGTCCTTTTGATTCTTCTTATAATGCAAGAAGCGGTGGCTTGCCTTTTCACGGCGTAGGTTGGTATAGAAAACAATTTAGTATTCCATCCGATGCCCGAGGAAAACATATTGTGCTTCATTTTGATGGTGCCATGAACAACGCCAAAGTTTGGCTTAATGGGACATTAGTTGGAGAGCGTCCTAATGGCTATGTGGGTTTTTCGGTTAACCTTAGTGATAACCTTAATTACGGAGCAGAAAACACAATTTCTGTACAGCTTAGCCCTGAGGATTTTTCGTCAAGATGGTATCCAGGGGCAGGAATATATCGCAATACATGGCTAGAAATAAATAACAGTATCCATGTTGCTAAATGGGGAACCTTTATTACCACACCAGAAATCACAACTAACAAGGCCGTGATTAACATTCAAACAGAAGTTAAAAACACTTTATTAGAGGATTCCGAGGTACGATTAAAAACAACCCTTTATGACCCAAAAAACAATGAGGTAGCAACTGTCTCATCTATAATTCAAACAAAGGCTAATAGCGTAGTTACACATGAACAAAACACAACTGTTGAGTCTCCATTGTTATGGGATTTAGACAGTCCAAATTTATACCTAGCTATTTCTGAAGTTTTTAGAGGAAACCAGCTTTTAGATTCCTATGAAACCTCTTTTGGGATAAGAGCCATTGAGTATAGCCCTGATTTTGGTTTTAAGTTAAATGGAAATGTTACTAGGTTTAATGGTGTTTGTTTACATCATGATTTAGGGCCATTGGGTACAGCCGTGAACAAAAGAGCGACACAACGTCAATTAGAAATCATGCAAGAAATGGGTGTAAATGCCATACGAACCAGTCACAATCCCCCTTCCCCAGAGCAGGTTCAGCTATGTGATGAAATGGGAATATTGATGCAGTTAGAAGCTTTTGATGTATGGGAAATGCCTAAAGTTGAGAATGATTACAGCAAATATTTTAACGAATGGCATGAGCGAGATTTAAGAGATATGATACGTGCTTTTAGGAACAGTCCGTCTGTTGTTATGTGGAGTATAGGAAATGAAATTTTAGAACAAGGGCATAAAACAAAAGGGAAAGAAATAGCTCAAAAACTAGTCTCCATTTGTAAAGAAGAAGACACCACACGTCCTGTCACAGCTGGATTTAATTATTACCCTGCGCCAATAGAAAATGGGTTGGCGGAAGCTTTAGACTTGGTAGGGTGGAATTACAAACCTAGAAAGTATGAAGAAGTAATGGCGCAACATCCTAATTGGATAGTTTATGGTTCGGAAACATCGAGTACAGTAAGTAGTAGAGGTACTTATCATTTGCCATTAGTGAAGTATGAAAAGCATGAGTCTTTAGAAATTACGAGTTATGATTTTATAGGGCCACCATGGGCATACCCCCCTGATATTGAATTCGAAGCATTAGAAAAGCCTATTGTTAATTTAGGAGAATTTATATGGACTGGTTTCGATTATTTGGGAGAGCCAACACCTTATGGAGGGAAGGACAATTCAACCAATGGATATTGGAATGGAGACTGGCCTGCTAGAAGTTCTTATTTTGGAGCTGTTGATTTATGTGGTTTTCCAAAAGACCGCTTTTTCCTATACCAAAGCCAATGGACAACAACTCCGATGGTTCACGTATTGCCGCATTGGAATTGGGAGGGAATGGAAGGTCAAATTATTCCTGTTTTTTCCTACACAAACGCGGAGGAAGTAGAGTTGTTTGTTAATGGTATATCGTATGGCAAAAAGAAAAAAGGCATTGACAAAACACCTATTCCAATCAATTTTATTGACTGGGAGGGCGGACGATATAAAGGCACTTATAT
>JAURNV010000036.1 GCA_030830005.1 Flavobacteriaceae bacterium | reverse complement strand
TTTAGCGGAGAAAGAGGGATTCGAACCCCCGGAGGTGTGACCCTCAACAGTTTTCAAGACTGCCGCATTCGACCACTCTGCCATTTCTCCAGAGGCTGCAAATATAATCCCTTTTTTTGGTTCTGAAAATGATTTTTGGTTTTGCTATTAGCTACATTTGTTCAGTGATTGAGTTCCCATACGACATATTACTTTTGGTTGCTGCTGGGCTTTTTGCCGGCTTTATCAATACCATGGCTGGGGGAGGTTCTTTGTTAACCTTGCCTTTACTCATATTCTTAGGATTACCATCTGCCACAGCAAACGGTACAAACCGAATTGCTATTTTGGTGGCAACCGCTTCGGCAACGTTAGGATTCCGAAGTAAAAAAATTAACCCCTTTCCGTTGAGCTTGTATTTAGGCTTTACTGCACTATTGGGAGCACTTATTGGCGCGCGCATTGCCATTGATATTGACGGAGTAGTATTCAATAAAATTTTAGCAGTGATTATGATTTTGGTTGTTTTGCTTATGGTGTTAAAACCAAAATATACAACAGATCAGCTTGTACCAAAAACCACCGGTAAAACCTTAATTTGGTCTATGGTAGCATTCTTTTTTATTGGTATTTATGGGGGGTTTATTAACGCTGGCATTGGCTTTATTATGATGCTTTTTCTTAATTATGTAAACCGCATGGATTTGGTGCGAGTTAACGCTACTAAAGTTTCGATTGCCCTAATCTATACAACAGCTGCCCTTGCAACTTTTGCACTAAGCGGAAACATCGAATGGAAATACGGTATAGCCTTAGCCACGGGCAATGCGGCAGGTGCTTATTTTGCTTCTCGCTATTCGGTAAAAAAAGGGGAGGGAGTTATAAAAACAGTGATGATAACTATGGTAGTTGCTATGGCTGTAAAACTTTGGTTTTTTTAGGCTATTATAGTCTTTTGTAACATTTTCTACATTCTCTCGTTATAGCCCTATACCCTTGTCTTTAAAATTTATAAAACTTATGTTATGAAATTTAATCCTTTAGTACTTAGTCTTTTCTTTTGTATTTCTATATTCAATTTTGCAAATAATGGAACTGGGTCTATAACTGGTGTTGTTTACGATGCTACCCTTAATCAGCCCTTGCCTTATGTTAGTGTAGTATTATCCGATAGTGAAGGAAAAATTATTACGGGCGCTATAACAGATGAAAAAGGATATTTTATATTGAATGAAATTCCCGAAGGCACACATAGCTTACGTATACAATTTATTGGCTACGAAAAAATAGAACAGGTTGTTATTGTAAATAATGACAATCTGACGGTTGATGTTGGAAAAATTTCAATTAACGAAATTGCATCCCAACTCGATGACGTGGAAGTTATCGGAGAGGTGTATACTATTCAACAAAAAGTAGATCGAAAGGTTATTACGATTGGAAAAGATTTGGCTAGCGTTGGTACCGCATCAGAGCTTTTGGTAGGCATTCCTTCTATAAATGTCGATCCCCAAAGCGGTGCAATAAGCCTTCGTGGAAATGAAAATGTTCCGGTAATGGTTGATGGAAAACTCTCAAATATTCCAGCAGCGCAATTGCTTAAGCAAATTCCGTCATCAGCAATTAGGGCGATTGAACTTATTACCAATCCCTCTGCCAAATATAATCCCGATGGAATGAGTGGTATCATCAATATTGTACTTCATAAGAATCAACTAATTGGTTTTAATGGGTCGCTTAATGCTAATTGGAGTAAAGAAATCAACTCTAAATTTAATAGCGGACTAAACCTAAATTATCGCACAGGAAAAGTCAATATCTACGGGAACTACAGTAATAATTTTTCAAAAAACGCCAATCACGGACACATTCAACGCGCGCAAGATTTTTCAGAGCAGTTCTTTAATTTTGATGACAATCGAAATTTACATGTTATTAAGGTAGGCCTGGATGTGTATTTGAATGAAAAAAACACTTTTTCGGTTTTTACCAGTCAAAATCCAGCAAGCAATAGTACGTTGGGTATAACCCGAACTATTTTTGAAAAAAAACCCTCGCTAAATGCTCATCAAATTTTCGATGCAAGCAGCGACAACTTCTCATCTCAATATAATTTTAATTTTAAGCACGACTTTGCAAAAGAAGGCAGCAATTTGGAGCTAGAATTTGATTATAATATTTTTGATGAAAAGAGGCCAGTTGCGTTTCGGTTTCCTAATAATCCCTCTAACAATTACGATGACAAAAATAAGCCTACAAGAAAGCGAACCACCATTAACTTGGATTATGTAAATCCGCTTTCGGATAATACTAAATTAGAGTTGGGCGCAGAGGTTCGGTTGTTCAATACGTTGATTTACTTTTCATCCACAGGGGAGTCCATTGATAGTAAAGGAAATTTTGGTCCTGCTCCATCCACCGAATTTGATTATACACGGGATATATATTCTCTATATGTGACGTATGGCGAAACCTTTAATAAGTGGACGTATCAATTTGGGCTTAGAGGAGAGTCTGTTGAAGTAGCTGCGGTTGCAAATGAAACTTACACAAGTGGGAATACAACAAAAACGGAACAAAATCCATTCGCTAACACCTATACCCAACTGTATCCCTCAATGTTTGTATCCTTTTCACCGAGTGAGAATAATTCGTACCAATTGAGCTACAGTCGCCGTATAGACCGCCCCGGAATAGGGCAAGTAAACCCTATAAAAGAATGGTCAACGCCGTTGGTTTCTTCATATGGTAATCAAGAATTACTACCTCAATTCACCAACTCCCTTGAAGTAAATTATACAAGAAGACTTAAAAATGGATCGATTACGGGCGGTGTGTTTTATCGCGCTATTGCAAAGGAAATAAACAGGGCACTCTATATTGATAAGAGTGATATCAGTTCTGGAAAAGTAATTTTAACTCATGACAATTTTGATGATACTTCTGCATATGGTGTAGAGCTTTCCTCAAATTATAAACCCACAAAATGGTGGTCATTTAACGGTAGTTTTGATTTGTTTTCGCAAACCCAAAAAGGAATCGCCGAATACCTAGACGTTCCTTTAGAGGAGGCTACGGTGGATAATATCATTAGAGATGTGAATATCGTTGATAATGTTTCATGGAATTTTAGGATGTATAATAGTTTTAGTGCTACCAAAAAACTAACATTCACGGCTTTTATGTTTTACAGAGGTAAAAACAAAAACTTGCAATTTGATATGTTGCCGATGTACTTTATGAATTTAGGCGCTAGGTTAAGTGTACTAAATGGAAAAGGAACACTCAATTTTGGTTTTAACGATGTTTTTGACACAATGAAATTTCGTTTTGGCGCACGCAAACCTTTTCCTTCTGAAGGTGAGTTCAATTGGGAAAGCCGCACAGTACAGCTAGGGTTTAATTATCGTTTTGGAAGTGGAAAATACCAAGCAAAATCGAGAAGAGAACGCGAAAATGACGAAAAGAGTGGAAGTGGAGGGTTATTCTAATACTTCTCGTATGAAACAATTTTTAATCCGTAGCCAGACATGCCTACACGCTTAATTTTTTCACTATTAGAAAGCAATTTGATGTTGTGAATTCCAATAGCGTGTATCATTTGTGCACCAATACCAAAATCTTTTTCGTCCATACCCAACGTACTGTTTACGCCTTGTTTGATCATTTTTAAATGGTTGAGCAAACGCTCGGCAGGTTGCAATTGATTGATAAAGATAATAGCTCCTTTGCCCTCAGACTGAATGCGTTTAAAGATAGCATCAAGGGAACTTTCTTGCTGCTTTATTATGCCAAACAATTCACTGTTAAGTTGATGAGCGTGCACACGTGTTAGTATGGGCTCATCTTCTGTCCATGATCCTAAAGTTAATGCAATATGAACTTGATCATTTGTGTTTTGATGAAAAGCACGAATTCTAAAGTCCCCATAATTGGTATCAATCTCAAAATCTTCTTTGAGTTCGATAAGACTATCATTTTTCATGCGATAGCTCACCAAATTTTCGATAGAAACCAATTTAAGGTTAAATTCATCGGCAACTTTTCGTAATTGTGGTAATCTAGCCATTGTTCCATCCTCGTTCATTATTTCAACAATTACGCCTGCTGGCTGAAATCCTGCCAACCGCGCAAAATCAATAGCAGCTTCTGTATGGCCTGTTCGACGGAGCACCCCGCCTTCTTTGGCTGTTAGTGGAAAAATATGTCCAGGCCGCATAAAATCATCAGCAGTAGCATCTTGGTGTACAAGGCGACGTACGGTTTTTGCTCTATCGGCAACCGATATTCCAGAAGTAACCCCACTTCCTTTTAAATCTATTGAAATTGTAAAGGCCGTTCCCATGGGATCGGTATTGTTGCTTGCCATAGGGTAGAGGTCTAATTCATGACAGCGCTTTTCAGTGATAGGTGTACAAATAAGGCCGCGCCCATATTTGGCCATGAAATTTATCATTTCTGGGGTAACCATTTCTGCAGCACCAACAAAATCACCTTCATTTTCACGGTTTTCATCATCAACCACGATAATGATTTTTCCGTTACGAATATCCTCTATAGCGTCTTCGATACTATCCAGTCGAATATCTTTATTCATTGCTTCAATTTTTTTAAGATATAATTATAGGGCAACATGAAATTCATTTTAAGCCGTTCGATGTCAAAAACAGATTTGTCTCTACTCGCACGAATTGTGGCAATCAACCCAACTATAGAAAGTATCATGGTAATTAACCATGCACCCAAAAAAGGATGAAGACTTCCATCTTCTGCACTGTTCTTGAATAATGTACCTGCAAAATGATAGGTCAAAAATATGGTTAATGCAACAACTATGGGCAGTCCAAAACCACCTTTTCTAATAATTGCCCCAAGGGGTGCGCCTACAAAAAACAATAAAAGTGCCGCAAAGGCATTCACAAACTTGTCGTCTCTCCATAGACGATGCAGGTTGATCACTTTTTCTCTAACAAAAAACACATTTTTTTGATTGTTAAAGCTGGATAACTGCATTTCAATATTGTTTTTTGCGGAACTTAAAATTTGTTGTTTTTTGCGGATTGGAAACAAAGATAGATATTCCTCTGAACCCATATAATTTATTGCTTTATGCGTTTCTTTAAAACGGTTAATTGAATTTGCACCAGTTCGTAAAAACACTGTTTTAGCAAAACCTTCAATTTCAGATATATAACTGTTGGTTAATGAGTCAATGCTCTTGTCAAGCTCTCCAATGTTTTGCATTTTAAACGTATTGGAATATTCAGTCTCATTCAGATCTACATTGTTAAATGCCCGTAAATCAATATTCATGGTGTATTGATTGAAAGCAATACGGCTGTGAGGCTCGTTTTTTTTCCGCTTGTTTTTTTGAACAATTTCTTCGTATCGATACCCGTCATATAATACAAGCTGAAGTCCTTCTTGTAGTTTTTCGCTTTTAAGTTCTCCTCGCTTAGCTTTAATCACAATATTATTGATTTGGTTAGGCGATTTTTCATGAATAATGACATTTTCTAACATCCTGTTGTTTTCGCCATATTTACGCCCTACTTTAATATTGCTTTCTCCTATGTCATTAAATACCCCTTCTGTAATAGCTAAGGCAGGACGCATTTTAGATAGATTTTTCCTAAGATTATAGGTTTTGAATTCAGCTAGTGGAATTACCGTATTTGCAACGTAAAATGTCAACAAGCATGCAATGCTATTTACAACAATTAAAGGTCGCATAGCACGCATAAGTGAAATTCCCGCTGACTTCATTGCTGCAAACTCATAGCGTTCTGCAAAATTCCCAAATGTCATGATAGATGCTAACAAAATGGTAAGCGGCAAGACTAAGGGAATCAGTTTTGGGGAGTAGTAAAGTAAAAACCGGAGTAACACACTGATGTCTAAACCTTTTCCTGCAAATTCATCAATAAACACCCAAACGGTTTGTATGATAAAAATAAACATCAAGATAAAAAAGAAGCTAATCAAGATGGTGAGATAGCTTTTTAAAATATATCGATCTATAAGCGGTAACCTCATTAAAATCTATCGATGTAATAGTTTGGGTAATCTTTTTCTGAAAAAACAAAGGTATTGTCTGCTAGTGTTGTATTCGATACAAATGAACGAATGGTAAGCGTAGTCTCAGTATTGTTATCACCAACTTCAATTAGCTTATAAATGTGCTTAGTTTTGGTGTCAATACCCAAAAGTAAGTAAGACGCCTGTGAGTAGGTGTCAATAGGTGTTAGTTTGATAAATTGAATTTTTCTATTTCCGTATAGCGATTGTGTGATATCCCAGTCGAACCGATATCCTTCTTTATAAAACGAAAATAGTTTTGAGGGGCTAAGCCCTTCGCTAAGTTCATTTCCAACAGGTTCTATCAGGATTTCTTCATTTTCAGGGTTAACAGTATGCACATTTGTTCCATCACATAATTGCGTAATTCCCATAAGATGAAGTAAGTAAGAGTCGTTTTGCACGACCAAACTACCCGTTTCTTTTTGTTGAATATATTCTTTTCGATTTACCAATTCATATGTAAATTCAACAGAAATGTTTTTGTATCCAGAAAGCTTTTCTGAAACTTCGCCTAGTAGTTTTTCGGCACGTTGATCTTGTGCAAAAAGCATTCCTGAACTAAGTAGGATTACAATAAGATATTTAATTTGCATTTTCATTTTCTAAAAATTCATGTAGGGAAATCACGTCATGAAACAATACTTCTCGTGCTTTACTCCCTTCAAAGGGACCAACAATGCCTGCCGCTTCGAGTTGATCTATAATTCTACCAGCGCGGTTGTAGCCTAACTTTAGTTTGCGTTGCAAAAGCGATGCCGAACCTTGTTGAGCGTTTACAACAACTTCAGCAGCTTCTCTAAAAATAGGGTCTCTATCTTCAATATTATTTTCTTTTGTTGAGCCGCTTTCGTCAGAAACATATTCGGGCAATCTATGCGCTTCTGGGTATGCGCGTTGTGACCCAATAAAATCGGTAATTTTCTCTATTTCAGGAGTGTCTACAAAAGCGCATTGAAGTCGAATTAGGTTATTTCCTTGTGTAAATAACATATCGCCACGTCCAATTAATTGGTCTGCACCTCCGCTATCTAGAATTGTACGAGAATCAACTTTAGAGGTAACTCTAAACGCGACTCTAGCCGGGAAGTTTGCCTTTATAAGTCCTGTAATTACATTTACTGAAGGCCGTTGAGTGGCAATGATAAGATGAATACCTACTGCTCTGGCAAGTTGTGCTAATCGTGCAATTGGAGTTTCTACTTCTTTACCGGTGGTCATGATTAAATCGGCAAACTCGTCTATAACCAATACGATATAGGGTAAATATACATGACCGTCGTGAGGGTTTAAGCGACGATCTTTATACTTAGCATTATACTCTTTAATATTGCGACACATCGCTATTTTTAATAAATCATAGCGTTTGTCCATTTCAACACATAATGAATTTAATGTATTGATAACTTGCTTGTTATCTGTGATAATAGCATCATCAGTATCGGGGAGTTTGGCTAAATAGTGGCGTTCAATTTTATTGTAGAGGGTAAGTTCTACTTTCTTTGGGTCAACGAGAACGAATTTAATTTCGGCAGGATGTTTTTTATAAAGTAAAGAAGTTAGAATAGCGTTTAAGCCAACCGATTTCCCTTGGCCTGTTGCTCCTGCCATAAGAAGGTGTGGCATTTTTGCTAAATCTACCACAAAAGTTTCGTTGCTAATGGTTTTTCCAAGTGCCAATGGAAGTTCCATTTCGGCTTCTTGGAATTTTTTGGACAAAATGACCGAGCGCATCGAAACAACAGTAGCATTTTTGTTGGGCACTTCGATTCCCACCGTTCCCTTACCGGGAATTGGTGCAATAATACGAATCCCCAATGCTGAAAGGGATAACGCAATATCGTCTTCTAAATTTTTAATTTTAGAAATTCGCACTCCTGCAGCAGGAACAATTTCATAAAGGGTTACTGTTGGGCCAATAGTCGCTTTGATATCTGCAATGCCAATTTGGTAATTCTTAAGTGTATCAACAATACGCTCTTTGTTTTCTTCAAGTTCTTGCTCGTTTATCGTAATGCCCTCATGGGGGTAAGTCTTTAGCAATGATTCGGTTGGAGAGCGGAAATTTTTAAGTTCAAGTGTAGGGTCAAATTCACCGAAGTCGGCAACCAGTTTTTTAGCTTTTTGTACAACTTCGTCCTCTTCAGTTTCATTGACAGAAAGTTCGATACCATCAGTTGTTTTAGGCTCGCTTTTAATCGTTTCTACTGTTGGTTTTGTGTCAGATGCTTCCTTTACTTCAATGTCAGTTTGCTCAAAGGAAACTTGCGTTATTTCCTCCTCTTCAACTTCTGCCTTCGTTGATTTTAAAGATGGAATTTTAACCTGTTCAGGTTTCCATTTTAACTGATAGACCAAAAACGTAATAGCAATTAACAGCAGGATGCTAGCTACCCCTAAAGGCCCGATGTAATACACTAATAATGCGTTTGCTTCAAAGCCCGTTACCCCACTTAGTAATGGGTATTTGGGTAGAATTAATGCAAGTGCTATAGCAATCCAAAGCGAAAGTAATAAAGTCCAAATCCAACGGACACCTAATTTGTTTACCCCTGAATTTATAAAATGACTAACACCGGTAATGAAAACCATAAAAGCAATAAAAAAAGCACCAATTCCAACCCCCTGATAAATAAACAAATGACTTACAGTAGCACCTACCTTACGAATGCTGTTCTTTGTTGTAACCTCTTTATTTGTGATTTCTTCAAGAGCACTTTGGTCAATTTTCCAAGTTTGAAAATAAGATAGAAACGCCACAAAAAGTAAAACAGCAATGAGAGTACAAAACGCCCCCCAAACAATTTGTTGCTGTCTGTTAAACCCTTTAAAGCGTAACATTAGTTTACTCATCATATATAAACCTCAAAAATACAACAAAAAAACCCGATGAACTCATCGGGTTTTTAATGATAATAGCATTTGTGATTTGAAAAGGTTTTATTTCAAATCAAAGCGATCAGCATTCATAACTTTATTCCAAACGTGAATAAAATCGTGAACAAACTTCTCATTGTTGTCATCTTGTGCATAGACTTCTGCTATGGCTCTTAGCTCAGAATTTGATCCAAAAACCAAATCAGTACGCGAAGCTGTTCGAACCTTTAATCCAGTATTTCTATCTGTGCCCGCATACGAATTGAATCCAGTAGGCTGCCATTTTATGTCCATAGACAAAAGTGTTTTGAACCATGAATGATCAAGTTTGCCAGCTGTCCAAATTCCGTCTCCAGAATGTGAAACTCCCATAGCACGTAGGCCACCCACCAAAACGGTCATCTCTACAGGGGTTAGTCCTAAGAGTTGGGCTTTGTCGAGCATTATTTCTTCTGGAGAAACAGCAAACTCTTTTTCTGCATAGTTTCTAAAACCACAGGCTTTAGGCTTTAACAGTTCAAATGAGTTGATATCTGTTTCCTCTTGAGTAGCATCGCCGCGTCCAGTAGCAACTTCAACAGTTTTTCCACTTGCCATTTCAATGCCAACCGCCCCTCCGATTACAATAACATCTGCAACGCTAGCTCCAGTTTGAGCGGCTATCGTTTCATATGCGTTGAGCACATTTGAAAGCTGTGTAGGGTTGTTAGCCTCCCAGCTTCTTTGGGGTTCCAAACGAATTCGTGCACCGTTTGCACCTCCACGATTATCAGATGCTCTAAAGGTTGAAGCAGAAGCCCATGCTGTTTCAATCATTTGTTGCTGATTTAACCCACTATTGGCTATGGCATCTCGTACCGCTTTTTCTTCGCTAGCCGAAAGAACTTTACCCGGCTTTACTGGGTCTTGCCAAATGTATTCAACATCTTTAAAGTCTCCGGCAATATAGTTACTTCTTGGGCCCATATCGCGATGCAGAAGCTTAAACCAAGCACGTGCAAAGGCCTCGCCAAATTCATCGGGGTTTTCTAAGAAACGCTCACAAATTTTACGATAATCTGGATCAACTTTCATAGACATATCTGCTGTAGTCATCATAGGAAGAACCTTTTCATCGCTACCGTCAACTTGAGGAACCATATCCTCTTCAGCACAGTTTATTGGGTGCCATTGCCATGCACCCGCAGGACTTTTTTTACACTCCCATTCGTATTTGAATAGCAGCATTAGATAACCCATGTCCCATTGAATTGGATTTGTGGTCCAAGGTCCTTCAATACCACTGGTTATGGTGTCTACCCCTTTGCCCGATTTGTGCGAGCTTAACCAGCCAAACCCTTGTGCTTCGATAGCTTCCCCTTCTGGCTCAGCACCTACATGCGCTTCATCTCCAGCACCGTGTGCCTTACCAAAGGTATGGCCACCTGCGGTGAGGGCTACAGTTTCCTCATCATTCATTGCCATACGCTTAAATGTTTCACGAACATCTTGTGCAGATAAGGCGGGATCAGGATTTGCGTTAGGCCCTTGCGGATTTACATAAATAAGACCCATTTGAACGGCTGCTAAGGGATTTTCTAAATCTTGTCGTGTTTTACCGTAGCGGTTATCGCCTAACCATTCGTCTTCAGCACCCCAATATATATCTTTTTCAGGATGCCAAATATCTTCTCTTCCTAATGCAGTGCCATGATTTGGACCCCCCATATCTTCAATAGCTACATTTCCTGCAAGGACAAGTAAGTCTGCCCAACTCAGTAGATTGCCATATTTTTCTTTGATAGGCCAAAGTAATCTCCTGGCTTTGTCTAAGTTTCCGTTATCTGGCCATGAGTTCAGTGGGGCAAATCGCTGGGCCCCCGTAGCCGCACCACCACGACCATCTCCAGTACGATAGGTTCCTGCAGCGTGCCATGTCATTCGAATAAAAAATGGACCATAATGTCCGTAATCGGCAGGCCACCAGTCTTGACTGTCACGCAAAACACCTTTTAGGTCATTTTTAACCGCATCAATATCAAGGTTTTGAACTTCCTTTTTATAGTTAAAGTCTTGCAGCGGATTGCTCTTTTTGTCGTGTTGACGCAAGATATCTAAGTTTAATTGGTTTGGCCACCAATCTTTGTTTTGTGTACCAAGATTTGGTTGAGTTGTTGAACCGTGGAAGGGACATTTACTTTCGCTCATATTAAAGATATATTTAGGATATAAATGTATGAAAATAGCACCTATCCCAAGCTAGAATTCATTCATAAAATTTATATGTAAATAAGCTACATTGATACTATTGGCGTAGCTGTTTAATTTTATATCCGATTGCGGCATAAAATAGCGTTGTAAAAGGGCTTAACCAATTAAAAATAGCAAATACAAAATACTCGGCTACAGAAACGCCCAATACCCCCGATTGGTATGCGCCACAGGTGTTCCACGGAACCAAAACAGAAGTAACCGTTCCAGAATCTTCAAGCGTGCGACTCAAGTTTTCAGGAGCTAACCCTCGGTCTTCATAGGCTTTGGCAAACATTTTACCAGGAACCACAAGTGACAAATATTGGTCTGATGCAGTAACATTTATTGCCAAACACGAAGCCACCGTACTGGCAAATAACTGAAAGGTGTTTTCTGCCCAGCGCAATAGGGCAGTACTTATCGATTCAAGAGCGCCTATAGCGTCCATGACACCTCCAAAAACCATTGCACATATGATTAGCCAAATAGTTCCCAACATACCAGCCATGCCTCCTGATTGAAACAAATCATTAAGCAGTGGGTGACTGGTTTCTATGCTAGTAGAAACAGTAATAGCGTCCATGATTACTTTATAAGTGCTTTGCCAAGTTATCACGTCTTGCCCAGCCAAAAGGGTGATAAGCGATTGCTGAAAAATAAGCGCAAATAGTGCTCCGAGTAGTGTTCCGATTAATAAGGCTATCAGTGGTGGTGTTTTACGTGCGATCATCACCACCACCAAAACGGGTACGATAAATAATGCTGGACTAATCACAAAACTTTCGTTTATGGCAACAAGCATAGAATCAGTTTGGGCTACGGCTGTGGTATCTTGTGTAAATCCAATGATGAGAAAAACGACAAGTGTAATTAAAATAGTAGGCACGGTGGTTAGTGTCATATAACGAATGTGGCTAAACAGTTCGCCACCCGCCATAGCTGGCGCAAGGTTGGTGGTATCGCTAAGCGGCGACATCTTATCGCCAAAATAAGCTCCTGAAATGACAGCCCCAGCAATCATTCCCGCGGGGAGTCCCATGGCTTTGCCAATGCCAATTAGCGCGATTCCAACAGTAGCCGAGGTCGTCCAACTACTTCCTGTAGCAACAGATATCAACGCGCAAATCACAATACACGCTGCAAAAAAATAAGTTGGATGTAAAATTTGCAATCCGTAATAAATCATGGCTGGGATAATTCCACTTAATAGCCATGTGCCCGCTAGAGCACCCACAAACAGTAAAATGAGGATAGCTCCCGTAACCGACATTAAATTTTCAGCTACACGCGTCAGCATTTCTTTGTAAGAAGTTCCTTTTTTGAAACCGATAATGGCTGCAATGGAGCCTCCCAATAGTAAAATAAATTGGTTTGAACCGCTTAGCGCATCGTCGCCATAAATGCCCACATTTACAGATAAGAGGAGAACTAAAACGACCACCGGAATTAAGGCTGTACCAAGCGAAAGGGTAGGTTTTTGTTTCATAATGTGATGTAATATTACGATTTTGTGTGGAATATTACATTCCATGAGTATAAATGCGCAGTTCATTGTACATTTGTACTATGAAACCAAAGAATATGAATCAATTTGATGTAGCTGTTATTGGCTCGGGACCCGGAGGATATGTTGCTGCTATTCGTTGTGCGCAACTTGGTATGAAAACTGTTGTCATTGAAAAAGAACCTACCCTTGGAGGTACTTGCCTTAACGTAGGATGTATTCCTTCAAAGTCATTGTTAGACTCTTCACATCATTATGAAACGGCTACCAAAGATTTTAAAACTCATGGAATTGATGTTTCGGGAAAAATTGAAGTGAATTTTGCTCAAATGATTGCTCGTAAGCGTGAAGTAGTTTCTACTACCGTAAAAGGAATAGATTTCCTTATGGACAAAAACAAGATTACCGTATTGCGTGGTTTGGGTTCGTTTGAAGATGCCACTCATATTAAGATTACTGGCAAAGATGCGCAGACCATTGAGGTAAAACACAGCATTATTGCCACAGGATCTACGCCGGGGAGTTTACCCTTTATCAACTTAGATAAAGAGCGTATAATCACTTCAACCGAAGCCCTGGAGCTTAGCGAAATCCCAAAGCACCTTGTCGTTATTGGCGGTGGCGTTATCGGTTTGGAATTGGGACAAGTGTACCGCAGATTGGGAGCCGAAGTAAGCGTTATTGAATACGCCGACCGCATCAGTCCTGTGTTGGACGCTGCACTTTCCAAAGAGTTGATGAAAGTGATGAAAAAACAAGGGGTCAAATTTCACCTCTCGCACCAAGTAACTGCCGTGGAACGCAAAGGCAATACGGTAACTGTAACAGCAAACGACAAAAAAGGCGCAGCGCAAACCTTTGCGGGTGATTATTGTTTGGTCGCTGTAGGCAGAAAACCCTACACCAACGGACTTAATGCCGAAGCTGCTGGCGTTACGCTCAACGACCGTGGGCAAGTGGTGGTAAACGACCAACTGCAAACCACAGCCCAGAACATTTACGCCATTGGCGATGTGGTGCGTGGTGCCATGTTGGCGCACAAAGCCGAAGAAGAAGGCGTTTTGGTAGCGGAGTATTTGGCAGGACAAAAGCCACATATCGATTATAACCTGATTCCGAATGTAATTTACACTTGGCCCGAAGTGGCTGCTGTGGGAAAAACAGAGGAGGAGCTAAAAGGAGCGAATATCCCACACAAAGCAGGACAGTTCCCGATGCGTGCCCTTGGGCGTTCTAGAGCGAGTATGGATACCGATGGTTTTGTAAAGATTTTGACACATGCCGAAACGGATGAAATTTTGGGCGTGCATATGATTGGTGCCCGCGCCGCCGACCTGATTACCGAAGCGGTAACCGCTATGGAATTTCGTGCTTCTGCCGAGGACTTGGCACGTATGAGCCATGCGCACCCTACCTATGCCGAAGCCGTAAAAGAAGCAGCACTTGCTGCCACCGGAAACCGTGCGTTGCATGTGTAGCTAACCAGCAGGAAAAACATAAAAAAAGGCGTTGAAAGACGCCTTTTTTATGCCACAACTTTTTTTTATTAATTTAGCTGTAAACAAAACCCAAATCTTGTTTTAGTGAACACCTACAATTTTCAGTTTTACTTTTTTGGGTTGATACGATAAATGCTTTTGCAAAGGTGTTTTGTCGTAATATATATGAGAAATAAAACGCAATAGTGCGGTTATATATGAGTTGGGCATAATTCCACAGATAGAAACTTTTGAAACAGATTTAAAAGTAAATTATCTTTTTCTCCAGTTCCTTTAAACCCTTTTGTTAACGTTAAAATTTGTACATTTTTTAACTTTTTTAGCCACAAGATTGACTTGGTAGTACTATAAGTAAAAGGATAGAGAGAAAAAATAACTAATTTTACAATTAGTCAGAATTTGAAATAAAACAAAGAAATAATTGACAACAGAAAAAAATAATAAAATTGTAAAGCCATTTTTAAGATGGGCAGGTGGAAAAACTTGGTTTACTAAACATATAGAAAACTACATTCCAAAAGACTTTAATGATTATTATGAACCGTTTGTTGGTGGAGGTTCTGTGTTTTTTTATTTAAAATCCAAAGGATTTATAAAAAACAAAGCTTATTTATCAGATTCTAATTCTGATCTTATTAATACCTACAAAATCTTAAAAAATTATTCTAATGATCTATTTGAAATTTTGAAAACTCATATTGATTCAGAAGATGAATATTACCGAATGAGAAGTACTGGTTTTACTGATAAAATTGAAAAAGCTGCAAAATTCATATATCTAAATAAAACTTCTTTTAATGGAATATATCGAGTTAACAGAAATGGCGAATATAATGTTCCTTATGGCAGGAGAAACTTAAATATATTATATGATTTTGAACATCTAAAAGACATATCTATTGCCTTAAAAAACACGTATTTATCAACACTAGATTTGATTCTATAAAAAAATATCTTACTACCTTATTAGAACAACTAAGTAATCTTGAAAAAGAGGAAGAAGAACGCCAATTGACCTTATTAGGTGCAGGTGCTGACACTAAATGGCTTAGGTTTTTTCAGTCTCTTATTAATAAAAAACACTCTGCATACAATCCCCCTGAATTAATAGATTGGAACGAACGCCAAAATGAGGAGCTACAATCAGAAGGTAGAAAATTCGGAGTTGAAATCGAAAAATATATGAAAAAGCAAGTTCTTAAAAACTTAAAGGATTTGTTTAAAGAAAATTGGGAGCTTGAAATAAATAGTATTAAAAGAGAGTGCTTGAAACGAGCAGAGGAAGAAAAGGAAAGGAATTATAAAGAAGGCTTAGGTGTAAAGGAAATTCATTGGACTGAAATGTTTAACATAAATGATTACAAAACAATAATTAAAAAGTATTTCACTAAATCCCCTCAAGACTTTGAGTTAGATCCAGTTGACGGATTTGTGCCTTATAGAGATCTCTTTTCCGTTGACATTGGTGAAGGGTTTAACAGCACAGATCAAAGAATTAAATGGATTTCAAGATTTAATTCATATCGTAATTTATGGGCTCACGAAGGGACAAAGGAAAAAAGATTGAATAAAGAAGAAGTTGAATTCTTAGAAAAAATTCACGGACACTTTTATAACAAAAAATAAAAACTACTGCCAACACGGTGTATAAGTAATAGCGGTTGAAGCGATAAAACGAAAGTATAAACATAAAACAAAGGTCAGTGCTAAACTGAAAATTTAGTGAGTAGAAATCCGTTACTACTCATTCACAAATCCGTTATTTCAATCTAAAAAGTAGACCCACCCGCCTAAGTAAAGGCTTTACCTTCGTGGTATAAAGCAACACCACTGCCGTAACCCCAACCACAAAGCCAAGTGCGCCAAAGACGGCTACTTCCCACGAAAGGGCGTTGTGGTAAAATTTATACAACCCTATACTGGTAA
>JAURNV010000035.1 GCA_030830005.1 Flavobacteriaceae bacterium | reverse complement strand
CTACTACGCCATTTTCATCACCAACAACCACAATTGCAGAAAACCCAAAAGCGCGTCCTCCTTTTGTTACTTTAGTAACTCGTTGTACGCCGACCAATCGGTCCTTTAGGTCTAGACCACCTGGTTTTACAAATTCTACGTTTTTATAATCTTGATACATACTTAAAAGTTTAATCCTGCTTCACGCGCACCATCAGCAAGTGATTTTACACGTCCGTGATATAAATAGCCTCCGCGATCAAAACGAATGGCAGAAATTCCGGCAGCAACTGCCTTTTCGCCAATAGACTTTCCAACCTTTTGCGCAAGCTCGATTTTTGTTCCACTATGCTCAACAAACTCCTTATCACGAGAAGATACCGCAGCAAGGGTAACTCCCGTTTCGTCGTTTATAATTTGAGCATAAATTTCTTTATTACTTCTAAAAATAGACATACGCGGCATAGCAGCAGAACCGAGAACTGTGTCGCGGTAGCGCTTTTGTATGCGTTGTCTTCGTTGGGTTTTGGTCATTTTCATATCCCTAACAATTATGCAGATTTACCTGCTTTTCTTCTAATTTGTTCACCTACAAACTTCACCCCTTTTCCTTTGTAAGGCTCTGGCTTACGGAAAGAGCGAATTTTTGCAGCTATCGATCCTACAAGTTGATTGTCGAATGAGCTCAATTTAATAATAGGGTTTTTACCCTTTTCAGAAATCGTTTCCAACTTAACTTCATTTGGTAATTCAAATACAATATTGTGCGAAAAGCCAAGAGCCAAATCAAGTTTTTGCCCCTGATTAGATGCACGATATCCTACTCCCACCAATTCCAGTTCTTTTGTAAATCCTTCTGAAACCCCTTTTACCATATTGGCAATAAGTGCACGATACAAACCATGCTTAGATTTATGATCTTTACTTTCTGTAGGGCGTGTTAGTACCAATTGACTTTCTTCTTGTTTGATTATTACAGAGTCATATGTTTGAGACAGCTCACCCAACTTTCCCTTAACGATAATCACATCAGGTTGAATGTCGACAGTTACGCCGTCTGGAAGTGCTATAGGATTATTACCAATTCTTGACATAATTCATTTTTTAGTTATTAGTGAACGTAACATAGTACTTCACCACCAACGTTATCTTTTTTTGCTTGTTTTCCGGTCATTACCCCGTGAGATGTAGAAACAATAGCTGTCCCCAATCCATTTAAAACTCGTGGAACCTCATTAGAAGCAACATATTTTCTAAGTCCAGGAGTACTTACACGTTGTAATTTCTTAATAACGGGCTCCTTGGTTATACGGTCGTATTTCAATGCAATTTTGATAGTACCTTGAACAGCATCATCCTCGTGTTTATAGCTTAAAATATAACCTTGATCAAACAAGATTTTAGTAATTTCTAACTTCAATTTAGAAGCAGGAATAGAAACCACTCGATGTCCAGCACTATTCGCGTTACGAATGCGAGTTAAATAATCTGCAATTGGATCTGTATTCATAATTTATTTTTTACCAGCTAGCTTTTTTGACTCCAGGAATTAGCCCTTTGTTTGCCATTTCACGAAACATAACACGAGAAAGTCCAAACTGACGCATATATCCTTTTGGACGACCAGTCAGTTTACAACGGTTATGCTTACGAACGGGCGATGCGTTTTTAGGAAGTTTCTGTAATGATTCATAATCACCAGCTTCTTTTAACGCAGCACGTTTTTCAGCGTACTTGGCAGCAAGTTTTGCTCTTTTGACCTCACGGGCCTTCATAGATTCTTTAGCCATACTAATTTTTCTTAAAGGGCATGCCCAATTCGTTTAACAATGATTTTGCTTCTTTGTCAGTGTCCGCAGATGTAACAAAGGTGATATCCATACCGGCAATTTTATTCACTTTATCGATGTCTATCTCAGGAAAAATAATCTGTTCTTGAATTCCAAGATTATAATTTCCGCGACCATCAAAGCCATCGGCTTTTACACCTTGAAAATCACGAACACGGGGTAGTGCAGCCGTAACGAGTCTGTCAAAAAACTCATACATTTTGTCGCCTCGTAAAGTAACTTTAGCGCCAATTGGCATTCCTTTACGAAGTTTAAACGTTGCCACATCTTTCTTAGAAAGGGTAGGCAATGCCTTTTGACCAGATATCATGGTTAGTTCTTCAACTGCATGGTCAACAAGTTTTTTGTCTGCTACCGCAGCTCCAACGCCGCGGCTTAGCACAATCTTTTGAAGTTTTGGAACTTGCATTACGTTGTTGTAACCAAACTCTTCAGAAAGGCGTTTGATCACGCGATCTTTATATTCTGTCTTAAGTCTAGGTTGATAACTCATCTTAAATAGCTTCATTAGTTTTACGTGAGACACGTAGTTTCTTTCCATCTTCTATGCGATAACCAACACGAGTAGTTTTCCCGTCTGCAGTTAACAATGAGAGATTCGAAATTGCGATTGGTGCTTCTTTCTCAACAATACCGCCTTGTGGGTTTTGCGCGTTGGGTTTAGTGTGGCGCTTAACCAGGTTAACACCCGAAACAATAGCTTTGTTATTTTCGCGCAATAGCGAAACTATTTCACCCTCAGCACCTTTGTGATCACCTGCGATAACTCGCACTTTATCTCCGGATTTAAATTTTATCTTTCCCATAATTATAATACTTCAGGAGCTAGTGAAATTATTTTCATAAACTGACGATCACGTAGCTCACGAGCTACAGGACCGAATACACGCGTACCGCGCATTTCCCCTTGTGCGTCTAATAACACACATGCGTTTTCGTCAAAACGGATATATGATCCGTCTGGACGACGAATTTCTTTTTTGGTACGTACTACAACAGCAGTAGATACCTGTCCTTTCTTAACCGAACCGTTGGGAGTGGCTTCTTTTACGGTAACCACAATCTTATCGCCTATAGAGGCATATCGACGTTTTGTACCTCCCAATACACGAATGGTGAGAACTTCTTTGGCGCCTGTATTATCGGCAACTCTAAGTCTTGATTCTTGTTGTAACATTACTTTGCTCTTTCAATAATTTCAACTAAACGCCAGCATTTTGATGCACTCATTGGGCGTGTTTCCATAATTTTTACAGTATCTCCGATGTTGCAATCGTTAGCTTCATCGTGGGCTACGTACTTTTTCGTTTTCAAAACGAACTTCCCATACATGGGGTGCTTTACGCGCTTTACTTCAGATACTACGATAGATTTTTGCATTTTGTTGCTTGTAACAACCCCGATGCGTTCTTTACGTAAATTTCTAGTTTCCATATTACGCTTGTTCTAGTGTTCGTTTTGTTAATGCTGTTTTAATACGTGCGATAGTTCTACGTTGTTGGCGCAATGAGATAGGGTTCTCTAGTGGCGACAAGGCGTGAGTAGCACGTGAATTTTCATAGCTTTTTTGAAAAGCAGTTAACTTTTCTTGAAGCTCTTCAACCGATAATTCGTTAATCTCTGTCTGTTTCATACGTACTAATTATGCCTCGAAATCACGAGCAATCACAAATTTTGTTTTTACAGGAAGCTTCTGAGCCGCTAGACGCAAAGCTTCTTTTGCTGTTTCAATGGGTACACCCGAAAGCTCAAACATAATGCGCCCTGGCTTAACTACAGCAACATAATGATCTAAAGCACCCTTACCTTTACCCATACGCACTTCTAATGGTTTTTTAGTAATGGGCTTGTCCGGAAAAATTTTAATCCATAGTTGACCTTCTCTTTTCATATAGCGTGTTGCAGCAACTCGCGCAGCTTCAATCTGACGTGAGGTTATGAAATTAGAATCAAGTGATTTGATTCCAAACATACCATTAGATAATTCATGTCCGCGTTGAGACAGGCCTTTCATACGGCCTTTCTGCATTTTACGGTATTTTGTTCTTTTCGGTTGTAACATGACCTAAACTTTATTTTCTACGACGGGGACCACGTCCAGTACGTTTTTCATTTTTTCCTTTAGCAGCATTTAAGCTCATACCCACTAGCGGGGAAAGCTCACGCTTACCATACACTTCACCTTTCATAATCCACACCTTTATACCCAAACGACCATAAGTTGTGTGTGCTTCTACAAGTGCATAATCTATATCTGCACGGAAAGTAGAAAGAGGAATACGTCCATCTTTAAAACTTTCAGAACGTGCCATTTCAGCTCCATTCAATCTGCCTGAAATCTGTACCTTAATCCCTTCTGCATTCATTCGCATTGCTGCTGCAATAGCCATCTTAATAGCACGGCGATAAGAAATACGGCTTTCAATTTGGCGCGCTATACTTGCTGCAACCAATTGAGCTTCAACTTCAGGACGCTTGATTTCAAAAATATTCAACTGAACTTCTTTATTTGTAATCTTTTTAAGCTCTTCCTTAAGCTTGTCAACTTCTTGCCCACCTTTTCCGATAATAATTCCCGGACGAGCCGTAGTAATAGTTACCGTAACAAGTTTAAGCGTTCTCTCAATGATAACACGAGAAACGCTAGCTTTAGCCAGACGAGCGTGCACATAGCGGCGGATTTTATCGTCTTCGGCAAGTTTATCTCCGTAATCGTTACCACCATACCAGTTGGATTCCCATCCTCTGATGATGCCTAATCTATTGCCTATTGGATTTGTTTTTTGTCCCATATTCGGTATTAGCTTTGCGCATTATCTTTTGCTCCAAGCACGAGAGTAACGTGATTTGAGCGTTTTCTAATTCGATGACCTCTTCCTTGTGGTGCCGGACGCAAACGTTTTAACATTGTGCCGCCATCCACTCGGATTTCTTTAACATAAAGACCTGCCTTCTCAACATCGCCGTCTTCATTTTTAGCCTGCCAATTGGCAATAGCCGATAATAATAACTTTTCTAAACGGCGTGAAGATTCTTTTGCGCTGAAACGCAAAATAGAAAGTGCTTTTTCTGCTTCCTCACCACGAATCAAATCTGCCATAAGACGCATTTTACGTGGCGATGTTGGACAGTCGTTTAGTTTCGCAAATGCAATGTGCTTGCGACTTTCTTTAAGCTCTGCTGCATATTCCTTTTTTCGAACTCCCATAGCTTATTTTTTACCTTTGTTTTTGGCTCCTGCATGACCACGGAACGAACGCGTTGGTGAAAATTCACCTAATTTATGTCCTACCATGTTTTCTGTAATGTACACTGGAACAAACTGACGTCCATTGTGAACTGCAATTGTTTGCCCTACAAAATCAGGTATAATCATGGATGCGCGTGACCATGTTTTAATCACAGCTTTTTTACCAGATTCTACGTTAGCTTGTACTTTCTTTGACAAGCTATGGTGAACGTAAGGTCCTTTTTTTAATGATCGAGCCATAGTTTATTTTTTTCTGCGTTCAATAATATACTTGTTAGACGCTTTATTTTTATTACGAGTACGATATCCTTTAGCAGGAATACCATTACGAGATCTAGGGTGTCCACCAGAGGCACGCCCTTCACCACCACCCATTGGGTGATCAACAGGATTCATCACTACTGGACGTGTTCTTGGTCTACGGCCTAGCCAGCGGCTTCGTCCTGCTTTACCAGAAACTACCAACTGATGGTCAGAGTTTGAAACTGCACCAATAGTAGCGATACATGTTGTTAAAATCATACGGGTTTCACCAGAGGGCAATTTGATTGTTGCAAACTTTCCATCACGTGCCATGAGCTGTGCAAATGCACCTGCGCTTCGTGCAATACTAGCCCCTTGACCAGGATGCAATTCAATACACGAAATAATGGTACCCAAAGGAATAGTTGCCAAAGGCATGGCATTTCCTATTTCAGGTTGAACTTTTTCTCCTGAAACTACTTCTTGACCAACTTGAAGTCCAGCTTGTGCTATGATATAACGCTTTTCACCATCGGCAAACTTTATCAACGCAATAAACGCTGAACGGTTTGGATCATACTCAATCGTTTGAACCTCAGCAGGAGCGTCAAAACGGTTGCGTTTGAAATCAATGATGCGGTAGCGCTTTTTGTGACCACCTCCAATGTAGCGAGCCGTCATGCGTCCGCTGTTGTTACGACCACCTGAACGTTTTTTCGGAATAAGCAAACTTTTTTCCGGCTTATCAGTGGTGATGGCGTCGTATCCATTTACCACTCTACCGCGCTGTCCAGGAGTTATAGGTTTAAGTTTTTTAACTGACATGTCCTATTTATAAATTACTATAAAAATCAATATTTTCACCCTCTGCTACTTCCACAACTGCGCGTTTGGTAGCGTTGGTTTTCGAATGCTGAATACCATTTTTGGTATAGCGCGATCGTCTTTCAGGCCCGTAGTTAATAGTACGTACTTTTTCTACGGTAACACCATAAGCAGCCTCAACCGCTTTTTTTATCTCAACCTTATTTGCTTTAGGGTTTACCAAAAACGTATAACGGTTTCGCAACTCTGTTTCGCGAGTAGCTTTTTCGGTAATAACGGGTTTTAGAAGAATACTCATCGTGTGTTATTTACTCAGATTAGCTTCAATGGCAGCCACGGCACTCTCTGCAAGTACCAAATGCTGCGCATTCATAATTTTATATGTGTTCAATTCATCGTTTGTAAGTACTTCTGTTGAAGTAAGGTTACGTCCCGACAAGTATACATTTTGGTTAGGTGCACCTAAAACCCAAAGTGATTTTTTATCAGTTATTCCCAAAGCACTAAGTGCTGCTTGGAACGATTTAGTCTTTGGTGAATCAAACTGAAAGTCCTCTATAACTGTAATACTTTTTTGCTTTGCCTTGAGGCTGAAAGCAGATTTACGCGCTAAACGCTTTACATTTTTATTCACTTTTTGCTCATAGGAACGAACACGAGGGCCAAAAACGCGACCACCACCTCGAAACAACGGGTTTTTAATACTTCCCGCACGAGCAGTACCTGTTCCCTTTTGACGCTTAATCTTACGAGTACTTCCCGTAATTTCTGCACGCTCTTTAGCTTTGTGCGTTCCTTGACGTTGATGAGCCAAATATTGTTTTACATCTAAATACAACGCATGCTCATTAGGCTCTACACCAAAAACAGCTTTGTTCAACTCAACTGTACGTCCCGTATCTTTTCCGTTAATATCTAATACTGCTACTTTCATTACTTACGAATTAAAATGAACGCATTTTTGTGACCAGGCACACATCCTTTAACTACTAATAAATTCTTTTCAGGAAGCACCTTAAGGACACGAAGGTTTTGAACGGTTACTTTTTCGTTGCCCATTTGTCCGGCCATCCGCATACCCTTAAATACTCGAGCAGGATATGAAGCTGCACCAATAGAACCTGGAGCACGTAAACGGTTATGCTGACCATGAGTAGATTGCCCAACACCGGCAAAGCCATGACGTTTTACAACGCCCTGAAACCCTTTACCCTTTGAGGTCCCTGTAATATCTACAAATTCACCTGGATTAAAATGATCCACCGTAATGGTATCGCCCAATTTGTACGCTTCATCAAACCCTTGGAATTCAACAACTTTACGTTTAGCGACAGTGCTTGCCTTTTTAAAATGACCGCTAGCTGCTTTCGTAACTTTGCGCTCTGGCTTATCATCAAAGCCAAGTTGAAGTGCATCATACCCATCAACATCTTTAGTACGGACTTGTGTTACTACACATGGGCCTGCTTCAATAACGGTACAGGGAAGATTTTTCCCATTCTCGTCAAAGATGCTTGTCATACCAATTTTTCTACCTATTAAACCAGACATAATCTGAATGTTTACTTCCTTTCGGAGTTATACTTTAATTTCTACTTCAACGCCACTTGGCAATTCGAGCTTCATCAGAGCATCAATGGTCTTTGATGAAGAACTGTAAATATCCAGTAAGCGCTTGTAAGAGCTTAACTGGAATTGCTCACGTGATTTTTTGTTTACGTGAGGTGAACGCAAAACCGTAAATAGTTTTTTGTGGGTTGGTAAAGGAATCGGACCTGTTACCACAGCACCGGTTGACTTAACGGTTTTCACAATTTTTTCGGCAGAACGATCTACCAAATTGTGGTCATACGATTTAAGTTTAATTCTAATTTTTTGACTCATCGTTTACTTATTTAGCTCTTACCTGTTGCTGCTGCAATTACTTCGGATGAAATGTTTTGTGGGGTTTCTTCGTAATGCGAAAATTCCATTGTAGAAGTCGCTCGACCTGAGGAAAGCGTACGTAATGACGTAACATAACCAAACATCTCTGATAGTGGCACAGTGGCTTTTACTACTTTAGACCCTGCACGATCATCCATGCTAATTACTTGTCCTCGGCGACGGTTAAGATCCCCTACTATGTCACCCATGTTTTCTTCAGGAGTTAATGCTTCCAACTTCATGATAGGCTCCATGATTACAGCACCTGCACTTTTAGCAGCTGCTTTGTACCCAATTTTAGCTGCCAACTCAAATGAAAGTGAGTCAGAATCTACCGGGTGAAATGAACCGTCTTTGAGCGTTACTTTGATGGCATCTACCTCAAAGCCTGCTAAAGGTCCATTTTTCATTGCTTCTTTAAAGCCTTTTTCAACTGAAGGGATATATTCTTTTGGAATATTACCACCCTTAATTTCGTTTACAAACTCGAGACCTGATTTGCCTTCTTCGGCAGGTTCAAGTGTAAATACAATATCTGCAAATTTACCACGACCACCAGATTGCTTTTTATAAACTTCCCGGTGATTGGTAGATGCAGTAATCGCTTCTTTGTATTCTACCTGTGGTTGTCCTTGGTTTACATCAACCTTAAACTCTCGTCTTAAGCGATCAACAATAATATCAAGGTGTAACTCACCCATACCAGAAATAATCGTTTGACCAGAAGCTTCATCCGTCTTAACTTGGAAAGTTGGATCTTCTTCGGCAAGTTTAGCTAAAGCCATCCCTAACTTATCAACATCAGATTTAGTTTTTGGCTCTACCGCAATACCGATTACTGGATCTGGAAAATTCATACTTTCCAAAACAATAGGAGATTTCTCAGCAGAAAGTGTATCTCCTGTTTTAATGTCTTTAAATCCAACAGCAGCACCAATATCTCCTGCCTCAATAAAATCTATCGAGTTTTGCTTGTTAGCGTGCATTTGATAAATACGAGATATACGCTCTTTATTTCCTGAACGATTGTTCAGCACATAAGAACCCGCATCTAAGCGACCAGAATAAGCGCGGAAGAATGCTAAACGACCAACAAATGGGTCAGTAGCAATTTTAAATGCCAACGCAGCAAATGGATCGCTAACAGAAGGCTTTCTAGAAATTTCATTTCCTGTGTCTGGGTCAGTGCCCACAATCGCTTCTTTGTCTTCCGGTGAAGGCAAATAACGACATACTGCATCAAGCAAGAACTGAACCCCTTTGTTTTTGAAGGCAGAACCACAAATCATAGGGATAATACTCATGTCCTGTGTAGCAGCACGCAGAGCATTATGAACTTCGTCTTCAGAGATACTATCTGGATCTTCAAAATATTTTTCTAAAAGATTTTCGTCATACTCAGCAACAGCCTCAATAAGCTCTCCACGGAATTTTTCGACGTCATCTTTCATATCTTCAGGGATATCAACCACGTCAAATGTAGATCCCATGTTGTCTTCATGCCAAATAATGGCACGGTTTTTAACTAAATCAACACATCCTTTAAAATTTTCTTCATCTCCAATGGGTAACACAATAGGAACAGCGTTAGACTTTAACATCTCACGTACTTGTGTACATACATTAAGGAAGTTTGACCCTTGACGGTCCATTTTGTTTACAAAGCCCATACGTGGAACTTTATAGTTATCTGCCAAACGCCAGTTTGTCTCAGATTGAGGCTCTACTCCATCAACAGCAGAAAATAAAAACACAAGACCATCCAAAACACGAAGTGAACGATTAACCTCAACGGTAAAATCAACGTGTCCGGGAGTATCAATAATATTGAAGTGATAGGGGTTTGAACCTTCAACTGGATTTCCTTGCTCTGTTGGAAACGTCCACTCACAAGTTGTGGCTGCAGAAGTAATGGTAATTCCACGCTCTTGTTCTTGCTCCATCCAGTCCATGGTAGCTGCACCATCGTGCACCTCACCAATTTTGTGACTAACACCAGTATAATAAAGAATCCGCTCTGTGGTGGTTGTTTTTCCAGCATCAATATGAGCTGCAATGCCAATGTTACGTGTATATTTTAAATCTCTTGCCATGGTTTTATGATCGGATATTAAAATCTAAAATGTGAAAATGCTTTATTGGCTTCCGCCATTTTGTGAGTATCTACACGTTTCTTAACGGCAGCCCCTTCTTCTTTTTCGGCGGCAATAATTTCGGCAGCAAGTTTTTGTGCCATTGACTTTTCATTACGCTTACGTGAATACCCAATAAGCCATTTCATTGCCATTGAAATTTTTCGGTCAGGACGTATTTGCATTGGAATTTGAAATGTAGCACCACCTACGCGGCGACTTCTTACTTCAACGTGAGGCATTACATTAGAAAGTGCATCTTTCCATATTTGCAGACCGTCTTTTTCTTCGTTTTGATTTTTGGACTCTATAATGTCTATTGCATCATAGAAAATTGTAAATGCTACGGATTTTTTCCCGCTCCACATAAGGTTGTTTACAAAGCGTGTGACCAGTTGGTCATTGAAACGCGGGTCGGGAAGTAGAGGGCGCTTTTTCGCCTGTCTTTTTCTCATATTCTTTATTTGAGTGGTTCAAGCAAGCTTGAACGTCATGCTTTATCGCTACTTTTTACTTTTTTGGTCGTTTAGCACCGTACTTTGATCGACGTTGTAAACGGCCTTCAACACCTGCAGTGTCGAGTGCTCCACGAACAATATGGTAGCGGACACCGGGTAAATCTTTTACACGACCTCCTCGTACGAGTACAATGGAGTGTTCTTGTAAATTATGACCTTCTCCAGGAATATAGGCATTAACCTCATTTCCGTTAGTTAGGCGAACCCTTGCCACTTTCCGCATTGCAGAATTTGGCTTTTTGGGTGTTGTAGTGTAAACGCGGGTACACACCCCACGGCGCTGAGGACATGAATCCAAAGCAGCGGATTTGCTCTTCTTAACAAGGTCTTTACGACCTTTTCGAACTAGTTGCGATATGGTTGGCATACGTTATACTTACTTTATTCCTTTATTTAAAGGGCTGCAAATGTAGTATAATTTTTTACGCTTTCAAACACTCAATACTAATTTTTTGTAACGAATCTTTTGTTCAGAGGCATTAACCTGTTAAGATATCCCGTTTTTTGACTCATTAATATTTACGGACTTTAAGTTATGGAATTAAAAACCCCATGCGTAGTTTTGCAATTCAGGGTTTTGTTAATATGTTGGAAAAGAGAAACGATTTTATTGCTTTTTTTAATGCACTCACTTCTAAGCAGCTTCCCTTTGTGATTTTCCGATTACCACAATCTGAAGAAATTATCCTATACCAACAAGAAAACAACAATCACTACACCACCGCGTCAATTGAAGAAAAAGGGTTCGTTTTTGCGCCGTTTAAAGCTTCAAGCGTCTATACCTTCATTCCCAATCAGGTTGAAAAACGGTTTGCATTACCCCAAGTGATCATAAAAAACACCCCTATAAATACCCAAAGTTTAAGCAAAACAAAAGACTATTACCATTTGTTAGTAGAAGCCGCAAAAGAAACCATTAAGGCAAAAACACTAAAAAAAGTTGTTGTTTCTAGAATTCATGAGCACAAGTATTCGGGCTCTATTGCCGAATCCATTTTAGGATTAATAGACAATTACCCAAATGCGATGGTATATTATTGGTCGCATCCGAATACGGGCAACTGGATGGGAGCATCGCCTGAAACTCTACTAGAGAGTAACGACGGTAAATTTAAAACCATGGCATTGGCAGGAACCTTAGTTTTTAAAAACAACCAAAGGCCTTCATGGTCTTTAAAAGAAGTTGAGGAACAAAAGATGGTAGCTGACTTTATTTATTATCAATTGAAAACCATATATCCAAAATCAGCTATTACTGTTTCACCAACATACACCAAACGTGCTGGAAATTTGGTTCACCTCTGTACAGACTTTGAATTTCCACACGAAAGCACCCGTATTTTAGATATTGTGCGGTTGTTACACCCTACCCCGGCTGTAGCAGGAATTCCGGTTAAAGACAGCTTGGAATTTCTCAACAAACACGAAACACATGACAGAAAGTATTACGCCGGCTTTTTTGGTCCCATTCAAAAAAATAATGTGCGGTTGTTTGTAAATCTTCGATGCGCAGAAATACACAAAAACAATCTTAACCTTTATGTTGGTGGTGGAATAACTGCTCTTAGCGATTTAGAAACAGAATGGCTAGAAAGCGAACGCAAAGCGGAAACCTTACTTAGGGTCCTCTAACAGACTTTACATTAGTACACTCTATCATGGTTTTGTACCTTTGCAGGGCTATGAAAGAAGCATCCGAATCGGTCACTATGCGTTACACAGAGATTCCACTTCCCCAAGCTGTGGTGCACTATTGTGAACAATATCTCATAAAGCATGTGGTTATTTCGGCAGGGTCACGAAACGCACCCCTGACAAACGGATTTGTTGAAAATCCTTTTTTTAACACTTATAGCATTATTGACGAGCGCGCTGCAGCGTTTTTCGCATTAGGCATTGCTCAACAATTAAACCATCCAGTGGCACTCGTTTGCACTTCGGGTTCAGCACTTTTAAACTTTTATCCAGCAGTCGCGGAGGCATATTACAGTGAAATCCCCATAATCATACTTTCAGCAGACAGAATGCCACATCGTATAGACATAGGAGATGGGCAAACCATAAAACAAGAAGGCGTATTTGGACCTCACCTTACTGCTGTTGCAGCATTAAAACCCGATGTTTCTCACGCTACAACAACCTTATTACAGAGCAATAAACAGCTTTACTTTAAAGGCAACCCCAGTGCTGCTGAAGTAGAAATTCTTCAAGAAAAACATCAAAAGCATAATGTTGCCGAGCTGCAACGTGTATTTGCCTTGGCTTGTTTTGGGAAAGGGCCCGTACATATCAACATTCCTATGGAGGAGCCCCTTTATGGGATGACTTCTATGCCAATCCCCTTTCCGGATGCGCCTGCACTAATTTTACCCTCATACGACACAGATATCGAGGACTTAAAAGTAGCATGGAAAAAGGCAAAACGAAAAATGATTTTGATGGGTGTTTGTTCGCCTAACACCGATTTAAAAAAGACCTTAGACAAACTCATAGAGGATTCGGGGGTACTGGTACTTTCCGAAAAAACTTCCAACTATTCACACCCCAACGCTATCAATTCTATTGACTGTTTAATGGCACCGCTAGAAATTGATCAAAATGGATTAGAACAAGAATTAAAACCAGAATTACTCATTACCATTGGTGGGATGGTGGTGTCAAAAAAAATAAAATCCTTTTTACGTACGTTTCAAGCTGATCATCATTTTCATGTTGATACTACCAAAGCAAACGACACTTTTTACTACTTATCAAAACATGTTGATGCCCCTGCTGTCGATTCGCTAATGGCTTTAGAAGAAGTTAAAACAGTAAAAAGCGATTATCAAAATGTGATTTTGACATCTTATCGCAACTACTTGAATAACGGAAAAGGTTATTTAGCCAAAATGCCATTTTCAGATTTACGGGTCTTTGAAATAATTTGTTCATCGCTTCCCAAGAAGACGCATCTTCAAGTTGCTAACAGCTCACCCATCAGGTACTTACAGTTATTCGATTTACAAGAAGGTGTTGAGGTATATTGTAACCGCGGAACTGCTGGAATTGATGGCAGTACAGCTACAGCTATGGGAGCTGCACAAATCAACTCAAAACAAAGCGTGCTGATAACAGGAGATTTGAGTTTTTTCTATGACATTAATGGATTGTGGCACAATTATATTCCAAACAATATGCGTATCATCGTGATCAACAACCAAGGCGGTGGTATTTTTAGAATTTTACCGGGAGAAAAAGACAGCCCAAAATACGATACCTACTTTGAAACCATTCATCAAAGAAATGCAAAAGATATCGCTGCGAATTTTGGACTTCGTTACAAGCGTGTTCGTACGTTATGGGGGCTAAAACTTGCACTGCATTCTTTTTTTAATACCTCAAAAACCGCAAAAATATTGGAAATTAGCACGCCAAGAAAAGTAAACGACTCCGTATTATTGAGTTATTTTAAGGCTATGATTTTACAGAAAAAATAAATTTTAATCTATGAGAAATTGGGAAACGATAAAAGAGTATAGCGATATTCGCTTTGAATTTTTCGAGGGCATTGCCAAAATTACAATTGACAGAGAAAAGGTATACAATGCATTTAGACCAGAAACCAACAACCAAATGTTGGAAGCCATGGATAGTTGTCGCGAGCGTGATGACATAGACGTAGTAGTTTTTACTGGTGCAGGCGAAAAAGCGTTTTGCAGTGGTGGTGACCAAAATGTGAAAGGGGTTGGGGGGTATATAGGAGAAGATGGTGTTCCACGGTTAAACGTTTTGGATCTCCACAAAAAAATTCGTGAAATTCCAAAGCCCGTAATTGCCATGGTTAATGGCTATGCTATAGGTGGGGGACACGTATTGCACGTGGTTTGTGACCTTACTGTTGCGAGTGAAAACGCCATTTTTGGACAAACGGGTCCAAAAGTAGGGAGTTTTGATGGCGGATTCGGGTCTTCTTATTTAGCACGTCATGTAGGACAAAAAAAGGCCCGTGAAATTTGGTTTTTATGCCAACAATATTCAGCACAAGAAGCCTTAGAAATGGGTTTAGTTAATAAGGTAGTGCCATTGGAAGATTTGGAAAATACTGTGGTGGACTGGTGCAAAATTATACAACAGCGCAGCCCCTTGGCGTTACGCATGATTAAACGTTGTATGAACGCCGAACTTGATGGGCAGCATGGATTGATGCAGCTAGCCGGCGACGCTACATTAATGTATTACTTAATGGATGAAGCACAAGAGGGAAAAAATGCCTTCTTGGAGAAACGCGCACCAAATTTCAAGCAGTATCCTAAATTTCCATAGTGAGCAAACCTTCGTTGATTCGCATATGGGTATCAGCAGCACGATTGCGTACGCTACCCCTTTCCATGGCTGGAATTATAACCGGCAACGCACTTGCAGCGCAGCGCCCTTTTTTGTCTTGGGTTCTCTTTGGCAGCACATTACTTACAGCAATTTCCTTACAAATTCTTTCCAATTTTGCTAATGATTACGGCGATGGTATAAAAGGCACAGACAACGAAAATCGCATAGGACCCAAACGAGTTCTACAACAAAAACTCCTGTCTACAGCTACCCTTTTTAGAGGGATTGTAGTTACGGCTATCATCAGTATGGGAATGGCTGTAACAACCATTTTTTTGGCCTTTGGTGATAGTGAAATTACATCAAGTTTGGTGTTTTTTGGCCTTGGACTGGGTGCAATTGCAGCAGCCTACAAATACACGGCCGGTAAAAGGGCTTATGGGTATCGTGCGCTTGGCGATGTGTTTGTGTTTATGTTTTTTGGACTGTTAGCTGTTTGCGGTTCCTATTTTTTACAAACAAAAGAATTTAACACCGCTGTATGGTGGTTCGCACTAACCATGGGTTGCCTTAGTGTTGGGGTATTAAATCTGAACAACATGAGAGATATAGAAAATGATACTGCTGTAGGCAAAAAAACAGTAGCCGCTATTTTAGGCATTGTGCTTGCCAAAAATTATCAAGGAATCTTAATGCTCATTAGCTGTACGAGTTTGACTTTAGGCGTTGTGGAAATAGCTCAAAACCGTTGGCACTTTTTACCGCTATTGGCACTTATGCCCCTTGGAATACATGTTCTAAAGATGTTTAGAATAAAAGACCATGCTGATTTTGATAACTTATTAAAGCCCCTAGCACTAACTACTTTTTTGATAAGTTTGATATTGTTTGCTACACAACATTTGTTCTGATGGAAGCACAGTATAAAAAGTACATCCTAAATTTTAAACGTCCCAGTGGTACTTCAAGAGGGGTGTTGCGTCAAAAGGAAACCTATTTTATTAAGCTAACAGATGGTAAAAGGGTTGGAATTGGCGAATGTGGGCTATTTAAGGGGCTCAGTTTAGATGATGTGCCACACTATGAACAACAACTTAATAAGGTTTGTAAAACCCTGCAAAAAGGGGATGACATATCCGAGCTATGTGTAGATTTTCCATCAATTCAAATGGGTGTGGAAATGGCGATGCTATCGCTTAAAGCTTCAAATCCATTCCAGCTATTTGACACCACTTTTAGTCGTGGAATTCAACCGCTTTCCATTAACGGTTTGATTTGGATGGGTGATATGGATTTTATGCGTCAACAAGTCTTTGAAAAAATTGAATCAGGGTTCGAATGCATTAAACTAAAAATTGGCGCACTAGACTTCGAATTAGAATGTAAACTCCTTGCAGAAATCAGATCCCGATACACGAAAGAGCACGTAACCCTACGCGTTGACGCCAACGGTGCTTTTTTAGCAAGCGAAGCCCTTGAAAAATTGCAACAGCTATCCCTACTTGATATTCACAGCATCGAACAACCGATTGCTGCAGGACAGCATAACGCACTAGCTGAGCTTTGCGCCCATACTCCTCTACCTATCGCCTTAGACGAAGAACTCATTGGCGTGTTGGAATTATCGGAAAAAGCTGCGCTATTGGACCGTATAAATCCCCAATACATTATCCTAAAACCGAGTTTACTGGGAGGTTTTCAGGCATCAGAAGAATGGATAAAATTGGCAGAAGAACGAAAAATAGGTTGGTGGATTACCAGCGCATTAGAAAGTAACATAGGGCTTAACGCCATTGCACAATGGACAGCTTCACTACATACCGCAATACCACAAGGACTTGGCACCGGAAGTTTATTCACCAACAATATTGAAAGCCCTTTGGTCGTATCAGAGGGGTTTTTACGCTACGACATCAACCAAAATTGGAACAATACCCTCGATTTTTAAGTATGGAACTGCATCCTCACTTTCGGCTTAACGGAAAGGCATACACCAACAAAAGCCTGTGGACTGCTGCGATGGGTTGGTCAAAAGATTCTAAAGCTCCTCAAAAACAGCTTGGGCTTTTTTTAATGGATTGGCTAAGCGAAAGAAAAACTATAGTACTGTATAGTTCAGGCTCAACAGGGATTCCAAAAACTATTGAAGTACCAAAGACCAGTATGGTGGCTTCTGCACATCGTACTGGAAGTTATTTTGGTCTTTTAGCAAAAGATTCGGCCTTATTGTGCTTACCTGTTCAATATATTGCAGGAAAAATGATGCTAGTTCGAGCTATGGTATTAGGGCTGGATTTAGATATTTTGCCATCAAAAACAACACTTAACTTAAAAGGGAAAGCCTATGTTTTTACTGCGCTTATTCCACTACAGGCCCAAGCCAATTTTGATCAATTGCATCATTTTAAAACAATCTTGATTGGCGGTGCTCCAATTGCAGACGAATTACACAAGAGCTTAGCCAAAACACACCCAAATTGTTTTGAAACATATGGCATGACTGAAACGCTTACCCACGTGGCTACACGCCAAGTGAGCTACCCTCCTACCCCTTTCACAGCCATGCCTGATGTAACGTTTACGTTAGATAACGACAATTGTTTACTACTTAACGTGCCGTACATATCAAACAAGAGTATAGCTACTAATGACATAGTGGAACATGTTGATGAAAACTCATTTTATCTTTTGGGGAGACGTGATTTTGTAATTAACTCAGGAGGGAAAAAGATTTTCCCGGAGCTACTGGAACAACAATTAAAGCGACACCTAAAAATACCTTTCTTTTTTATTGGATTGCCCGACAAAAAACTCGGTGAGAAATTGGCTCTTATAATTAAGGGAAATGAGCAGGACAAAGTGCAAGCCTTAGAAATTTCCATCAATGTGTTGGGAAACGACAAACACCATATTCCAAAAGCTGTTTTTTGTGTAGATGCATTTGAATATACGTTTTCAGGAAAGCTAGACAGAAAAGCGACAATAAGGAAAGTTGTTAGTAAAATAAGTTAAGATTAGAGCAATAATCAAAATAGTACCTAGATTAAATTATACTATTTAGTAAACGGCTATAACTAATCCTTTCAAAAAAAGTAAAGGAACAATACCGCTATTCTAAATTTACAGAAATAAAGAGGGCCTAGGCCATCGTTGTAACTACCAAAATGATTTCGCCTAAAGTTTATTTTTAAAAATAAGGTTTTCCAAAGTGTAAATACCTTAAAATAAAAGCATTAAAATGAAGAAATATTATTATTTTAACAATTATTATCATCTAAAATTATAAATCTACACTATAAACTTGGTTATTTAACAATTTTTTAACATATTTGAAAATACTAATGAATTATCCAATTATGAAAACAAAAATTATTCAAACATTATTTACTTTTCTAGTAGTGTTTCAAGTTGCCTTAGCACAGCAATCTGTTTCAGGAACGGTCAGTGATGCCAACGGTGTTCCCCTTCCTGGTGCTACAGTCTTGGTTCAAGGAACTACACAAGGCACATCTACCGACTTCGATGGAAGGTATAAGATTAATGTCGCTCAAGGAGAAACGCTAGTGTTTAGCTATGTAGGCTACGCTTCGCAAAGCATAACCGTAAACTCGGCAACAGTAGACGTTAGTCTTCAAGCAGACAACACCCTTGATGAGGTTATCATTACAGCCTATGGAACATCTACAAAAGAATCATTTACAGGTTCTGCTAGTGTAGTTAGTGCCAAGGATCTAGCCATCAGAAGTGTTACTTCTCCTATTGCTGCAATAGAAGGTAGAGCTACTGGTGTTAGGTTTACTTCACAAAATGGGCAGCCAGGTTCTTCACCCGGTATTGTAATACGAGGTGTAGGTACTTTAAATGGCGATACGAATCCTTTATTTATTGTTGATGGAGTTCAGTATGAAGGCTCCCTAAACGTAATTAACCAAGAAGACATAGAGTCTTTTACGATATTAAAGGATGCGGCATCTACAGCCTTATACGGATCACGAGCTGCTAACGGGGTTGTCATGATTACTACTAAAAAAGGTGTTAAAGATAGTGGTATTAAAGTAAGTGCTTCTTTACAAAGCGGAAATGTTTCTAGAGCAATTCCCGTTTATGACCGTCTTTCTGCCGGCCAATACTATGAAGTTATGTGGGAGGCTTTACGAAACTCTTCTGCTGGAGGCGGAGACCCTGCTTTTGCTTCGGCAAACATTTATGGTAGTTTGGGATACAACCCATTTAATGTTCCTAACGATCAGATTGTAGGAACTGATGGAAAACTAAACCCTTCTGCTAAAGTTGTTTACCAAGGTTTAGACTGGTTTGACTTCATGGAGCAAAACGGACAAAGACAAAATTTCAATGTTAATGTTTCAGGAGGTGGTAAAAACAGCAAAACATTCTTTTCTGCTTCTTACTTGACAGAAGAAGGTTATGCAGTGACTTCTGACTTTGAGCGTTTAACTACTCGATTAAGCTCTGAATTTGATGCAAACGATAGAATAAAACTCGGAGGAACTGCATATATAACATTGGCTGAAGCTTCTGGACCAAGCTCTGCTGGAGGTGGAAGTATTGTAAACCCTTTTGGTTTTGCACAATCAATGGGTCCAGTTTACCCAATTTATTTAAACGATCAATTAGGGAATCTTGTGTTAGACAGCTTTGGAAAACCAATTTTTGATAATGGTGAAGGCTATCCTGAATACAATATCGGTTCTAGACCTCGTAACCAAGGTCGTCATGCACTGCAAGAACTACTACTTAATAATGAAAAAGATAGAGACAACACCTATGGCTTTAGGTTTTTTACAGATATCGAAATTGCAGGTGGTTTAAATCTTCGATTTAATTATGGTAGAGACATAAACGAAGGTGTTGAAAAAGAGTATGAAAATGCCATCATTGGTGATGCACAGCCTGACGGAAGGTTTAGTGAGACTCGATTTAGAAGAGACGTAACTACTTTTAACCAAATTTTGACCTATACGCAGGCGTTTGGTGATCACAATTTAGATGTTACTGCAGGTCATGAAAGTTATGACAGAAAATATTCTGAAATTGATGCCTTAGCGACAATTGAAACTGTACCAGGCGTAACAGAATTTGACAACTTTTCAAATCCTGTGCGACTAGCCGGATTTTCAACTGATAAGACTCTTGAGGGGTACTTTGTGAGATTAAATTATGACTTTAACGACAAGTATTATGTAAGCTATTCTTTGAGACGAGATGGTAGTTCTGTTTTTCAGACCGATAAAAGATGGGGTAACTTCTCTTCTGTTGGTGCTGCTTGGAGAATCGACCAAGAAGATTTTATGAAAAATGTTTCTTTTATCAACAGATTAAAATTAAGAAGTTCATTTGGTGAAGTTGGTAACGACGATTTGAATGACTTCTATCTTTATCAAGCTAGATATGCAATTACCTCTAATGCCGGTGCTCCTGGGTTCAATTTATCCGACTTGGGTAACAATTTAGTACAATGGGAAACTGTAGAAAATTTTGATGTAGCATTAGAATTTGCAATGTTTGACAATTTCTTAGAAGGTTCTATTGAGTACTACAAGAAAAACTCAACAGAATTGTTATATGACTTGCCACTTGCGCTAAGTTTCGGAGTAAACGTTCAACCGAACAATGTTGCAGATATGTTTAATTCAGGTTGGGAAATCGGATTGACAGGACATCTTATTAGCAACAATGACTTTTATTGGGATACAACATTACAGCTTTCAACATTTAAAAATGAAATTACCTCAATTCCAGATCCATTTATAAATGGTTCTAAGCGATGGGCTGAAGGAAGATCAAGGTTTGATTATTTTATATATCACTATGCTGGTGTTGATTCTTCTAATGGAGATGCGTTGTACTATATGTTTGAGGATGATGAGAACGGTAATAGAGTACCGGTCTTAGACGCTAATGGAAATCATGCCACTACAACTGAATGGGATGAAGCAGAAAGAGATTACACTGGTGATTCTGCTATACCTGATGTTCTTGGTTCTATTTCAAACAGTTTGAGCTATAAAGGCTTTTCTCTTGACTTCTTAATCACTTTCGGAATTGGAGGTAGTATTTTGGATTATGGCTACGCCAATATGATGTCTAGCAATAGCTTTGGACGTTCGCAACATCCCGATATTTTAAATGCATGGAGAGCTCCTGGAGACATTACAGATGTTCCAAGATTGGAAACTGGAAATACTGACTTAGTACAGACAATGTCTGATAGATTTTTGACAGATGCATCTTTCTGGGCACTGAAAAATGTAAACCTTGGTTATAACTTCAACCAAGATATTTTAGATGCGCTGGGTGTGGACAATCTTAGACTATCGTTATACGGAGAGAATCTTTTCTTAAAAAGTGAAAGAAAAGGACTTGATCCACAATATAACTTAGCTGGAACACAAAGCGGAATTGATTTTAACCCCGCAAGGACAGTTTCCTTAGGATTAAACGTATCATTTTAATTAACTATATAAATAAAAAATCATGTTACATAAAACAAAACTTTTGTTGTTAGGAGTTCTAATCACCTTAGCAACATCTTGTGAAGAAGATTTTTTGGAAACTGTTCCAACCAATGCTGTAACGCCTGCTGTTGCCTTAGGTGACGAAGACAGCATGGAAAAAGTATTGAACGGTATTCATCGTGGTTTATATTCACAAACGCAAACATTCCTTTCAGGAGGTAATACCGCAAGAGCTGGGAATCATTATTGGGTCCCTCTTGGTGATAATTTGGCTGGATATTTAATCCATTCTGCTGATGCAAACAACCTAGGTTGGCGTGATGAGATGCAATGGCAGTCTCATACCCTACCAACATCTTTAACTAGTGAGCTTTTGTGGTATCACAGATATAACATTATCCTTAACGCTAATTTGATTATCGAAAAAATAGAAAAGGGGTCAATAACAGCAACGCCAAAGTTGCGTAGTATTGAAGGCCAGGCTTACACATACAGAGCGTATGCCTTACTTTCGCTAGTACAACATTACGCTAAAGGCTATTTAATTGGTAATCCTGCTACAGATAAAGGAGTGCCAATTGTATTGGAACCTCAAACAACAGGGCCAAGAGCTACCGTTGAAGCTGTTTACAAACAAATAGGTGATGACCTTGACAGTGCAATAGCTGCTTTTGCTGGTGCAGAGTCAAGAGCTGAAACCAGAAGTGGCAAATCGCAACTCAATATAAATGTTGCTTATGGCTTAAAAGCGCGTTGGGCTTTATCTAAAGGAGATTGGCAAGCCGCAGCAGACAATGCTGTATTGGCTCGTCAAAACTACTCGATTATGGGAGAAGCAGACTGGCTATCAGGATTTAATACTAACGAACTTCCTGAAGTTATCTGGGGAAGTAATGTAATCAGCACAGAGACTACATTCTTCCGCTCTTATTTCTATTTAAGCAGTAATACTTTTAACGGAAGTCAGATTAGAAATAATCCAAAAATTGCTGACCGTAGATTAATTGACGCTACTCCTGACACGGATTACAGAAAAAAGGCATTTATCATAGATGCACCCAATACCAACTCTTCTGCTGCGAACAAACAGGGTGGATTTGGAAAAGATCCTAATTATACCGATAAAGCGGCTTTCGATGCAAGAAGGGCAGAAATCAATGCAACCTATGGGATTACCAATAGATTTAATCAACATCCCTACATGCATTTTAAGTTAAAAAATGCAAACCCAGGCACCATTGATCCTGACGATGTCATTTATATGCGTTCTTCTGAAATGCACTTAATTGAAGCCGAAGCAAAAGCTATGTTAAATGATGTGGCTGGCGCACAGGCTGCACTTAAGCCTCTTGGAGAAGAAAGAGATAGCGCATATGACGTGACTGCCTATAGCACTAAAGAAAGTTTAATGGAACACATTAAATTTCAAAGACAGTTAGAATTATGGGGTGAAGGTTTTGGATATACCGATAAAATACGCTGGGATGAAGGTATTGATCACGAAGCAGATGGAGGATCTGGTGCTTCTGCTGTACTTTACCAAGATGCCTTTAAAGTAGATAAGCCTTCTTCTAATAAAGATTGGATTTTTAAGATTCCTCAAAAAGAAATTGATGCCAATCCATTTATTTCTGCGGAAGATCAGAACTAAATCTTCTTACTGAGTTACAAATTTTTAAACCCCGCCTTGTGCGGGGTTTTTATTTTACGATAAATCACTCGTATCATTAACGTTTCATTAACATATAAAAGGTACTATTATTTTAGTAAATAAATTTTTATCATAATCGTTAAAAAAAAAGACTTTTTAATAGAATTTGTTAAAAATAGATCGGTTTCGGTACTGTAGTCATAAACATCTTTTACACCTTCGGGGTATTAACTATAAAACCGAAATCATATGAACTACATACGACATATGGGAGTGCTCATACTAGCACTCATGAGTACGGCGGTTTGGGCACAGCAAACTGTGTCGGGAACCGTAACCGATGAAAACAACCAACCGCTCCCCGGAGCTACCGTTTTGGTACAAGGCACCTCTAGGGGTACCTCAACCGACTTTGACGGGAAGTACCAAATTAACGCTGCGCAAGGCGAAACCCTAGTGTTTAGCTTTGTGGGCTACGCCACACAAAGCATACCCGTGAGTGCAGCTACGCATAATATTAGTTTGCAACCTGATAATGCGCTAGATGAAGTAGTGGTAACTGCTTTTGGTATTACAAGAGATAAAAAATCACTAGGATACGCAGTGCAAAGTGTGGGTGGGGATGATCTTGCCGATGTAAAAAGCGTTAACGCCATCGAATCACTTAGTGGAGAAATTAGCGGCCTTGATATTCAAGCTTATAATACAATGGGAGGGTCTGCAAATGCAGTTCTTCGGGGATTTTCGTCATTAACTGGAAATAATCAAGTCCTTTTTGTGATTGATGGAACACCCATTAATAATGACACTTTCAACTCAAACACAACAGGGCGAGGGGGGTTTGATTATGGTAATGCTGCTATGGATATCAACCCAGACAACGTTGAATCAGTTAGCGTACTTAAAGGTGCTGCAGCTTCTGCACTTTATGGTTCAAGAGCAAATAATGGCGTTGTCCTTATTACCACAAAAAAAGGCAAGTCGCTTGAAACTGATGGTATTGGCATCACAATAAACTCAACTTCAATGGTAGGTTCAATTGATAATTCAACTATGCCTATTTACCAAAAAGAATATGCACAAGGTTATGGTCCGTTTTATGGAGGACCTGATGGAAGGTGGGATGAATGGGGGTCAAATTTGGCTGTTTTAACTGGCGAAGACGCTTCATATGGAGCGAGATACGACAGTTCATTAAACGTACACCATTGGTATAACATGATACCTGAATGGGGTGATTATGGTGGTACCGCACCTTTTGTTGCACCTAAAACAACTGCCCATGATTTCTTCAAAAACTCAGTTGCATTTACCAATTCTGTAGCATTTAATGGAGAAAATTTTAGAATAGGGTATACAAATGTAAAGACTGAAGGAATTTTACCAAATTCAGAAATTAAACGTAGCACATATTCCTTTAGCGGCAATAAGAAATTTGGGAAGT
>JAURNV010000034.1 GCA_030830005.1 Flavobacteriaceae bacterium | reverse complement strand
GCGGCAGCTTGGGAACAAGAACCGTTTGACAACGAAACCCAAACAGCAGTTGGTGCTTTAAAAAACAACCTCACAGCCCTAGAAGATGCCTTTTACAAAGATTTAGAATTTGGAACAGGTGGAATGCGTGGTATTATGGGTGTCGGTACCAATCGTGTAAACAAATACACCTTTGGGCGCACTACTCAGGGGCTGAGTAATTACATAAACCGTCAATTTCCAAACCAAACACCTCGTATTGTGATCGGTTATGACTGCCGACACAATAGCAAAGAACTCGCACAAACTGTTGCCGATATTTTTTCAGCAAACAACATTGATGTTTTTCTATTTTCAGACCTTCGTGCAACTCCTGAGGTGTCCTTTGCTGTGAGACATTTGCAATGTCATTGTGGTGTTGTCCTTACTGCTTCTCATAATCCACCAGAGTATAACGGGTATAAGGTATATTGGCAAGACGGTGGTCAAATTGTACCTCCGCAAGATAAGGGCATAATCGATGCTATAAATGCCACGCAGTATAATGACATTAATTTTAATGCCAAGCCCAACCGTATTCAACTTATTGATTCGGAAATTGATGTGGCTTTTCAAAAAGCGTCTGTTAGCGTTGGAAAGATTGGTGTTGGAAATCGCGATGATGTAAAAGTGGTTTTTACCTCATTGCATGGCACATCCATTACCGCCATTCCGCAAGTACTGGCAGCAGCAGGCTACAACAATGTAACAGTTATTGAGGAACAAGCTAAACCAAATGGGGATTTTCCAACCGTAGTATCTCCAAACCCTGAGGAACCTGAAGCGTTACAAATGGCTATGGTAAAAGCTAATGAAATTGGAGCAGATATTGTTATTGGAACAGATCCCGATGCTGATCGATTGGGAATAGCCGTCCGCAATGAAAATAATACTTTGGAATTGCTCAATGGCAACCAAACCATGGTTGCTATGACAGATTTTATACTAAGCAAAGGAAGCTTTACCAAAAGTGACAATGCCTTTGTGGGGTCTACAGTTGTGTCCACTCCGATGATGATTGAGCTCGCTAAGCAATACAATATTGAATGTAAACTTGGTCTTACAGGGTTTAAGTGGATTGCACAAATGATAGAACTCTATCCAAACCAAAAATGCTTAGGCGGCGGCGAAGAAAGTTTTGGATTTATGGTAGGTGATTTTGTTCGTGATAAAGATGCCGTTACAGCTGCACTACTAGCATGTGAGCTTGTGACTGAAGCAAAATCAAAAGGAAGTTCCTTCTTTGAAACACTCATTGATAACTATGTAAACTTAGGATTATTTCAAGAACGATTAGTGTCATTAGTAAAAAAAGGGAAGTCCGGTGCTGAAGAAATTAAGCTGCTAATGGAACGCTTTAGAAGCAATCCCCCCGAAACCTTAGATGGAGCTAAGATTACACATTTAGAAGATTACGCTAAAGCGATTAGACAGCAAATCGATTCGCAACAAAAAGAAGTTATACCTTTGCCAAAAGCCAATGTATTGATTTTTATTGCTGAAGACGGCACGCGTGTGGCAGCACGCCCTAGTGGAACAGAGCCTAAAATTAAGTTTTATGTTAGTGTAAACACTCCACTAGATGCAACAACAAACTACCGTGCAACGAAAAAAGTTTTAGAGCAAAAAATTGATCGTATCCTGGCTGAACTAGGGGTGTAAGATGAGTCCTATTCGGTACATATTGCGCTATGCGCTTCCATACAAAGGTTACATCGCATTAAATGTTGTGTTTAACCTACTATATGCCTTTTTCCACGCAGTTTCGTTTATTGCACTCTGGCCTATGCTTGAGGTGCTTTTTAAAGGTAAAAAAACACCTCCAAAACAGCCAGAATATGAAGGGCTAGGAGAATTGCTAAATTATGCCCTCGATTCGTTTCGATTTTCTGTTGGTCAATACGCCCAAGATGATGCGCTGAAAGCACTTATGGTTGTTATTGGCGTGTTACTAATTTCTTTTTTCCTCAAAAACCTATTTAACTACTGTGCGATATTTTTCATAACTTTTTTACGTAACGGAGTGGTTAAAGACTTACAAAATGCTCTATATGCAAAACTCATTTCATTCTCAGCTAATTTTCACTCCGAAAACAAAAAAGGAGATAGTTTATCTCGAATTACTGCTGATGTTAACGAAGTGCAGAGTTCATTCTTATCGGTTATCGAAATGTTGGTCAGAGAGCCCCTAACCATACTTTTTGCCCTTGGTAGCATGTTTTTAATTAGTGCAAAACTTACCTTTTTTGTTTTGATTTTTATCCCCATTGCTGGATGGCTAATTTCTATCATTGGAAAGTCCTTAAAATCACGTTCAGAAAAATTACAACGTGAGTTTGGTGAACTCTTATCTTTTGTAGAGGAATCGCTTACTGGAATACCCATAATTCAGGTTTTTACTGCCGAAAATGCTTTTAACAAAAAGTTTTCAATCATCACCAAAAGGGTATTTTCTTTTGCCAACAATTTGGTTCATCGGCAAAGCCTTGCAAGTCCAGTTAGTGAGTTTCTAGGTATTGCCGTTTTTGGCGTTATTTTATATTTCGGCGGTCGACTTGTTTTGGTTGAGCAGACATTAACTGGCGAAGCATTTATCACATATCTTGGGCTTGCATACGGAGTACTTACACCTGCAAAATCCATGAGTAGAGCCATTTATAGCGTTCGAAAGGGAAATGCTGCCGCGCAACGCATTATGGAATATCTATTTCACGTTTCTGATATTCAATCTCCAAAAAACCCAACACCCAAACCAGAATTTTCTGAAGAAATTGTATTTAATGACATTCATTTCAGCTACGAAGAAGAAAAAATTATTGATGGGCTTAATCTTAGTATTCCAAAAGGGAATTCGATTGCATTAGTGGGTTCATCAGGAAGTGGGAAAACAACTATCGCTAATCTTTTAGCCCGCTTTTACGACCCTCAAAAAGGAACAATTACTATTGATGGTGTGCCTACAAATCAAATAGATTTAACCGAACTAAGAACCCTGTTTGGTTACGTTACCCAAGATGCTGTTCTTTTTCACGATTCAGTTAAAAACAACTTACGTATAGCAAGACCTAATGCAACAGACGAAGAACTGCATCAGGCATTGGCTATTGCCAACGCTGCCAAATTTATAGCAGAACTTCCTCAAGGAATTGATACGATAATAGGAGATTCCGGGAACAAGCTTTCAGGAGGACAAAAACAACGGCTTGCCATAGCCCGTGCCGTACTTAAGAACCCTCCGGTAATGATTTTGGACGAGGCAACGTCTGCACTTGATACTGAATCCGAAAAATTAGTGCAAGATGCTCTACAAAAAATGATGCGAAATCGCACCTCGCTTATCATTGCACACAGGCTTTCGACTATAAAAAGCGCAGACGAGATAGTGGTACTTGATAAGGGAAAGGTATTAGAGCGTGGCACCCACGAAGCGCTCATTGCTCAAAACGGCATGTACAAAAAACTCATTGAGCTACAATCTTTCAACTAATGCTATGCGACTTCATAAAAACCTAGTCTTGGCAGTACTCAACGGCCTAAATCAAATTTTTAACGAGGAAAAGTACGCCGACAAGGTGGTGGCCCAAATACTCAAAAGCGATAAACGTTGGGGTAGTCGTGATCGGGGTTTTGTTGCGGAAACCACTTATGAAATCGTACGCTGGAAACGCCTCTACGGAGAAATCGCAGCTGTCCAAGAACCTTTTAATCGTGATGATTTATGGCGCATTTTTGCGGTTTGGGCTACACTACGTGGGTATCCGCTACCAGACTGGAAACCACTTGAAGGAACCCCCACTCGACGGATAAAAGGCAAGTTCGAAACATTGAGAAACGAGCGAAAATTCAGAGAATCAATTCCCGATTGGTTAGATGAATTAGGAGTAACTTCTTTGGGCGAAAAAAAATGGGAAAAAGAATTACAAGCATTAAACACAATGGCTCCCGTAGTGTTGCGAACAAATACGCTAAAAACGCTTCCTAAACTACTGAGAAATGTTTTGCTTGAGGAAAAAATCATCTCAACCTCTTCGCCTAAGTATGCCGATGCCCTTATCCTTGAACAACGGGCTAATGTGTTTAGCACAAGTGCCTTTCAAAAAGGACTGTTTGAGGTACAAGATGCCGCGTCACAAACAGTTGCCCCCTTTACTCAAGTTTCTGCTGGAATGCGCGTTATTGATGCTTGCGCAGGAGCAGGTGGAAAAGCACTTCACTTAGCAGCCAAAATGGAAAATAAAGGGCAATTAATAGCGCTTGACATTTATCAACACAAACTCCACGAACTTAAAAGAAGGGCTAAGCGAGCAGGCGCACACAATATAGAAATCCGCCTGATTGACAGCACAAAAGTAATTAAGAAACTATACGATACAGCAGATAGAGTGCTCATTGATGCTCCTTGCAGTGGAACAGGTGTACTTCGAAGAAACCCTGATGCGAAATGGAAACTTAACGAAGCCTTCATTGAACGTATCCTTAAAGAACAACAACATATTCTACGTCAATATGCCAAAATGGTGAAGCCGGGCGGAAAGCTTGTTTACGCTACTTGTTCCATACTTCCACAAGAAAACGAAGACCAAATCACTGCTTTTTTAAGTAGTGAAACAGGGGGGAAATTCACCCTAGAAGCACAAAAACATTATTGGCCTTCTGAAGATGGTTTTGATGGGTTTTACATGGCACGTATGCTACGAACCTAATAGTTTGTTGATAAATTTTGGTGTTTCGTTTACTTTTTTACAGATTTAATCTAGCAATACGAATGTTAGTATCCTTATTTTTGTACTTTAATCATTACCTATGATTTGTTTTTTTGGTTACCCCAAACAGCACTTATATGTCGTTCACAAAGAACTTCCTGTTTCGGAAGAAGACCAAAAAAAATTGGAGTGGCTTTTTAGTGACTACCCCCTACTACGAAAATCATATATTCAAGAATCCCTCATAGGTCCACGTATAAGTATGGTAACTCCTTGGAGCACTAATGCTGTCGAAATTTGTCACAACATGGGATTGACCGATGTCATCCGTATTGAACAGTTTTGGGCAACAGATCAGATAGCATTTGATGGCATGATTCATCAGAGATTTAAAGTGTTAGATCAGCATACTTTTGACACAAAGCGAACCCCAGAAGAAGTGCATTCAATAAAAGATATTGACACATATAACAAAAAAGAAGGGCTTTCTTTGAGTGCTGATGAAGTGCTTTATTTAGAAGGCTTAGCAAAACGCTTAGGAAGGGAATTAACTGATTCGGAGGTGTTTGGTTTTTCGCAAGTAAATTCTGAACATTGTCGACATAAAATATTTAATGGAACATTTATAATTGACGGCAAAACTAAAAAACACACGCTATTTGAACTTATCAAAAAAACTTCAAAAGAAAATGGAAGTAATCTAGTTTCTGCCTACAAAGACAATGTTGCGTTTTTAAAAGGACCTACACTTGTTCAGTTTGCCCCTAAAAGTGCAAACAAACCAGACATTTACATCAAAAAGTCGTTTAGTTCTGTATTGTCTATAAAAGCTGAAACACATAATTTTCCCACAACAGTTGAACCTTTCAATGGTGCAGCAACAGGCTCAGGTGGTGAAATTAGAGATCGCTTGGCTGGTGGTCAAGGCTCCATCCCTGTAGCTGGTACAGCTGTTTATATGACTGCATATCCCAGAACGGAATCTAATAGACCGTGGGAAAAAATCCCGGCACGTCCTTGGTTATATCAAAACCCTGAAGACATTTTGATAAAAGCCTCAAATGGAGCATCTGACTTTGGAAATAAATTTGGACAACCGCTCATTGCAGGATCGCTTCTTACTTTCGAACACAGTGAAAACAATCAAACGATTGGCTTTGATAAAGTTATCATGCTTGCTGGCGGAATTGGCTATGGTAAAATGCAACAAAGCCTAAAAAAAACACCTAAAAAGGGTGATAAAATTGTTGTTATGGGTGGCGATAATTACCGCATTGGTATGGGAGGCGCTGCAGTATCTTCGGCAGATACAGGAGAGTTTGACTCAGGGATTGAATTAAACGCAGTACAACGTTCTAATCCTGAGATGCAAAAGCGAGTAGCTAACACGATACGCGCAGCGGTTGAGTCAGAAAAAAATCCAATTGTATCTATCCACGACCATGGAGCAGGGGGACACCTTAATTGTTTGTCTGAACTTATAGAAGATGTAGGCGGAACGATTGAACTCGACAAATTGCCTGTAGGCGACCAAACACTTTCTGCCAAAGAAATCATTGGCAATGAGTCACAGGAACGCATGGGGCTAATTACTGACGCTAAAGGGTTCGAACAATTAAAAGAAATTGCTGCTCGCGAACGCGCTCCAATTTTTGAAGTAGGCGAAATAAAAGAAAACAATCGTTTTGAGGTTTTCTCAGAAAAGCATCAACAATCTCCGATTGATTTAGCCCTTTCTGATTTTTTTGGAAAAACGCCCAAAACCATTATGAAAGACACTACAAAAGAAGTGTCATTCGCCGATGTACCACAACCAAAATCTTTTGAAGAAGAAGTTGCTTGGCTTCTTCAGCTCGAGGCCGTAGCTTGTAAAGATTGGCTGACCAACAAAGTTGACCGTTGCGTTACAGGTAGAGTTGCTCAACAGCAATGTATTGGCCCTCATCAACTACCGTTGGCAAATTGTGGAGTTATAGCACTAGATTTTGAAGGTGTTCACGGCTTGGCAACATCTCTAGGTCACGCTCCTCTTGTTGGGCTAATTGACGCAGGGTTGGGCAGTAAAAATGCTATCGCCAAAGCACTAACAAATATCATCTGGGCACCTCTTGCTAATGGACTCCAATCGGTAAGTTTATCTGCAAACTGGATGTGGGCATGTAACAATCCTGGAGAAGATGCTCGACTGTATGAAGCTGTCAAAGCATGTTCTGGTTTTGCCATTGATTTGGGAATCAATATTCCTACCGGAAAAGATTCGTTATCAATGAAACAAAAATATAAAGACCAAGAAGTGATTGCGCCAGGAACTGTAATTATATCTGCTGCAGGACATTGTCACGCAATAGATAAGGTGATCACTCCTGAACTTAAAAAAGATGGTGGCGATGTATATCACATTGATTTGTCAGACGGTAATGCAGCTTTAGGAGGTTCTGCTTACGCACAGCTACAACAACATATTGGTATAAAAGCACCTAATGTTGCCAAAGCGTCTTATGTTAAAAAGGTTTTTAACACTATTCAAGATGAATTACTCAAGGGTACAATTTCGGCTGGACATGATATTAGTTCGGGAGGGTTAATTACTTCTTTACTTGAAATGTGTTTTGCTGCTGAAGGATTGGGGCTAAAGGTTGAGTTTATGAATTCTTCAATGCCTGTTGAACAAACTTTACTTTCAGAGCAAGTGGGTTTATTAATCCAAGTAAAATCAGATGTTGCCAAACAACTCTCAAACAAGGGAATTAACCTTGTAAAAATAGGCACAGTAACAACATCAAACACACTTTCCGTAAAAGGAATTTCTCAGTACAATTTTGACATTTCTTCACATAGAAAGCATTGGTTCAAAAGTTCATATTTATTAGATAAGAAACAAAGTGGTGAAGAGAAAGCTATGGAGCGTTTTAAATCATTTGACATCACTCCGCTTCAATTTAGCTTCCCTAAAACATTTGACGGAAAACCAAAACCTCTTCCAAAACGCAAGATTAAGGCTGCCGTATTACGTGAAAAAGGAAGTAATTCAGAAAGAGAGATGGCTTTTATGATGCATCTCGCTGGATTTGAAGTCAAAGATGTTCACATGACCGATTTAACTTCAGGGAGAGAAGATTTATCTGACGTTCAAATGCTGGTTGCTGTTGGTGGGTTTTCAAACTCAGACGTTTTGGGTTCAGCAAAAGGTTGGGCAGGAACTATAAAATACAATGAAAAGGCGCGGAAAGCTATCGAAAAGTTTTTTGAGCGACCAGACACCTTAAGCTTAGGAGTTTGTAACGGTTGTCAACTTTTTATAGAGCTGGGGCTTTTACATCCCAATCACAACGAAAAGCCAAAAATGGTACATAATGACTCTGGAAAGTTTGAATGCATTTTCACAGATGTTGTTATTGAAAACTCACCTGCCGTTATGCTTCAGCAATTGGAAGGCAGCAGACTAGGCATATGGGCTGCTCATGGCGAGGGAAAGTTTGTATTCCCGAATGAAGAAAAAGCTTATGCTATTTCTGGTAAATATGCTTATGACTCATACCCATCAAATCCTAACGGCTCTGACTTTAATACCGCAATGCTATGCAGTGACGATGGACGTCATTTGGTGATGATGCCACACTTAGAGCGCGCTATTTTCCCTTGGAACTGGGGCCATTACCCTACCGACCGCTCAGACACTGTAAGTCCTTGGATATTAGCCTTTGAAGATGCTTTCAATTGGATTTCCAGTAGGTAAAATCAAAAAAATATCGTTTTTTTGAATACTGGCAATATGTCAAAGCAAAACAATTAGCGCATGGAAACACCAAAAAGACTTTTTGACTTCATCGATTTTATGGCAGCCCACCGCCCCCTTGATAATGCGGTAAACTCCAAAGTTAATGGGATATGGGAGGGGTTCTCCACTACAGAAGTTAAAGAACTTGGGGATAATTGCAGTGCTGGATTACTTGATTTGGGTGTTAAACCTGGCGACAAAATAGCGATGATTTCTTCAACAAATCGTACTGAATGGGTGCTTGCTGATTTTGGTATGTCGCAAATTGGAGCTATAAATATTCCTATTTATCCGACAATTACAGCTGAAGATTACGCTTACATTCTCAATCATGCAGAGGCAACTTATTGCTTTGTTTCGGATAAAGAAGTGCTGGAAAAAGTTCGAAGCATTGAGTCGCAATGTGATAAGCTTAATGGTGTTTTCAGCTTCGATAAAATTGAAGGTTGCGAAAATTTCAAGTCTTTACTATCCAAAAAGCCAACTGAAGAGCAAGCTAAAAAAATTGAAACCCGCAAAGCTGCGGTAGACCCTAAAGAGTTAGCAACTATCATTTACACTTCTGGAACCACAGGAAAACCCAAAGGCGTAATGCTGAGCCACGATAATATTGTAAGTAACATTCTTGCCAGCCAAGAAAGACTTCCGTTAACCTTCGGAAAAGCAAAGTCCTTGAGCTTTTTACCGTTATGCCATATCTATGAGCGTATACTTTTGTATTTATATGTGTATTCGGGTACTAGAATTTATTTTGCTGAATCACTTGAAACTATCGGAGACAACCTCAAAGAGGTCAAACCTGTTGTAATGACCGCAGTTCCGCGCTTGCTAGAAAAGCTATACGATAAAATATACGCCCGCGGCGCCGAACTTTCGGGAATAAAACAAAAATTATTTTATTGGGCAGTTGACTTAGGACTTCGCTACAAACCTTATGGAGAAAACGGCTGGTGGTACGAAATACAATTAAAAATTGCACGTAAGCTTATTTTTAGCAAGTGGAAAGAAGCGCTAGGGGGAAACTTAGAGCTAATTGCATCAGGAAGTGCAGCCTTACAACCCAGATTGGCTAAAGTATTTACTGCAGCAGGAATGACTGTTGTGGAAGGATATGGCCTTACCGAAACCTCACCCGTAATTTCAGTAAACGACATTAGAGGTGGTAAAATGCGTATTGGAACTGTTGGGCATATTATTAGCGGCGTCGAAGTTAAGATTGCTGAAGATGGTGAAATTTTGTGCAAGGGGCCCAATGTCATGATGGGGTATTATAAAGACAAAGAAAAAACGGATGCGGTGCTTAAAAACGGCTATTTTCATACCGGAGATATTGGGCATATTGATGAGGATGGGTTTTTGAAAATTACTGATCGTAAAAAAGAAATGTTCAAAACCTCTGGGGGCAAATATATTGCGCCACAAGTAATTGAAAATACCATGAAACAGTCAATATTTATTGATCAAATTATGGTTATTGGCGAAGGACAAAAATTTCCTGCAGCTCTGATTCAACCAAATTTTGATGCGGTTGAGGCCTGGGCAAAAAAAGAAGGTATTTCTCTTCCACAACCTTCAAGTTGGAATAGCAACATACAAGTTTATACGAAGATTTTGGATGAAGTAAACTTGCTCAATGAGCGCTTTGGTCAATGGGAAAAAATTAAAGATATCCGCATTACACCCGATGTGTGGTCTGTTCAAGACGGACACCTAACCCCTACGATGAAACTTAAACGAAGGAGCATAAAGGAAAAATACCTAAACCTATTCGAGTCAATATACAATTTATAAAAAATACTATGCGTGCATAGTATTTTTTTTGTATGTTTGGTGTATGCAAGTAACAACTTCATACCCTACTATTGATGGCCTTTATAGAGCAACTTGGCAAGCTATTGCCAAAATGTATAATGAAGAAGCCTCTAAACATGACACGACTATAGCAACCGGAATGGCGTTGCTTTCAATAGATCCAGTACATGGCACTCCTTCTACAGCTATTGCTCCTAAAATGGGCATGGAAGCCACTAGTTTATCGAGAACTCTTAAAACTTTGGAGGAAAAAGGGTTTATTGAACGTCAACCTAACCCTGATGATGGCAGAAGTGTTTTATTAAAACTTACCCCTTTGGGACTTGAAAAAAGAGATTATTCAAAATCACTTGTTTTACAATTTAACAAGTTGATAGAAAATCAAATAGGTGAGAAAAAACTTGCTGCATTTAGAGAGGTTTCAGAAACCATAATAGCCCTAACTCAATCTAAAAACATTTACGACTAAAGCACAGCATATGAAAAGAAATATAAATAAAGTAGCCGTCTTGGGCTCTGGAATTATGGGTTCTGGTATTGCTTGTCATTTTGCAAATATTGGCGCAGAAGTATTGCTTTTAGATATTGCCCCCAAAGAACCTAATGAGATTGAAAAAGCGAGGGGGCTTCAAACAAACCATCCGTTGGTGCGCAACCGTATTGTAAATCAAAATCTTGAAAAGGCTATAAAAAGCAAGCCCGCACCGCTCTATCACCCTTCCTTTAAAAACCGAATTCATACAGGAAACTTTGAAGATGACATGTCAAAAATTTCTGAAGTAGATTGGATTATTGAAGTAGTGGTTGAGCGACTCGATATTAAAAAGGTAGTTTTTGAACAAGTAGAAAAATTTCGAACCCCAGGAACTCTTATTAGCTCAAATACTTCGGGGATTCCTATTAAATTCATGAATGAGGGAAGGTCATTAGATTTTCAGGAACACTTTACAGTAACACATTTTTTTAATCCACCTCGCTATTTAAAGCTATTTGAGGTTGTCCCTGGACCTAAATGCAAGGGCGAAGTAGTTGATTTTCTATTGGATTATGGAAGTCGATTTTTGGGAAAATCATCAGTATTAGCAAAAGACACGCCAGCATTTATTGGCAACCGAATTGGAATTTTTTGCATTCAAAGTTTATTTCACCAAATGAAGCCCATGGGACTAAGTGTTGAAGAGGTTGATAAGCTTACTGGGCCTGTAATGGGGCGGCCAAAATCGGCAACTTTCAGAACCGTAGATGTTGTAGGCCTTGACACCCTCGTACACGTCGCAAATGGATTACACGAAAATTGTAATGAAGATGAACGGCGTAAAAGTTTTGTTTTACCTGATTTCATCCAAAAAATGATGGAAGAAAAATGGTTGGGAACAAAATCTGGCCAAGGATTCTACAAAAAAGTAACGAATAAAGATGGGTCTTCTGAAATTCAGGTGCTTGATCTCGACACCATGAGTTATCGCTCAAAAAAGAAAGTATCCTTTGCAACACTGGAAAAAACAAAAACTATAGATTTAGTGAAAGATCGTTTTCCCGTACTGATAAGTGGTAATGATAAAGCGACTACATTTTACCGTACTGTATTGGGTGAAACCTTTGCTTATGTCCAATTCCGTATTCCTGAGATTGCTGACGAACTTTTTCATATTGATGACGCGATGAAAGCTGGCTTTGGCTGGGAGCACGGTCCGTTTGAATTGTGGGATGCAGTGGGACTAAAAACAGGGATAGAATTGATAAAAGAAATAGGGCATCCAGTAGCCCAATGGATAGAGGAACTCGCTGAAACGGGGACTAATGGATTTTATCAACTCCGCGAAAACAAAAAGCATTATTATCATATTTCTAAGAAATCGTTTGTGCCAATACCAGGACAAGATGCCTTTATTATTTTGGATAATATTCGTGAAAATAAAACCATTTGGCAAAACAAAGAATGTTCCGTCATCGACCTTGGGGACGGTATTTTAAATATTGAGTTTCATTCTAAAATGAACACCATTGGCGCAGGGGTTTTGCAAGGCATTAATAAAGGAATTGATCTTGCAGAGCAAGGTTATGAGGGACTTGTGGTTGGGAATAACGGGGCTCATTTTTCGGCTGGCGCCAACTTAGGCATGATTTTTTTAATGGCAGTCGAACAAGAATACGATGAGCTTAATATGGCAATCAAATACTTTCAAGACACTATGATGCGCATGCGGTACTCAAATATTCCTACTGTTGCTGCTCCACACGGTCTTACTCTTGGTGGAGGGTGTGAGCTTTCCATGCATGCAGATAAAGTGGTAGCATCTGCCGAAACCTATATCGGCTTAGTTGAGTTTGGTGTAGGTGTAATTCCTGGAGGTGGAGGCTCTAAAGAAATGACCCTTAGAGCTGCTGATACTTTTAGAAAAAATGATGTGGAATTAAACGTATTACAAGAACACTTCTTAGCTATTGGAATGGCAAAAGTAGCCACTTCAGCTCATGAGGCTTTTGATTTTGGAGTACTTCAAAAAGGAAAAGATGTTGTGGTGGTAGATGGCAAGCGACAACTTAGTCTAGCTAAACAAGAGGCCCTACTCATGGCTGAACGCGGCTACACTCAACCCCAACAACGTAATGATATTAAAGTTCTAGGAAAACAGGCGCTTGGCATGTTTTTGGTGGGTACTGACAGCATGGAAGCTGGGCATTACATTTCTGAGCACGATCAAAAAATTGCGAATAAACTAGCTTACGTTATGGCAGGGGGTGATTTATCACAAGCCACAATGGTTAGTGAACGTTACTTATTGGATTTAGAACGCGAAGCCTTTTTATCGCTTTGTACCGAAAGAAAGACATTGGAGCGAATTCAACATATGCTCAAAACAGGAAAACCTTTACGAAACTAATTATGAAAACAGCATACATAGTTCGCGCATACCGCACCGCAGTTGGAAAAGCACCTAGAGGTCTTTTCCGTTTCAAAAGACCTGATGAACTCGCTGCCGATACGGTTGCGTATTTAATGAAATCCATTCCTGAATTAGACAAAAAACGTATTGATGATGTAATCATTGGAAACGCCATGCCAGAAGCCGAGCAAGGACTAAATATGGCACGTCTTATTTCTCTTATGGGGTTAGAAACTGATGAGGTCCCTGGTGTTACTGTAAACCGATACTGTGCGTCAGGACTTGAAACAATTGCCATGGCAACGGCAAAAATACAGTCAGGAATGGCAGATTGCATTATTGCAGGAGGTTCGGAGAGCATGAGTTTTATTCCATTCGGCGGGTATAAACCTGTTCCTGATTATGAACTTGTGAAAAAAGGAAATGAAGATTATTACTGGGGCATGGGACTTACTGCCGAGGCAGTAGCTAATGAATATAAGATTTCTAGAGAAGATCAAGACGCTTTTTCTTTTGCCTCACACCAAAAGGCACTAGCTGCCATTGAACGCGGAGCATTTAAAGACCAAATAGCCCCTATAACTATTGATGAAACGTATTTGGATGGCAACACAAAAAAAACACGCAGCTACGTAGTAGATACCGATGAAGGGCCTCGTGCCGACACTGCTTTAGAGAAACTTGCCAAATTGAGACCTGTATTTGCCAACGGAGGATCTGTTACCGCTGGGAATGCCTCCCAAACAAGCGATGGAGCTGCCATGGTTTTGGTCATGAGTGAAGCAATGGTAAATGAATTAGGCGTTACGCCAATAGCCAGAATGGTTAGCTATGCAGCAGCAGGCGTACCTCCTCGAATCATGGGTATTGGCCCAGTTGCTGCCATCCCCAAAGCCCTTAAGCAAGCTGGAATGAAACAAGAAGACATAGAGTTAATTGAACTTAACGAAGCTTTTGCTTCCCAATCTTTGGCCGTCATAAACACCTTGGGGTTAAACCCCGACATTATCAATGTAAACGGAGGAGCTATTGCTCTTGGGCATCCGCTAGGGTGTACAGGAACCAAACTCTCTGTTCAACTTTTTGACGAAATGAAAAACAGAAAAAACAGGTACGGAATGGTAACCATGTGTGTGGGTACTGGTCAAGGTGCCGCTGGAATTTTTGAACGATTATAGACATAAATTATGGAAACAGTTGAAAGAAATCTTACTCGTGGAGGAGCATTTATTTTGCAAGAGACAAAGGCACAAGACATATTTACTCCCGAAGAATTTAACGAGGAGCAACAAATGATGCGTGAAGCTGTTCAAGAATTTGCAGATCGAGAAGTATGGCCGGCTCAGGAGCGATTTAACAACAAAGACTACGATTTTACTTTTGAACTTATGCGAAAAATTGGTGAAATGGGATTCTTGGGCGTTAGCGTTCCCGAAGCTTATGGTGGTTTGGGTATGGGCTTTGTTGACACCATGTTGGTTTGCGAATATATGTCAGGAGCGTCTGGTTCATTATCAACAGCTTTTGGCGCACATACTGGGATTGGCACCATGCCTATAGTACTCTATGGAAATGAAGAGCAAAAGCAAAAATATGTGCCAAAACTCGCCTCAGGAGAGTGGATTGGTTGCTATTGTCTTACAGAACCCACAGCTGGTTCAGACGCAAATAGTGGAAAAACCAAAGCCGTGCTTTCGGCGGACGGAAAGCATTACCTAATTTCTGGACAGAAAATATGGATTTCAAATGCAGGTTACGCTGATTTGATGATTGTTTTTGCACGAATTGAAGACGATAAAAACATCACAGGATTTATTGTTCCAAATGACCCAGATAATGGAATTTCTATGGGCGAGGAAGAAAAAAAACTAGGAATTCACGCATCTTCAACACGTCAAGTTTTTTTTAGCGATACCAAAGTCCCCATAGAAAACATGCTTTCCGATCGGGGTAGTGGATTCAAAATTGCCATGAATGCCCTTAATGTTGGACGCATTAAATTGGCCGTTGCCACACTTGACGGTCAGCGTCGTACTATTAATGAGTCTATCTCATACGCCAACCAACGCATACAGTTTAAAACGCCTATTTCTCAGTTTGGCGCCATTAAACAAAAATTAGCTAACATGGCTGCGAATTTGTATGCTGGCGAATCGGCTTGTTATCGTGCCGCACAAGACATTGAAGACCGAATTGCACTGCGTTTAGCTGCTGGAAATAGCCACCAAGAAGCTGAATTAAAAGGGGTTGAGGAATATGTTATTGAGTGTTCTATTTTAAAAGTAGCCTGCTCAGAGCATATGCAAAGCACTGCCGATGAAGGTGTTCAAATTTTTGGTGGTATGGGATTCTCTGCCGATGCTCCGATGGAAACCGCTTGGCGAGATGCCCGCATTTCACGAATTTATGAAGGGACGAATGAGATAAATCGCATGCTTTCTGTGGGGATGCTTATCAAAAAAGCAATGAAAGGGCATTTGGACTTGATTGGACCTGCTACAGCGGTTGGTGAAGAACTTATGGGGGTGCCCGATTTTTCTATTCCTGACTTCTCAAAACCTCTAAGCCAAGAAAAGCACATCCTTAAAATCCTAAAAAAGGTGTTTTTGATGATTGCTGGTGCTGGAGTGCAGAAATATGGAACTGAACTTGAGGAACACCAACAAATACTGCTGGCTGTTGCCGATATTTTAATCGATATCTATTTGGCGGAGTCTGCTCTATTGCGTGCAGAAAAAAACAGTACTGTTTTTGGGTTAGAAGCACAAAAATACCAGATAGCCATGAGTCAATTGTTTTTGTATCAAGCGACAGAAAAAATTACTGCTAAAGGGCGTGAAGCGATATTATCTTTCGCCGAAGGTGATGAACAAAAGGGCTTGTTAATGGGATTAAAGCGTTACACCAAATATTATGACTATCCCAATGTTGCGGAATTACGTAATACGATTGCCGAAAAGATAAGTGCAGAAAATAAGTATTGCTTTTAATATGAAATGGGGTACGTACATATTTGTTTTTACATTTGCAATTGGATATTCACAACAAGATATGCGTATGTACAACATCATCGACTCGGTGTCTGCAGAGCGTATAATTCAAGACGTAGAAACCCTTACCAATTTTGGTACTCGTCATACCCTAAGTGACACTATTTCTCATACCAGAGGAATAGGAGCTGCTCGGCGTTGGATTAAAAAATCCTTTGAAGAAATCAGTGCAAGTTGCAATAACTGTTTGGAGATTTTTGAACAAAAAAATTATTTCAAATCTGACGGTAGGCGCCTTACACGTGATGTATGGATAAACAACATTGTTGCCGTACAACGAGGCACGAAATATCCCAATCGTTATGTGATTATGAGTGGTGATATTGATTCTCGCGTCAGCGACCCCAACAACTACACATTGGACTCACCCGGAGCTAACGATAACGCTACTGGGATGGCAGGTGCACTAGAAGCCGCAAGGGTGTTATCAAAATATACATTTGAAAATAGTATTGCCTATGTCGGGCTTTCGGGTGAGGAACAAGGGCTTTATGGCGGTAAAGGACTGGCAGCCTTTGCGCTCAAAAATAATTGGGAAATAATAGGTGTTCTAAACAACGATATGATTGGAAACATTGAAGGCGTTGATGGTGTGATTGACAATCGAAGTTTTCGTATTTTCTCTGAACCCACCCCACCTACCGAAACCGAACGTCAACGTCAACAACGCCGCTTTTACGGAGGCGAGGTAGATGGCATCTCGAGGCAGTTGGCTCGTTATGTACACCGCACGACCATTGCTTATATGCCCGAAATGAATCCCATGCTCATTTATCGTTTAGACCGTTTTGGAAGAGGTGGTCACCACCGCCCATTTAATGATGTTGGCTATGCCGGAGTCCGTATTATGGAGGCACACGAAAACTACAACCGCCAGCATCAAGATTTACGTATCGAAAACGACATTGTTTATGGTGATGTATTAGAAGGTGTTAATGCTGATTATGCCGCCAAACTTACATCAGTTAATGCAATTACGTTGGCTTCATTGGCATGGGCTCCTGAGGCACCCAAAGAACTTTCCATTGGAGGTGTGGTTGCCCCCAACACCATATTAAAATGGGCACCATCTGCTTCTACAAATCTAAAAGGTTACAAGGTCTATTGGAGAGACACCACCTCCCCTACTTGGGAATTTAGTAGGTACGTCGGCAATCAAACCGAAATTACACTTAAAGGAATTGTAATTGACAATTTTTTGTTTGGTGTAGCTGCTGTAGGCAAGGATGGGCATGAAAGCCCTGTCGTGTTCCCATCAAAAGTGATGCGGTAATTTATATAATGTACCAACATGTCTTTAATTGGTTTTTATATTTTAGTTAATTTGCCTTCATACAATTACAAACTAAATTATCATGAATTCTTCATTACAACTTACTGAAATAGCTATTAGTCATCTTAATCAAACTCGTAAATGGGCGAATTTTTTGGCCATTTTTGGGTTTATAACTTCAGGGCTTTTGGCGCTTGTCGCCTTATCTATAGGAAGTATTATGGCAACGCTTCCATCTTATAATAATAGTTTAGGGCTTGAGTCTATTGGCACAGGAATGATAACGGTTATATACCTTGCTTTGGCAGGCGTTTGTTTTCTCATTTACCTCTATTTATATCGTTTTTCCAATAAACTTAAGGGAGCTATCAATAGTGGAGATGCCGTGCAGTTGGAAGAAAGTTTTAAAAACTTAAAACTGTATTACAAAGCAAACGGTATCATTTTAATAGTAATCTTAGGTATTTATTTACTAACATTATTGATTGGCTTAATTGCTGTTTTTTCAGGCACGCTGTAAGGTTTCTGTAGCATTGAATGCGGCAATTTTAGAGAAAACCTTTTTCCTTCATCCAATCGTCGTTGTACATTTTGCCAACATAACGACTTCCCGAGTCGTGAAGCAATACCACAACCACATCCTCAGGACCAAAGTGTTTTTTAAGTTGTAAAACTCCTTTGACGGCAGCGCCGCAAGAGTTCCCTGCAAAAATACCTTCTTCGCGCGCCAACTTACGGGTATACACCGCTGCGTCCTTGTCGGTTACTTTTTCAAAGGCATCAATAAGATTAAAATCTACATTTTCGGGTAAAATGTCTTCACCAATTCCTTCAGTTATATACGGGTAAATTTCTTTTTCATCAAAAATCCCTGTCTCGTGGTATTTTTTAAATACCGACCCGTAGGTGTCAATTCCCCAAATTTTAATATCGGGGTTCTTTTCCTTTAGGTATTTGGCTACACCCGAAATAGTTCCGCCAGTACCAACACCCACAACAAAATGTGTGATTTTACCATCGGTTTGCTGCCAAATTTCAGGACCTGTTTGCTCGTAATGCGCAACTGCATTTGAAGGATTATCGTACTGGTTTACATACCAAGCATTGGGAGTTTCATCAGCAATACGTTTTGAGGTAGAATAATATGAGCGAGGGTCGTCGGGTGCAACATTGGTGGGACACACTATAACCTCTGCGCCAACTGCACGCAGGATATCAAATTTTTCTTTAGACTGTTTGTCCGTTGAAACGCAAATGAGTTTGTAGCCTTTAACAATCGCGGCCAGGGCCAATCCCATTCCCGTATTTCCCGAAGTTCCCTCCACAATGGTACCTCCGGTTTTTAAGCGTCCGTCAGCTTCAGCATCTTCTACCATTTTTAATGCCATACGGTCTTTAACAGAGCTACCTGGGTTAAAATACTCTACTTTGGCAAGTACGAGTGCATCAATTTCAGCGGTGATTTTATTTAATTTAATCAGCGGTGTATTGCCTATAGTTTCAAGGATATTGTTTACATATTGCATTTTGCAAATGTAGTCAATGACAATTCGCTAACCAATGCTCAAGGATTGATTTTAAGTGCCTTTGTTGGAGGAATTCTAGAGATGATTAAAGAGGGTAACACCAATAACAACAGGCACATGATAAGGGTAAGTCCGTTTAACCAAAGTAAAGTACTAAAATCTATAAATACAGGGACTTCTTTAACATAATAGGTGTCAGGATCTAAACTAACAAAACCTGTTTTATGCTGCAGAAAGAGTAATCCCAATCCCACAATATTTCCCCAAAAAAGACCAACTCCAATAAGGTATGCCCCTTGAATGAGAAAAAGTTGCTGCAATGAGCCTACACGTGCGCCCATTACTCGTGTGATACCAATGAGTTGAGTTTGCTCTAAAATAAGGACCAAAAGTGCAGTTATCATATTTACTCCACCAACGATAATCATGATGATAATGATGAGCGAGATATTCGTTCCAAACAAACGTATCCAATTAAAAATTTCAGGAAATTGTTCCTCAATATGCTGCACATCAACTAAGGCATCAATCGTGTCATAAAGTTCATCTGATTGGGCGGAAAGATCAGCAAACTCATCTTCCAAAAAAAGTTCAAATGCCCCCACTTGGTCTTGACTCCAACCGTAGAGTGAACGGACAAGATCTAAATGTCCTATAACATAGGTCTGATCGTAGTCGGAAAAGCCCGTGCTAAAAACCCCTATTATATTACATGTTCTCCTTTTGGGCATCGTTGTCTGGTCTGAAGCAAAATATAAGGGAACTCGATCCCCAATATCCAGCGAAAGCTTTTTTGCTAGTACGTCTGATATCCAAACTTCATTTTTTTCTGGAACTGAAATAGTGTTAGAAAGACCAAAAAAAGAGAAAAAATCTTGATTAAAAGAATTATCAACTCCTTTAAAAACAATACCGTCAAATCCATTAGTATTAAGGATTACACCTGGAACATAAGCAACCGCTTGCGTAGAGAGAATATTCTTTTGCTTGGAAATATTAATACGAATCGTATTAGCATTATCTAAAGGAGATAATGTTACATGGCCTTGGCTGTTTTCTAAACTTGTAACTCGAATATGTCCGCTAAATGCAGCAACCTTATCCGCTATTTTATTCTTGAGCCCAATTCCAGTTCCTAATGCAATTAACATGGTAATTGTCCCTAATGCAATTGCGATAATACCAATGGTAATAATAGGTCCCGACACACTGCTGCGGTGTGAGCGCTGAGCAATAATTCTTCGAGCAATAAACCAAGTAAAACGCACAGAAATAAATTAAGGTTTAAATGTAAGGTAATTTACTAGAGTGGAAATTCTGTTTTTAATCGTTCCACCATTTCGAAAACTGCTGGACATACCGCTACATTTTTTTTAGTAATATCGGAAATTTGATGGAATTTTTTTCTGTCCGTATGTGGAAATTCACGGCAAGCTTTTGGTCTATCTTCGTATATAAGGCAGTGATTATCTGCTCCTAAAAAGCTGCAAGGCAGTTGCTTTAGTACTCGATCATTATCTTCATCTACACGAAGATATTTATCCTCAAAATCGGAAGATTTAATATTTAGTCGCTTGCTAATTCTTTTTATATCCGATGGTAAGAACAGGGGTCCTGTGGTTTTACAACAATTCGCACAAGACAAGCAATCTATTTTTTTAAACGTTTCAACATGAAGTTTTGACATTACAGTATCAAGCTGCTTAGGCTTTCGAGCCTTTACTTTTTTAAAATACTTCGCATTATCCTGAGCCACTTGTGCTGCCTTTTCAGGAAGTTTTTGAGGATCAATCACTAAGGAATTTTTAAGTATTTGTGTGTCTGTAATGAGGCTAACCACTTGGGATTTTCCAACACATGGTTTACAATCAACGGAATAGCAGTGTCTCTCCTACTCCACTCAGGTTGTAAATATAATTTGCAGGTATTACTGACATATTGCGCTTGTTGCTCGGCAAATTGTAAATCGTCTGTATTGTACACAATAACTTTGAGTTCATTTGCTTTTGCATAAATTTCTTGCTTGGGGAGCATTCTTTTTTTTGGAGACAAACAAATCCAATCCCATTCACCGGATAAAGGATACGCTCCTGAAGTTTCAATATGTGTTTTTATCCCTGCCTCTTTAAATGCATCGGTTAGTGGTTGCATATCCCACATCAACGGTTCGCCACCAGTCACAACCACAACATCAGAACATTGCTTGGCTTGGGCTACTATTTCTCCGACGTAAGTAGGCGGATGAAGGTTTGCGTCCCAACTTTCTTTTACATCGCACCAATGACAACCTACATCACAGCCACCAATTCGAACAAAAAAAGCAGCGCTACCCTTATGATAGCCCTCACCTTGAATAGTATAAAAGGCTTCCATAAGCGGAAGTGCACCACCAGAGTCAACAGCTTTTTTTAGATGAGGTTCCATTAAGTAGCATTGCGTTTGTATGCAAGCATGGTGTTTTGTAGTAGCATAGCAATTGTCATTGGGCCAACGCCTCCAGGAACGGGTGTAATATAACTCGCCTTTTCTTTAACTTCATCATAGGCGACATCTCCAATAATTATATATCCTTTGGGATGGTTTTCGTCCGGAACACGCGTTATACCAACATCAATAATGATGGCATCTTGTTTTATCATAGCTGCTTTTACAAAATTCGGCACCCCTAGTGCTGAAACTACGATATCGGCTGTTTTAGTAATTTCAGCTAAGTTATGCGTGCGACTATGAGTTAATGTAACCGTTGCATTTCCTGGGTTTCCCTTATCAGAAAGTAATATACTCATGGGGCGTCCCACAATATGACTCCGTCCAATGACAACAGCATGTTTTCCGCTAATGTCTAGCTGATATCTGCGAAGCAACTCCATAATACCAAAGGGGGTAGCAGGAATAAAAGTCTCCATCCCTAATGCCATTTTACCAAAATTGGTTGGGTGAAACCCATCAACGTCTTTGTCAGGATTAATGGCGTGCAAAACCTTTTCTTCGTCGATGTGTTTGGGCAAAGGCAATTGTACAATAAAGCCATCAAGAGTGACATCATTGTTTAATTGAGTTATAGTAGCTAAAAGTTCATCTTGAGTAATGGAATCATCTAAGTGAATCAGTGTAGACTCAAAGCCAATCTTTTCACAGGAACGCACTTTACTGCCTACATAGGTAAGACTAGCGCCATCGTTTCCTACCAAAACAGCAGCCAGATGTGGAGGGCGTTTACCACTAGCTTTTATCAAAGCTACTTCTTGTGCGAGTTCTTCTTTTATTTGATTTGAGGTGGCTTTTCCGTCTAAAATTTTGCTCATTTTCCAAACATTTGCATCAGCTTAGAAGCTTTACCTCCTTGCATCATTTTCATCATTTTATTCATTTGTTCAAACTGCTTTACCAATTTGTTTATATCATCAATCTGCATTCCTGCGCCTTTAGCAATACGCTTTTTACGACTGTAATCGAGTAATTTGGGTTGCTGACGCTCTTTCGGTGTCATGGACTGGATAAGCGCTTCTACTCCTTTAAAAGCATCTTCATCTATTTCTGCTCCATTTAAGGCTTTTTTTGCACCTGGAATCATACCAACCAAATCCTTCATAGAACCCATACGTTGTACTTGCTTAAGCTGACTAAGAAAATCATCATAACCAAATTGTTTACTCGCTATTTTTTTCTGAATGCGTTTAGCCTCTTCCTGATCTATTTGTTCTTGCGCTCGTTCTACGAGTGTTACCACATCGCCCATCCCCAAAATACGATCAGCCATGCGGTTTGGGTGAAACACATCTAAGGCATCTATTTTTTCTCCCGTTCCAATTAATTTTATAGGCTTATTAACTACAGACTTAATTGAAAGGGCAGCACCTCCTCGTGTATCTCCGTCCATTTTGGTAAGAACAACGCCGTCGAATTGTAGGCGGTCGTGAAAAGCCTTAGCGGTATTGACAGCATCTTGCCCCATCATTGCATCAACAACAAAAAGCGTTTCTGTGGGTTGAACCGCTTTGTGGATATCCTCAATTTCCTGCATTAATGTTTCATCAATAGCTAGACGTCCAGCAGTGTCAATAATAACAACATTAAACTGATTGGATTTGGCATGCTGAACTGCTTGCTTAGCAATAGCAACAGGATTTTTATTTTCAGGCTGTGTAAATACCGATACTTCAATCTGATCACCCAGCACTTGCAACTGGTCAATTGCTGCAGGACGATACACATCACATGCAACGAGCAATACTTTCTTGGCTTGTTTCGTTTTGAGGTGCTTTGCAAGTTTAGCAGAACATGTTGTTTTTCCTGAACCCTGAAGTCCACTCATCAAAACAATAGCAGGTTTTCCTGAAACGGAAAGATCTGCTTTTTGACCGCCTAACAGGGCTGTGAGCTCATCTTGAACAATCTTGATCAGAAGTTGTCCTGGCTTAAGACTTGTTAGAACTTTTTGGCCAAGTGCTTTATCTTTTACTTCTTGGGTAAAGTTTTTAGCAATCTTAAAATTAACATCGGCATCGAGTAATGCACGACGAACTTCTTTCATGGTTTCTGCAACATTAATTTCGGTAATACGACCGTGCCCTTTTAGGGTTTTCAAGGCGCTATCTAAGCGTTGACTAAACTGTTCAAACATGAAATGGAATAAGTCTCAAATTTACGGAATTACTTTTTTTTGTGCATCCAAAAGATAACCACAACATGCGGGATTGTAATCGCAGCTAAAAAACTGAAAAATAACGCAAGTAAAGAAGTGGTATTATCAGTATAAAAAAACGAAATAAAACCAAAACCAACCATCGCCATTATCCAATATAATAACGCATGACGCATGTAGGCGAGTATGGGAGTTTTGGAATATGGAAACAAGACGTTTGCTTGTTCTCTAAGTGAAGGAATACTATGCCATAGAACAAAATATACTGAAAAAGACCACACTAACGATGTTTGACTAAAAAGTAAAATTAATACCAAAAGAATGACGAGTTGAAAAAAAAGCTGCTCTTTTATTTGATTGAAATTAACTAATGAAGCTATTAACAAAAGTATCCCCGAAAGAATTAGTAGAGACCAAAGGAAATCTTCAGTAATCAAAAGATTGGCGATGTCATAAATAATTTCAGTAGTTTGATTAGCATGCGTGTAGAACAATAGCGAAAAGAGAAAGGTACCATACGCACCATAAAACATATTAAGTTTTGCAGTATTGACATATGAAGAGTTATGCCATTGTTGCTCTCCAAAATGAAAGGCACTTGCCGAAACAAATAATAGAAGTGCCCACTGAGGTACACGATTTAAAGCTAAAACCATAATCAAAACAAACAACGTGTAACTAAAAAAAAGGAAAGCAAAAGGCGTGTTTTTTGATGTTGTTAAGGTTTTTGAAAGTATGAATAAGTCATTTGAACCATGAATAACCCCAATAGTTAGCACATTTAAAATTGCAATAGGTACTAAAAAGTGCTCAGGCAAAATCACCCCTAAAACAACGCATAACAGAGTAAAAATGATTTTCACGAACTTTGATTTAGACAAAAAATGCATTGTTTTTTAATGTATTTATAAAAAATTTAGTCAAATATATATCGTTTGTTTAATTTTTTTTAAATTGCACTTAACAAAATATAATTTAAAAAATTATGACACTTACTAATTTAGTTACAATTGCGGACTTAAGTGATCCGGTAAATTTCACTTTCTTTTTAGGGACAATGGCGATGACAGCTGCTTCAGCTTTCTTTTTCTTGTCGCTAAATCAATTTGACAGCAAATGGAGAACTTCAATCCTAGTTTCAGGATTGATTACTTTTATTGCTGCCGTGCACTATTACTATATGCGTGAAGCTGCTACTTCTGGTGGTGTAACAACAGAAATACGTTACATTGACTGGATTTTGACAGTTCCGCTTATGTGTGTTGAGTTTTACCTAATCCTTAAAGCTGCTGGTGCAACTACAAAGCACTTGAGCACGTTAATTTGGGCTTCACTTATTATGCTTGTAACAGGCTACTGGGGTGAAACTGAGTTTATGGGCGGTTCGGCTGCTTTTTGGGGACTATTATCTGGTTTAGCTTACTTCTACATAGCCTATCTTATCAAGTTTGGTCCATTGGCAAAACTTGCAGCATCAGCTGGTGGCTCCGTAGAAAAAGCACACAAAACACTAACATTATTTGTACTTATCGGATGGGCAATATACCCATTAGGTTATATGATTGGTACTGATGGTTGGTATGACTTTGTTGATGCATTAAACGTCAATATGGATGTTGTGTACAACATTGGTGATGCTGTTAACAAAATTGGATTTGGTTTAGTAGTTTATGCTGCTGCCGTTTCTTCGAAATAGAAAGTTAACTTTTATAATAAAAGCCTCGAGATATCTTCTCGGGGCTTTTTTTTGTTACATCCTGTTGGGCGCATCAATACCTAACAATGTCAAACTCTTTTGAATTACATGTCCAGTAGCGGCAGTCAATGCAACACGAAACGATTGGACCTGTAACTCGTCTACCAAAATAGGTACCTCCTGATAATAGGAATTAAACTGTTTTACCAACTCATATACATAATTTGCTACCAAAGCGGGGCTGTATTGTTTAGCGGCAGCGGTAATAACAGACGGAAATTGACCTAAGGTCTTTAATACTGTTTTTTCTTTTTCATGCAATACAATTGTTGCATCTAAAGCAGGCTTAGCTGATTTTGCTTTTCGTAAAATAGACTGAATACGCGCATGGGTGTATTGAATAAAGGGACCAGTATTTCCATTAAAATCAACCGAAGCTTGAGGATCAAACAATATGCGCTTTTTAGGATCTACCTTAAGAATGTAATACTTTAAAGCACCCATGCCGATAGTATGATAAAGCGCTTCTTTTTCGTTAGCAGATAGCCCATCTAATTTTCCCAACTCATCAGAAATTGTTTTTGCCGTGGTTTTCATTTCATCCATTAGTGCGTCGGCATCAACAACTGTACCTTCTCTACTTTTCATCTTCCCACTTGGCAAATCCACCATACCATAACTAAGATGATATAACTGTGAAGCCCAATCATAGCCTAACTTATTTAGTATTAAGAAAAGTACCTTAAAATGATAATCCTGTTCGTTTCCAACGGTATAAACCATTCCTTTCATATCAGGATGATTGGTGTAGCGCAAACGTGCCGTTCCTAAATCTTGGGTCATGTACACGGATGTTCCATCAGAACGCAATAACAACTTTTCATCTAAGCCTTCGCCAGTTAAATCAACCCAAACCGAATGATCTTCTTTTTTATAGAAAATTCCTTTTTCTAATCCTTCGGCAACAATTTCCTTTCCCAAAACATAGGTATCACTTTCGTAATAAAACGAATCAAAAGTAACACCTAATCGAGAATATGTTTGTGCAAAACCATCATATACCCAACCGTTCATTTTTGCCCATAGTGCACGAACTTCCGAATCATTTTGCTCCCATTTCACCAACATAGCTTTTGCTTCTTGCATTATTGAGGCATCATTTTTTGCCTGTTCTTCGGAAATACCAGAAGCAACCAAATCAGCAATTTCTTTTTTATAGTGTTGATCAAAAAGCACATAGTATTTTCCAGCCAAAGCATCACCTTTTAGCCCTGATGATTCAGGCGTTTCTCCTTTTCCATATTTTTGCCACGCCAGCATAGACTTACAAATATGAATTCCTCTGTCATTTATAATTTGTGTGGTATGCACTCGGTTTCCACTAGCTGCTAAAATATTGGCTACTGAAGCGCCCAATAGGTTATTTCGAACATGACCTAAGTGCAAAGGCTTATTAGTGTTAGGCGAGGAATACTCAACCAAGATTTTGTCAGAAGTTTTATTGGGTGTTGAAAAACCAAAATTAGGGTTCTGGTGTATTTTGTGAAGTAAGTTGATATAATAAAAAGGGGCAATCTGTAAATTTAAAAAGCCTTGCACTACATTATATGCTTCTACTTCCGAAACCTTTTCGACTAAAAAGTTACCCAACTCGGCAGCAAGGTCAGCGGGTTTTTTAGGAACAATTTTTAATAAAGGAAATACCACAAGGGTTAAATCGCCCTCAAACTGTGGTTTTGTAGGCTGAATATCAAAAGCCTCGATTTGTTTTTCGTACTGCTGTAAAAAATACGATTGCAACTGATGAAATAAAAGCTCTTCCATACCTTAAAATCAATTACAAAGATAAGCGTTTCAATAAGGCGTAAAAGGTTTTGCTGTATTTTAGCAAAATGCTAGTAAACATATCTTATAACAACAAAGCACAACGGCAAGAAATCGATGCCAAAGTAGGCAAACCCTTTACGCTATTACAACGTATAAAATTAGGCGGTATAGGTTCGCCAAAACTGTATGTAACGGCAAGTAGCAAAGAAATTGATGGACTTTTTTTGTTAGATCATAATGAAAACACGTGTAATATAGAGGTGCGACCCAAAGGTATTATTTTGCGATTTAGGTCTTTATTGGAAACCTATGCGTTGGTTATTCCTTACTATAAACTAACATTATTTAAGGGAACAAGCGATGCGTATAGCATTCATTTTGAGCATCATAAAGTATCCATTTCAGCACAATCAGAACCTGTGCGGTTGTTCTTTAAAAAAATCCAGCAGCAAAAAGCGACTATCGCTAAAGATTATCTTTAATACACTTCCGCCATCATACACCGCACACTACCTCCACCCAAATCTTCAATGGTGGGGATGGGGCTATGCACTAAAATAGCATATTGTTCAAGCTTTTGAATTTGATGCAGCGTTAGCGAAGCATATGCACGAGTACTCATCACAAGCAAAGGATTGCCTTCAATTGTTGATAATGCCAACATATTTCCTGCAAATTGTCCTACTTGCTTTTCTGTGATAGAAATCACATCCTTGCCTGAAAATGTAAGCGAATCATGAACCTGATGACGCTCTTTCACATTATCAATTGCATCTAAACAAATAATCGCAAATTGTTCTCCGATACTCATAATCACATTTGTGTGATACACCAATAGTCGTTGTTCGTTTACGGTTTGATAAGCGTGAAAAACGACAGCTTTATAATTAAAGTCTTTACAAAATCTATGAAATAGCACTAGCTCTGATCTGGGTGATAATGCACAATAAGCAATTCTATTCTGATGATCGATTACCATACTCCCTGTACCTTCCAAAAAGAGATTTTGCTCCTCCTCCTTAGTATAATCTGTTACTGAACAGATTTGACATCCCTCTTTTATAAGTGAAGTAACTATACGCTCATTGCGTTCGGCACGTCTGTTTGGCGCATACATTGGAAATAATACGGCACGTTGCTTTGGCAGAAGCACAAACCAATTGTTAGGGAAAATAGCGTCAGGGGTATCAGGTTTAGCGGTGTCTTGAACTACAGTAACCTTAACTTGATGCTTACGCAAACAAGCAACCAAGGAATCGAATTCGGCATGAGCATTATGCAAGGCATCTTTATCTGAAAGTAAAGTGTGCTTTTGGTAGTAGTTGTTAATTGCGGTTTGTTCGTTAGTACGAAAAGTTGCTGGCCGAACCATAACAATATGATTAGTAGGCTTCATCGTATTCGAGTTAAAGGCATGGTAACGCAGCGAAACAGCCCACCCTGCTTGGCGACTTCACGGAAATCTATTTCTTCAACCATAATGCCACGTTGAAGTAACCAATGATTAAGTCTTGTAAACGAACTGTCTGAAACGACTATCGATGGACTTATTGAAACTACATTACACATCATTTGGCTCATTTCAAAAGGAGTTACTTCAAATATATGCTTATGATTAAAAAAACGAACAAGCCATTGATATTCTTTCGGGTTTGCAAATCCTTTTGGACAAGTAATGGCATATTTTGTTCCAACAGGCTGGAAGCAACAGTCCAAATGGAGGGCATTTTGTTCGGGCACAAAATTGGACTTTATAAGTTCAAAGGACTTTACTTTTTTGTTAGGAAACAAGGATTGCAATGCCAAAACCGCCGCTTTGTTGGTACGTGCAGTTAGCAGCTCTGAATAATCTTCTCTTGTACACACGCCGACAAAAATATAGTCGTTATGCACCAATACATCACCCCCTTCAACATGAACTTCATCTGGTAGAATGTGTTGCTTATTTATAGGTATTTTTTGTTTTAGACTTCTTAGTCCATGCAATTCTTCAGCGCGGTGCGGGATAATATTGGCTTGAATCCATAAATCATCTATTACAAAACCTAAATCGCGTGCAAATAGCTGATTACAATTTGGAACTAAATTGGGACGAAGTACATTAACTCCGTGTTTTATCAAGGTGTTTTCAAGGATACTAAGGGCATTTTTTAAAACTGCTTTGGTTGGGTATGTCCCAGCAAGCAAGTGTTTTCTAGAAGAGGGGTCGTATAAATCGTCAAAATTGGGGAGTTTATTCAAAGCATTTGCTGTACCCAAAACCACATGGGTAAGCTTATGTGTCTCTGTATGTACACAGAGTTTTATCCCATAGACTAGCGTTTATTCAATGGTACAAATGATCGTTTATTCTCGCCGATATAAATCTGCCTTGGACGGCCAATAGGTTCTTTGTTTAATCGCATTTCTCTCCATTGCGCTATCCATCCTGGCAATCGACCTAAGGCGAACATGACTGTAAAAGTTTCCGTAGATATTCCCATAGCTCGATAAATAATACCTGAATAAAAATCTACGTTTGGATAAAGCTTTCGTTCAACAAAATATGGGTCACGTAACGCTTCTGCTTCTAATTCTTTAGCAATATCCAAAACTGGATCAACAATTCCAAGGTCATTTAAGACTTCATCAGCAGCCTTTTTAATAATTCGTGCTCGAGGATCAAAATTCTTATAAACACGATGTCCAAAGCCCATCAAACGAAAAGAATCTGATTTGTCTTTTGCTTTTTCCATATATTTTTTTGTGTCTCCACCATCTTGACGAATGGCTTCAAGCATTTCTACAACCGCCTGGTTAGCCCCGCCATGTAAAGGCCCCCATAAGGCGGAAATTCCTGCAGAAATAGATGCAAAAAGACCAGCGTGAGATGAACCTACAATACGTACCGTAGATGTGGAGCAGTTTTGCTCGTGATCAGCATGTAAAATCAATAATTTATTTAGAGCTGCATCTACCACTGGATTAGCCACATATTCCTTATTGGGTTTGCGAAACATCATTCGAGCAATATTCTCAACATACCCCAAAGAATAATCCCCGTATTTAAGAGGCAAACCAGCTTTTTTTCTAAAAACCCAAGCTACTAAAACAGGTAATTTACCCATAATTCGCACAATGGCTTTATACATATCCTCTTCAATTTCAACGTTAACAGAAGTAGGATTGAACGCTGTTAACGCACTTGTTAATGAAGAAAGCACACCCATAGGATGAGCAGCACTTGGAAAACTTTCTAAAATTTTCTTTAAGTCTTCATCTATATACGACTCCTCCTTAATATCCGTTAAGAATTTTTCTAATTGTTCTTGGTTGGGTAATTCACCAAAAATCAACAAAAAGGCAACCTCTAAAAAATCGGCATTGGTTGCCAAATCTTCAATATCGTATCCTCGATAACGCAAAACCCCTTTTTCACCATCCAAGAAGGTAATAGCGCTTTGGCAAGATCCCGTATTTTTAAAACCAGGATCTAAAGTAATTAAATTCGTTTCAGTACGAATTGATTTAATATCAACACCCAATTCATTCTCAGAACCCTCAATTAATGGAAGCTCAATTGATTTATCATTGAAAGAAAGTGTTGCAAATTTTGCCATGGGTATTATTAAATATTTATCGTTTTTAAAACTTTACTTTAAACGCTCTATCTTGCGGATAATAGGCATTTCTACCCAATTCTTCCTCAATACGAATCAACTGATTATACTTCGCCATACGATCGCTTCGCGACAATGAACCTGTTTTAATTTGACCAGTGTTTAAGGCTACTGCCAAATCAGCAATAGTATTATCTTCAGTTTCACCAGAACGATGTGACATCACGCATGTATATCCTGCATTTTGAGCCATTTGAACAGCTGCAATTGTTTCAGATAATGAACCTATTTGATTTACTTTAATCAAAATTGAGTTAGCAATTCCCTCCTCAATTCCACGGCTAAGTCGAGTAACATTTGTTACAAATAAATCATCACCAACCAATTGGGCTTTGTTACCGATCTTTTCAGTCAAATACTTCCACCCTTCCCAGTCGTTTTCATCCATTCCATCTTCAATCGAAACGATTGGATATTTGTCAACAAGTGAAGCAAGGTAATCTGCTTGCTCTTGTGAAGTCCTAATCTTACCTTCAGCTCCTTCAAATTTAGTGTAATCATATTTACCGTCAACATAAAACTCTGCAGAAGCGCAATCAAGGGCAATCATAACTTCCTCAGTGGGTTTGTAGCCCGCCTTCTCAATAGCTAATAGAATGGTATCTAATGCGTCTTCAGTACCTGCAAGTGTTGGAGCAAAACCCCCTTCATCACCAACGGCTGTGCTTAAATTTCTACCCTTCAAGACTTTCTTAAGATTGTGAAAAATTTCAGTCCCCATCTGAAGTGCATGAGAAAATGAAACTGCCTTAACGGGCATAATCATAAATTCTTGGAAGGCAATAGGCGCATCGGAGTGTGATCCACCGTTAATAATATTCATCATTGGAACTGGAAGAGTAATAGCGCGTGTTCCACCTACGTACCGGTATAAAGGCTGTCCTAATTCGTTTGCAGCCGCCTTTGAAACAGCCAGAGATACTCCTAAAATGGCATTAGCCCCTAAGTTTGATTTGTTTGGTGTACCATCTAAATCAATCATGATTTGGTCTATCTCTTCTTGTTCAAATACAGAGCTACCTAATAATTCAGAAGCAATTATTTCGTTTACATTTTTTACAGCTTGTAAAACTCCTTTTCCCATATAAGCATTGCCGCCATCTCGAAGTTCAACCGCTTCATGTTCGCCAGTAGAAGCTCCTGAAGGAACAGCAGCACGACCCATGATTCCAGAATCGGTAATAACATCAACCTCAACTGTTGGATTCCCTCTAGAATCAAAAATTTGACGTGCGTGAACGCTTAAAATAATACTCATGATGCTTGTTTTTTATGGTTGTTTATGTTGGTAATAAATTGATCAAAAAGATATGATGAGTCGTGTGGTCCAGGACTTGCTTCTGGGTGATATTGAACAGAAAAACAAGGTTTTCCCTCAATACGTATACCTGCAACTGTATTGTCGTTTAAATGTTTGTGAGTAATAATCACTTGTTCGTGAGCTTCGGTTTCTTCACGGTTTATAGCAAACCCATGGTTTTGAGAAGTAATTTCTCCCCTACCCGTTTCTATATTTAATACGGGATGATTAATTCCTCTGTGGCCATTAAGCATTTTATACGTAGAAATTCCTTGGGATAGTGCAATAATTTGATGTCCTAGACATATACCAAACAATGGAAGCCCTTTAGCTATTATCTCAGCTGCTACTTCTTGTGCTGCATGTAATGGCTCAGGATCGCCTGGACCATTAGATAAAAAATAACCGTCAGGATTCCAATCACTCATTTCTTCAAATCTTGTATCTAACGGAAAAACTTTTATGTAAGCTCCTCTTAAAGCAAGATTTCTTAAGATGTTTTTTTTAATCCCCAAATCCAATGCAGCAATTTTGATGGCTGCATTCTGATCACCTATAAAATAGGGTGCTTTTGTTGACACCTTAGAGGCAAGTGCTAATCCTTTCATTGAAGGAACATCGGCAAGTTTATTCTTGAGCTCTTCCAAGTTATCTATATCAGTAGAGATAACCGCATTCATAGCACCGTTATCTCGAATGTAACTAACGAGCGCACGGGTATCTACGTCTGAAATAGCTACAAGATTTTGTGCTTTAAAAAAATCATACAAAGAACTGTCGGCAGCTACGCGTGAAAACCCAAAATTGAAATTTTTGCAAATAAGACCAGCTATTTGAATGGCGTCGGACTCGGACTCCTCTTTAAGAATACCATAATTCCCAATATGTGCGTTAGTAGCAACCATCAATTGTCCATAATAGGAAGGATCAGTAAAAATTTCTTGATACCCTGTCATACCTGTATTAAAGCACAACTCTCCAAATGCTTGCCCCTCAATTCCAATGGATTTACCGTGAAAAACCGTTCCGTCTTCGAGCAAGATAAGTGCTTTTTTACGGGATTTATATTGGTTCATTCGGTCAAAAATATTTTTGCAAAATTAAAACAAAAAAAGGATAAACCATCGGGTTTATCCTTTGTTTTATTAAAAGGCTGTTAAAAATTACTCCGCCTTGTTTTCTTCATCTTCCTGAATATCATTTTCAGTTGTTTCAGCCGAAGCAGTATCCACTTCTTCACTAGGCGTTTCAACACTGACTTCTTCAGCTTCATTTGATGCTTCAGGAGCTGCTTCTTCTTTGGCTTCTACAACTTCTTCAGCAACCGCAGTTTCCTTTTTACCAGCACGTCTTCGTGACTTTTTCTTTGGTTTTGCAGTTTCATAAACTTCATTAAAATCAACCAATTCTATAAGTGCCATATCAGCATTATCACCAAGTCGATTACCAAGTTTCACAATACGGGTATATCCCCCAGGACGGTTGGCTACTTTTTCTGATATTTCACGAAATAACTCTGCTACTGCATACTTATTACGTAACGCCCTAAAAGCTATTCGGCGGTTATGCGTTGAATCTTCTTTTGCACGCGTAATTAGCGGCTCAATAAAGTTCTTTAGCGCCTTAGCGCGAGCAACCGTAGTATTGATACGTTTGTGCTCGATTAACGAAGATGCCATATTGGCAAGCATCGCTTTTCTGTGTGTATTGGTACGCCCCAAATGGGCTACTTTCTTTCCGTGTCTCATGATTACTGTCTATTGCGGAATTAGTCCTTATCAAGTTTGTATTTGGATAGATCCATACCGAAATTAAGTCCTTTGGATATAACCAATTCTTCTAACTCAGTCAGAGATTTTTTTCCAAAATTTCTAAACTTCATCAAGTCACTTTTGTTAAACGACACCAAATCGCCCAGCGTATCTACTTCAGCAGCTTTGAGGCAATTTAGCGCACGAACTGATAAGTCCATGTCTACAAGTCTTGTCTTTAATAACTGACGCATGTGCAATGACTCTTCGTCGTAAGTTTCAGTTTGAGCAATTTCATCAGCTTCTAAAGTAATACGCTCGTCGGAGAACAACATAAAGTGATGAATCAATGTTTTTGCTGCTTCTGTTAACGCATCTTTCGGATGAATAGAGCCATCTGTTACGATTTCAAAAATAAGTTTTTCGTAATCTGTTTTTTGCTCTACCCTAAAATTCTCAATAGTGTATTTTACATTTTTAATTGGTGTGTACACAGAGTCAATTGCAATAGTACCAATTGGCGCTGATACTTTTTTGTTTTCCTCAGCAGGAACATAACCACGTCCTTTTTCGATAGTAAACTCAAAGTTCAAAGCTACGCTTTGGTCCATATTACATATTACCAAATCTGGATTCAAAACCTGAAAACCAGATATGAATTTTTGTAAATCCCCAGCTTTTAATTGTTTTTGACCAGAAATCGCAACACTAACTGATTCGCTTTCTACTGTGTCAATTTGTTGCTTAAAGCGAACTTGCTTGAAGTTCAAAATCATTTCGGTAACATCTTCAACTACACCAGGAAGAGTAGAAAATTCGTGATCAACCTTATCGATGCGAACCGATGTGATTGCAAACCCCTCAAGTGATGCCAGCATTACTCGACGTAAAGCATTACCAACAGTTAGCCCATATCCAGGCTCTAGTGGACGAAATTCGAAGATTCCTTCGAACTCATCCGATTCAATCATAATTACCTTATCGGGTTTTTGAAAATTAAATAGTGCCATAGGATTATTTTGAGTACAATTCAACGATTAGTTGTTCCTTTATGTTTTCTGTGATTTGCTCACGGGTAGGAACAGATACCAATGTGCCTTCTAAAGTTGCGTCATTCCATGATAACCACTCTTTGTCGTGGTTTGCGATTGATAACGAACGCTCAATAACTTCAAGCGACTTTGATTTTTCACGAACACCAATAACGTCACCAGGTTTTACCTGACACGAAGGGATGCTCATAATTTCACCATTTAGTGTTATATGACGGTGTCCAACAAGCTGACGTGCAGCGCTTCGCGTTGGCGCCATTCCAAATCTGTAAACAAGGTTATCAATTCGAGTTTCACAAAGTTGCAAAAGCACTTCACCCGTAACGCCTTTACTAGCGTTAGCTTTTATAAACAAGTTGCGGAATTGTCGCTCTAAGATACCATAAGTATATTTAGCCTTTTGCTTCTCCATTAACTGGATAGCATATTCCGATTTTTTAGATCTGCGACGGTTATTACCGTGCTGCCCCGGAGGGTAATTTCGCTTTTCGAACGACTTATCGTCTCCGAAAATTGACTCACCGAACTTTCGTGAGATTTTAGTCTTAGGACCAGTATATCTTGCCATTTAAGAAAAATTGTGCCGAGAATTAAGGTCTATCCTTCGCCGGCGGGATTAATTTAAACTCTACGTCGTTTAGGAGGTCGACAACCATTGTGCGGCATTGGAGTTACGTCAATGATTTCGGTAACTTCTATGCCTCCATTGTGAAGTGATCGAATAGCGGATTCACGTCCGTTACCGGGTCCCTTCACAAATACTTTTACCTTACGAAGCCCTGCTTCTTGAGCAGTCTTAGCAGCATCTTCGGCTGCAAGTTGTGCGGCATAAGGTGTGTTTTTCTTAGATCCTCTAAAGCCCATTTTTCCGGCTGAAGACCATGAAATTACTTCGCCCTTATTATTGGTTAGCGAAACAATTATGTTATTAAATGATGCGTTGATATGGGCTTCGCCAAAGGCTTCCACCACAACTTTACGCTTTTTTGAACTTGATTTAGCCATTTGTAAACTGCTTTATTTGGTTACTTTCTTCTTGTTAGCAACCGTCTTACGTTTTCCTTTACGAGTACGCGAATTGTTCTTAGTACGCTGTCCTCTAAGCGGCAATCCAATACGGTGACGGATACCTCTAAATGAACCAATATCCATCAATCGTTTGATATTCAATTGCGTCTCTGAACGAAGCTCTCCTTCAATCTTAAATGCAGAAACCGCATCACGAATACGACCGATTTCATCGTCATTCCACTCGTTTACTTTTTTATTTTCATCAACATCAGCTGCTGCTAAAATATCCTTAGCACGGCTGCGTCCAACCCCATAAATATAGGTAAGCGATATAACGCCTCTTTTTTGTTTGGGAATATCTACTCCAGAAATTCTAGCCATAATTATCCTTGTCTTTGTTTGAACCTAGGGTTCTTTTTGTTGATTACGTATAAGCGTCCCTTGCGACGTACAATTTTGCAGTCGGCGCTTCTTTTTTTAAGTGATGCTCTAACTTTCATATTTTAATATCTGTAGGTTATGCGTGCCTTACTCAAATCATAAGGCGACATCTCCAATTTTACTTTATCTCCAGGTAACAGCTTAATATAGTGCATGCGCATCTTGCCTGAGATATGTGCCGTTACCACATGACCGTTTTCTAACTCAACACGAAACATCGCGTTAGAAAGCGCCTCAATGATTTGACCATCTTGCTCTATTGCTGCTTGCTTTGCCATTAGACTCCTGCAGTTTTACGTTTACTTCCTGTCTTCATCAAACCATCATAATGACGGTTTAGCAAATACGCATTTATTTGCTGAATAGTATCTATCGCTACACCAACCATAATTAGTAGCGAAGTTCCCCCATAAAACAATGCCCACCCTTGTTTCATATCAAACAAATGAAATACAACGGCTGGTAGTACTGCTACAGCTGCTAAAAATAACGAGCCAGGAAATGTGATTTGCGACATAATGCGGTCTAGAAAATCTGCCGTTTCTGTTCCTGGGCGCACGCCGGGAACAAAACCTCCGCTTCGTTTTAAGTCGTCAGCCATTTTGTTCGTAGGAACTGTAATGGCTGTATAAAAATACGTAAATATGATAATGAGGATAGCGAATAAAATGTTATACCACAATCCAAAAATATCTGAAAATGAAGCTTGAAGCCATTGCCCAAATTCACTGTCCCCAGCTAAACGACCTAATGCAGCGGGTGCAAACATTAAAGCCTGAGCAAAAATTATAGGCATTACACCCGAAGCGTTTAACTTCAAGGGAATGTATTGGCGTGAACCTATTTGATTTTTATCAAAACCTCCAGAAGTTGTTCTACGAGCATATTGTACTGGTATCTGTCGAACTGCCATAACTAATAAAATACATATGGCATTGATTGCAATCCAAAGAATTGTTTCAATCAAAATTACAATTGGCCCTCCATTATTCTCTGTAACTCGAGAAACAAATTCTTGGGCGAATGACATGGGAAGTGTAGCTACAATTCCCACAGTAATCAATAGGGAAATTCCATTTCCGATACCTTTATCTGTAATCTTTTCACCAAGCCACATAGCAAATACGGTTCCTGTAACCAAAATAATTACAGATGGCACCATAAATCCAAGACCTTTACCAAAAACAAATGCGGAATCAGGAACCTGAAAAACAGCTTCTAGTGAATATAAATATGCAGGGGCTTGAAATACACAAATGGCAATGGTCAACCAACGTGTAATTTGGTTAATTCTTCGTCGTCCACTTTCCCCTTCTTTTTGCAATTTTTGCAAGTAAGGAATAGCGATTCCCATAAGTTGAACTACAATAGAAGCAGAAATATAAGGCATAATTCCGAGCGCAAAAACAGATGCGTTAGCAAAAGCACCTCCTGTAAACATGTTCAAAACACCCAATAATCCTCCGCCAGTAGTACGGCTAGAAAGCTCGGAGAGCTGTAATGGATCAATTCCAGGAAGTACAACTTGAGCACCGATGCGATAAACTATAAGTAATCCAAGGGTTATCCCAATGCGTGTTTTGAGCTCTTCAATTTTCCAAATATTCGATAAAACTTCTATAAATCGTTTCATTTGTTATATTGTGATCGCTTCACCACCAGCTGCTTCGATAGCTGCTTTCGCTGAAGTTGTAAATTTGTGTGCGCTAATTTTAAGTTTCGCATTCAATTCGCCACGACCTAAAATTTTAACCAAGTCGTTTTTCCCTACCAATCGCAATTGAATCATGGTATCGATGTCAATACTACTCTTGATTTTTTTATCATCGACAAGTGCTTGAAGCTTGTCCAAGTTTATTCCTGCGTATTCTTTACGGTTAATATTGGTGAACCCAAACTTAGGTACACGTCGTTGAAGGGGCATTTGTCCACCTTCGAAACCAATTTTCTTAGAATATCCTGAACGAGATTTTGCTCCTTTGTGACCACGTGAAGCAGTACCGCCAGAACCAGAACCCTCACCTCTACCTAGTCGTTTGCTTCCGCCTTTAACTGCGCCTTTTGCTGGCTTTAAGTTTCCTAATTCCATATTATGCGTTTTGAACGGTTACCAAGTGTCTTACTTTGTTAATCATTCCTTTAATGACATCAGTATCATCGTGCTCTACAACTTGTCCAATGCGGCGTAAGCCCAAAGCAACAAGGGTACGTTTTTGATCTTCCGGACGCTTGATATTACTTTTAACCTGTGTAACTTTAATTTTTGCCATCTCTATTATCCGTTAAATACTTTTTCTAGTGAAATGCCACGTTGCTTAGCGATTGTATTTGCGTCGCGAAGTTGCAGCAGGGCGTCAAAAGTTGCTTTTACCACGTTGTGTGGATTAGAGGAACCTTGTGACTTAGACAGTACATTGTGAACTCCAACAGCTTCTAAAACTGCACGTACAGCACCGCCTGCAATTACCCCAGTACCTTCTGAAGCTGGCTGAAGATATACACGAGCTCCTCCGTATTTCCCTTTTTGTTCGTGAGGAAGTGTTCCATTATTGATTGGAATCCGTACCAAATTCTTTTTTGCATCTTCCACAGCTTTAGAAATCGCCTCAGAAACTTCCTTAGATTTTCCGAGTCCTTGACCTACTACGCCATTTTCATC
>JAURNV010000033.1 GCA_030830005.1 Flavobacteriaceae bacterium | reverse complement strand
TTATTCTTTGTCCACTTGATGTGTATTGAAATTCTGGATACGTCACACTATTTGAATTCAAATCAACAACAATTAATGAGACCATACTTCCACCACTATTTTGTTCTGAACTTCCTATGATTTGATTGTTAGAACCATCATAAACTAAATTCCAATTAACATTATGGTCTAATTCTATTACTTTAGTAAGACTCCCGTCATTTGTGTTAACTTCATACAATGACTTTTCATTATCTTCATAACCATAAAGAATTCCAACATTGTTGTTGATAGAACAACCATAATCGTCAACTGTTTCTCCACTCGGAGTGTCTGGACAAGTATCAATATCATCTGTTACACCATCCCCATCTGAATCCATCAACTTGAAGTTTCCAACCAAGTTTTTATCACCATCCATAATAAGTGTAAGTGGAGACTCTGAACCACTCCAACCACCACTCCATTTATCAAACTCATAATTTGAATTTGGTGTCACAGTAATTGTAACCTCAGTTCCTTCTTCGTATTCACCACTTGTAGGGTTAATAGTTCCACCTTCAGTTGGATTAGATGAAACAGTTAATTTATACATTTTAAGTTGTGATTCTTCTTTAGAACAACCTAATACAGTTAGTATAGTTACCAATAATACCAAAATCCTCTTCATGATTATCAATTTAAAAATGATAATTTAAATTTAAAAAAATTAGTTAAAACCCTTTAAACGAACTTGGTTCTGGTCCCTCAAAGACTTGAACCTATTTTATCTCTTCCCTGTAAATGTGTAATTAAAACCATCAAACTTAACCCACCATTTGTCCCACTACATTCAAATAGAACAAAAAAATAACCCTAACTTATTGATTTACAATGTGTTAGGGTTTGTTTTGGTGGTCCCACCTGGGCTCGAACCAGGGACCAACTGATTATGAGTCAGCTACTCTAACCAACTGAGCTATAGGACCTGAATAAGGGCAAAAATACACAATTATCCCTCTTTAGGAATACTCTACAGAAAGTATTTATATATTCGTATAAATCTGTTTTATGTCTCGCTTTGTTCGCTTTTCGTTTTTTATGGGTGTTTTCCTTGGGTTGGTGCACTTTCTTTATGTGATTGGAGGGGGATCCATCCTTGCTGGGATTTTTTGGGGATTCATCCCTGTATGGTTTTGGGCCACTTATCAGAAACTCAAACAAAACAGTCCTGTAAAAAAGGTAGAAGGTATTGCAGCTTATGTAGTTGTTTTATACGGTGGGGTATTGGCGTTGCTTGCGCTTTTATGCATAATCGCATCTATTGGTTTTTTGGTTCTTGATCCAGAACTAATTCAAGCAGCTATAGAACAACAGCCCAATTATGATGATTTAAACGATGAGGAATTACAAGTTATCGCAAAACTTCCTTCAATAATGCCCTTGTTTACCTTGGGGGTTTGTCTTCAGTCTATATCCTATATCGTGTATGGTTTGGCTGTAGTCCGAAATTATAGCCGTTATGCTGGCGGCTCGGTAAACGATTGATTTATGTCGAACAGCTCATGAATCACTTGCTCAAGCATATTAGTAGCTGCCAACATATTTTCCGAACTTAGGTCTTTATTAACTTTTGCTTTAATCGAAGCCTTCTCACCTACATACGCCACACCATTTTGATGAGATTTTAGTGCAATAATTCCTGCGTGGTCGGCATATTGGTTGGGGTTGGCCGCGTTCCATAGCAAGGCATAAATCAATAACTGGCGTGCCTGCTCAAAGTCGGGGTCTTTTGCCACTAATGACCAATCTAATATGCCTAGCGTTTTCACTTGCCCTGTCTTATAGTCCAACACTCTTATTTTTCCATTGTAGCAATCAACACGGTCTATTGTGCCTTTTATTTTAACGGGAACATTTAGAGGAGCAATCGAGCATGTCATTTCTATCTTTTTCTCAAGGCCCTTTATTTCAATCGTGTTCCCTGCCTCAATCTCTTCTTTTTCCTTTTTAATAATGTTCTCTATACTTCGCTTTAGCGCAGCAACAGCCAATACGTTTTTGCCTGTAAGGGTATGGGCGTATACTTGTGAAACCGCTTTTTTTGTAACGCTATCTATTTTATCAATCATCTGATTACAATCTGATGCAGAGAGGGTTTTTGCCACATAAGGAGCATACAACGCCTCAAGGCAGTTGTGCATTAGCGTGCCATACGTCCTATAAGAAAACGATTCCTCTAGCTCATCTTCTTCTTTTATGCCTAACAAATATCGTTTGTAAAAGGCATAGGGGTCTTTTACAAAAAGGTTTAGCGCTGACGGAGAAAAACCGCTTTGGGCTAATGCTATTAGCTTTTTTAAAACCAATTCTGTTTTAGGAACTGATTTAAGCGCATTTTTTGGTGGAATAAATTTCGATTCTTGTATTTCCTCTGTCCATTCGTGAGCAGCCGGACGCTCAAATGCCCATTGCCGAATAAATCTACTACGCTCCCCTACTTGAACGCCGTCAGTAGTGCCATTATAAAGCAAATACACTTCTTTTGCACGATACATCAATCGATAAAAGTGATACGTAAAAATGGCATCTTGTTCTTCTTGAGTAGGCAATCCGAACTCTTTTTTTACATCATATGGAACCCAAGAAGCTTGTCCGCCTATACTCGGCAGTATACCCTCATTAACCCCAGCCATAAATACTCGGTCAAAGTCTATTGTTCGGGTTTCAAGAACTCCTAAAATTTGAAGTCCTTGGAGTGGTTCTCCCACAAAAGTAAGTTTTTGTCCTGCAATGAGTTGCTGAAATAAACTGCGTACTAAAGAATATGTAACATCCCTGTTCAACTCCAAAACTACCTCTTTTATTTGATGGAAAAGCTCCATAAGTTTTTCTGCCGCTACATGATATACGTTTGCTAGGGGTTGTGTCTCCTGAGCCGCATAAAAACGCGGCAGCAGTCCCAGAAGATCATCAATCCATTCCAAAGGAGTGCTGTCTGAACGAAATAATAGGGCAATAACTTCTGCTGAAGATTTCGAAGCCCCTTTGGAAATAAAATCGTTGCTGAGGTAGTTTCTGTGTTCTTTTTTCGCCTGATTTAAAATAGATGCACACAGAGACTGGTCGTCAGGAGCAAATAAAACCTGCGTTTCGGCTAGAGAAAGCACGTTTTCTACATCTGAAAAATAAAATCCCTTTGGCGTTTTTCTCATCACCATTTTTAAAAGAGCCGAAACAAATACGGCCAAAGGGTGATGCTCAAGTGGATATCCCATACTAATATTGAGATGTTCAATAGACGGGGGTAATGCGTATAAGAGCGGTAACAATAATGCTTCGTCTGCAAGTACAACTGCCGTCTTTGATAAATCTTCGGTTGTGGTTAGCTCGGCAATTAATGCCCCCAACTGTTTGGCTTGTCCTAATTGTTGCTGAACCTCAATAACCCTAACTTTCTTTGGTTGTTGAAACAGGTTATGCGCCTGGTTAAATGTACTTCCCTTGTAGTGTTTCCAACGTGCAGAATACCCCCTTATAAATGCCCCTGCCTGATGAAATTGGTTGTCAATTATGTGCTTATCAATGTCCCAAAAAAGCTGAGCTCGATCCTGCGACAAAAGCTCAAGTATAATCTGTTCTTCACTAGGACTTAAGGCGTTAAACCCGCAAAAAATAAATTGCGTTGTTTTTTTGTGCTCGATATAATTTTCCAAAAGTTGTGTTGCCGTCCTGTAGCTAATGCCTGGCGTAGCAAGTCCTTTATGTTCTAATCTAGAGATAAAATCCTCATACATGTCGGGGAGTTGCTGCCAAAAGGCCACAAAATTCTTAATAATCCCATCCTCTGGTTTGCCCCACTCCCTGATTTTATGCAACGCTGTTAAGTATGAAAAAAAGGCTTTTCTATCCAAAAGATATTGATCCATTGTGTTAAGGTCTTTTAGCAAGGTAGAAGACCATCCTAGGAACACTTCAAAAGTGTCGGGGGAATCTGATTGAGTTGTCGCACAATAACTTTCATACAACGCCTTTTGTTGTTGTAGTTCGGTAGCGGTTACTGTGGTGCTAATTGACGCCATAAAATCGTCAATACTCATCATTTCAGGCAGAATAAGCGGCCCTTTGAGAGCTTGTGTAAGTTCCCGTTGAAGAAATAATTTTGCGCGCCTATTAGGAAAAACAAAACACAGGTCTTGCCAATTTGGGTTTTGACTGGCAAGTTGCTCTACTACGTCGGCAAGAAAAGAGTTAGGCATAGCCTAAAATAAAAAAACGCGGTGAATTCACCGCGTTTTTAATATAAATTATTAAGCGTAATTAGTCTACCACTTTAAACTCTACGCGGCGGTTGATTGCACGCCCTTCTTCAGTATTGTTACTTGCTTTTGGCTTAGCCTCACCAAATGCTTTAGTGCTTAGGCGGTTTGCGTCAATTCCAACATTTACCAAATAATTTTTGATTGAACTTGCGCGATTTTTAGAAAGAGGGTTGTTAAAAGACTCCTCTCCTGTGTTATCTGCATGCCCTTCAATGCTAATGTTGGCTCCAGTGTTTGCCAATAAGATTTTAATAACCGTTGATAGGCGTTGTACGTCTTGTGAATCAATATTGTACTTTTCCAAGTCGAAATTGATGTCATAATCTCCTAACATTGATAGTGGATACTCTGGGCATCCGTTGTTAGAAGCAGGGCCTGGAACAGCGGGACAATTGTCATCTTTATCAGCAACTCCGTCACCGTCAGCATCTGGACAGCCATTGGTTGCTTTGCCTCCTGCTGCATTTGGACACGCATCATCGGCATCGGTAATGCCGTCACCATCAGCGTCAGGACAACCGTTCAATGCGGCTACTCCTGCTACGTTAGGGCAAGCGTCTTCTGAGTCTTTAATCCCATCGCCATCAGCGTCAGGACAACCATTCAGTGCGGCTACTCCAGCAGTAAGCGGACAGTCGTCGTCACCATTTCTAATTCCGTCGCCATCATCGTCCGGGCAGCCATTTAAACTTTCAAGACCTGCAACATCTGGACACGCATCAACGCTATCCTTTACGCCGTCTCTATCAATATCTCCATCGCCAAAAGCAATAGATAATCCAGCTAGGTGTTGAATATGACCTATTCCTCCATCACCATCATCAAGTAAGGTGTCAAATTCGCTAACATAAGACTTTAGTGTAGTTTTTAATGAAATTGCAAGGCCATCGCTAAGCCAATAGTTTAAACCAACACCTGCATAGACGCTCAAAAAATCTTCACTATCGGAAGAAATCCCACTAAGTCCTCCAGAAAAACCAACACCTGCGCGAAGGGTAGATTCAAACTTACCTAAATCAATGATTTGATTTGCTGAAAGGGAAGCCCCTAAATCTAAACCGTAGTAAATGTCTTCAGTTCCTGTAGACCGGGAAAGATTATTGAAAGACCCCGCTAAGTCAACAGAAAAACCTCCACCAATGTATCGAGAAACTTCTAAATATGAGAAGCTTGAAGAAACTTGTGTTTCAGTGTCTTTTCCGCTTACACCTTCTGAGTCAAGCTGAATAGCATTAGTCCCAAGAGTGATTTTCCAAGGATTAGCGTCATTTTGTGCCATAATGCTTGTTGAAAAAACAACAAGGGTTAATATGGTAAATAAATTATTTTTCATGTTATTAACTATATAGTTTCGACAAAATTAAAAAAAAACGCGGTGATAACACCGCGTTTTTGTTTATAATTATAAAAAGTACCCTTTTTAGTTTATCGCTTTTACTTCAACCCTTCGGTTTGACGCTCGTCCTTCCTTAGTTGAGTTATTGGCTTTTGGTTTAGCCTCACCAAACCCTTTTGTGCTTAGACGGTTTGCGTTAATTCCAGCATCAACTAGATGTTTTTTTACGAATTTAGCTCGTTTTTCAGAGAGCATTTTGTTATATGAAGATGTTCCTGTACTGTCGGTATGTCCTTCAATGCTAACATTGGTGTTTGCGTGTGACATTAAGACATTAACAACTGTTTTCAGGTCACGCTTTAATTCATATAGCGAATCAACATCGTGTTCGTCTGTGTCAAAATAAATAGTAAACCCGTCCATTATTGATAGTGGATACTCAGGTGTACTAACCGCTTCTCTGTCGTTATTGTCCTTAACAACCTCAGGACATCCGTTATTTGATGCTGGTCCAGCTTTTCTTGGACAATCATCCTTGGAATCTGCAATACCATCTCTGTCAGAGTCTGGACAACCCTTTAACGCTGCTGTTCCAGCCACATTCGGGCAGGCATCATCTGAGTCTTTAATTCCATCGCCGTCAGCATCTGGGCAACCGTTAAATGCGGCTACTCCTGCAGTAAGCGGACAGTCGTCGTCACTATTTCTAATTCCATCGCCGTCGTCATCAGGGCAACCATTTAAACTTTCAAGACCTGCAACTTCTGGGCAAGCATCATCGCTATCGCTAACGCCATCTTTGTCTTTATCGTTATCTCCTCCAAAAGCAAACGACAAGCCCACAAGGTGCTGAAGATGACCTAATCCGCCATCACCATTAGAAATCAGTTCGTCAAATTCCTTAATGTAAGATTTTACTGTTGACTTAAGGGTTAATGCAACTGCATCATTGAACCAATAGTTTAGGCCAAGACCCCCATAAACATTAAAGAAATCGTCGCTATTCGGTGAAAAACCACTAAGACCTCCCGAAAGTCCTACGCCAAAACGCAAGCTTGGCTCAAACTTTCCAAGATCTATGATTTGGTTTGCTGAAAGTGATGTTCCTAAATCAATACCGTAATAAAGGTCTTCTGCGCCTGAGGTTCGGTCAATATTATTGAACGTTCCTGCCAGGTCAACAGAAAAACCAGATCCGATGTACCTGGAAACTTCTAAATACGAAAAGCTTGATGCGATTTGTGTTTCTGTATCCACGCTACTAGACCCTACAGGATCAACCTCGATAGCATTGGTTCCAACAGTAATTTTCCAAGGATTTTTCTCGTTTTGTGCTAGAGCTTCTAAAGAAGTGGCAAATAGCACAACTATAATAAGTAGGTAATTTTTCATAATAATAAGATTTAAAGTAGAGGCAAACTTACTAAACTTCTTTTAAAATTAAATGGTTTTTTACATAAATCAGCACTTTTTGTTTAACGACAATTGAACTGTTGTGTAGTATGTTTCCATATTCCTCTATTTGACGGGCATGTTTATCGTCATAATTACCTGTTTTATAGTCGAGTAATAGTGCTTCATTGTCTTTAGTTAAAACAAAACGATCTGGGCGTACGATTTCTCCAGTAGCAGTTAGTAATGGTCGCTCACAAAAAACTTTGTTGGCAGGGTCAAAAAAAGCAAAGAGTCTTTCGTGATGTACAACGGAATTCACTTGCTCATGAAGCTGATTATACATTTTTTCGCTCAAAACTTCTTTCGCATTGGACATTGCAATAGCGTAATCTGTGTCTTGAGGGACTTCAACATTCGCCATAATCTCATGAAATAGCAGTCCGTATTTTATATCTTCGGAACCAATCTGTTTCCTTGGTATAGTGTTGTTTGCGTTTTTTTCATTAAAAGCCCAAGGTGTTGTAATGGCCGCTTTCAATGGGGTTTTTATTTTACTCACACAACGTTCCCCTGTAACAATAGTTCTTGTAGTAAGCTCCGGAAAGGCTTGAACAAAAACGTCTGAGAGGTTTTTTGGCGGGCTGTCTTCTTTCCCTTTTGTTGTAAGAATGTGCAACTCCTCGATTGGGCGCGTCATTCCTACATAAAGCGTGTTTAGGGTGTCCATCATCGCTTGTGCGTAGCGGTTTTGATAAACAGCCTTAGCCGCTTCACTTAACGTTTCCAGTTTAGGAGATATGGGAATAAGCATTTCTTCAAAAGGGGCAAAGTCCTCTTTGGGCAAGGGAAACCATGCATAGTCCGTATTGCTATCCATCCATGCGCTATCAGAAAAAGGGAGTATAACTACGGGGAAAGCAAGGCCTTTTGATTTATGAAGTGTCATGATTTGAACGGCATTTCTGCCTTCGGGGGGAAGTACTTTCCAAGTGTCTTTGTTTTGTTCCCAGTGCGCTAAAAGTTGAGTAGTGGTAGCTTCTTTCTTTTGCTCAAGCTTAAGGACCTCATCCAAAAATGCTTGGATATGGGCTGTGAGCATTTCTGTGAGAGAAAATGACCAAATGGCATACTCAAGCGCAGCATATAGGCCAAGGCGTTGGAATTTCAAAAAATCAAACTTTTTGTCTGTCAGTTCAAGTAAAACTTCTGAAAATGCACGGGTGAATTGTTGTTGTGTCCATGAAAAGGGGTCTTCCTTCTGGAGTGCAAAACGCTCTAAAACAGCATAGCGGCTAAGTTGACTTTTAGGCACTGCGCGAAGTTTCACTAAATGCATCAAAAACTGAACTTCTGGGCTTTGGCCAACCAGCAAAGAATCTGTAGAGGTAATTGAAATACCAGCTTCAGTAAGCGCCTTGGCAATACGCTCCCCTTGTTTGTTTTTACGCACCAGTACACATATGTCTTTATGGGCATATCCTTGCTCCACACAATCAATTACCCTTGAGACTACTGCTTTCTGATATGCTTCTATCTGCTCTTCTTTCTTTGAGCCCTTAACAGTGGATATTGTAATATAACCTCCCCCTTTTTTGTTTGCCTTCTGATCACAAGATTGAGCATATAGTTGTTGCTGTGCTATTAAAGGCAAAAACGACGACGCCTTGGTGAAAAAACTATTATTAAAAGAAACAATGTTTTCTGCACTACGAAAATTTATAGGCAAATCAGCTACAACGGGCGCAATAGAAAAAGGAACTTCTTTATTTGCTAACCTCATAAACTGCTCTGGGTTACCTCCCCGCCAACGATAAATGGACTGTTTTGCATCCCCTACCAAAACTAGAGAGCCGTGGCTTTGATCGTCTTCTATCGCATTTGAAAACATGGGGTGTAGATTTGACCATTGAAGTTCAGAAGTGTCTTGAAACTCATCAATAAAAAAGTGCTGAAACCTCACTCCTAGGCGTTCGTAAATAAACGGTGTGGGTGTACCTTTAATGTTTTCTGAAATCTGTTTGTTAAAAAACCCCAACAAGCGCGTGTTCCTTTCTTGTTGTAAAGCGTTTACCTCAAGGCCAATGTGCTGCATTAACGAAAGAGGGACAATATTTCTACGCAATAATTTCAGTAATGCAACTCTATTCCATTGTTGGTTATACAATTGTAATAAGGCGATGATGGTGTCCGAAATGTCCGTAAGTTGTTTGTTGTATTGTTTTGCTTCAGCCTTTAAAAAAGATCTCGTTTCGATACTTTTTAGAAGGGTTTTATTTAATGGTGCTTTAGGCCAATTTTCGCTTTGCAAGTCTCTCAAAAGTTTTGGTAAGCTTTGGTGCGGGAAAAAAGTGTCTTCAATGCCTGCCTCTAACAAAAACGCTAAAATTGGAGTCGCTTTATTGCTTATGCCTGCAGTCATTGTCTTAATCTGTGTTGCTATTTTTTTATCCAGCTCCTTAAAGGCTTTCATGGGTTTTTCTGAAAGCAAGGCTAACGATTGCATGTGGTTTTCATTGACAAACATTTGTGCTATGTTGTTCACCTCTTTGGTAACATCCCATGATTTTAATTCATCGGACTTTTGAAGCACATAATCTACAAGTGTTTTTGTCAAGGCGCTGTCTTCTCCAGCTTTACTAAGAATTCTATCAACAACCTCCTTCATAAAGTCTTTGCTGTCAAGGGCAACATCAAAGCGGGGGTTTATCCCAAAATCTCTTGCAAAAGTTCGAATTATTTGATGGGTTAGTTTATCAATAGTGGAAACATTGAAATGCCCATAATGATGAAGTATGAATAAATATGCTTTTTTAGAGCGCTTTTGTAGATCTTCTGCAGGAAGGTCGCATAATTCTTCAAGCTCGGCAAACATCTTATCTTGAACGTTATTGGCAAACCCTTCGAGTTGTGTCAAAATGCGGGTTTTCATTTCCTGAGCTGCTTTGTTGGTGAAGGTAATGGCAAGTAAACGCTTTAGTTGACTTGGGTATGGATTGCTTAAAAGCCTATATAGAAAAGACCGTACAAGAGTGTGTGTTTTGCCTGCTCCAGCTGAAGCGTTGAAAATAATAAATGGAGAAGGCTGAGAATTATACATGGGCTATTTAGTGGCTGTTTTATTAAATATAAGAATATACCTAAGTTTGTAAAAACTTAAATATAGAAAAAAATGGCTTTTGAACTACCTTCTTTACCATATGCAACAAATGCATTGGAACCACACATTGATACACGCACTATGGAAATCCATTATGGAAAACACCATAGTGGCTATACTGCAAAACTAAATGCTGCCATTGAGAATACTGAACTTGAGGGCAAAAGCATTAAAGATATTTTAACTTCTTTAGACATGAGCAACGCTGCCGTTCGTAATAATGGCGGAGGCTATTACAATCATTGCTTATTTTGGGAAGTTATGGGGCCAGATGCTGGCGAAATGTCTACTGAACTAAGTAACGCTATTACTGCGGCTTTTGGTTCATTTGAGGCGTTTAAAGATGCTTTTTCGAATGCTGCGGCAACACAATTCGGCTCTGGTTGGGCATGGCTTTGTGTACACGCAGACGGTAGTTTAGAAGTGTGTTCTACTCCTAATCAAGATAATCCATTAATGAAAACCGTAGGTTGTGGCGGCACACCTATACTAGGATTAGACGTTTGGGAACACGCATATTACTTGAATTATCAGAACCGCAGACCCGATTACATTGACGCTTTCTTTAATGTAGTAAACTGGTCTGAAGTGAGTAACCGCTACGCTTCTCGTTAATTTTCAAGTAGTTATAAAACATAAAAGAGGGCTATTAGCCCTCTTTTTTTGTGTAAAATAAAAAAGGTGGAAAGAATCCACCTTTTTTGCCCCAAATCTTACCATGAACTTAACCTACTTATGTTATGGCTTTGCTAAAATACAAACTAGTTTTATATATCCAAGAAAAAAGTAAAAAATTTTCCTTTTTTTTTATTTTAATATGCACGCTCCTTTTTTCCTTCATAGAAATTGATGTAAGCGCGATTTACAACTTTATTGCCGCCAGGCGTTGGATAATTACCTGTAAAATACCAGTCTCCTTTATTATTAGGGCAGGCTTCATGTAGGTTAGCGACCGATTGAAAAATTACATCCACTTCTGCTTTTATTTCCGACGTGCGCAGCATGGAGGCTATTTTTTGAGAAATCTGGTCGTCTGTAAATTGATCATATAGCGGTTTTACATGATTTACGATTTCGTGTTTTTCTTTATGCATGTCCGCTTTGGCACGCTCGTACACCTCTTTTAATTGGCCTTTCTTGCCTTGATCTTCTAACAAAGAAAGCATCGCCCGAAAAGCGATTAAGTCTTCAAGGCGCGCCATATCTATTCCATAACAATCAGGATAGCGAATTTGAGGTGCGCTAGAAACAACCGTTATTTTTTTGGGGCTAAGCCTGTCCAAAATTCTTAAAATACTTTTCTGGAGTGTTGTGCCGCGAACAATACTATCGTCAACTACGACTAGATTGTCATTGGGCTGAACAGACTCATACGTAATGTCATAAACGTGAGCAACAAGGTCGTCTCGACTACTATCTTCAGTTATAAATGTGCGTAACTTAACATCTTTAATAGTCACTTTTTCAATTCGTGGCCTTGGCGACAACAGTTCTTTTAGGCGTTCCGCCGTTAGCGTTGGTTCCTTTAAAATAGCTGCTTCTGACTCCTCCAACATAAAGTCTTGTGCTCGTTGTACAAGCCCATAAAAAGAGGTTTCGGCGGTATTTGGAATGTATGAAAACACCGTGTTCTTTAAGTCTCCCTTAACTGAGGCATAGACTTTAGAAAACAAAAGGCGTCCCAAGGTTTTGCGCTCTTTGTATATATCCGCATCGTTGCCTCTCGAAAAATATATGCGTTCAAAAGAACACGCCCGTAGTTCGGTGGGGGGGTTGATTTCTTCGTTAATTACCTCTCCAGATTTTTTAATAATAATTGCCTGACCTGGCTGAACTTCTTTTACAGATTCTATAGGTACATTAAAAACCGTTTGAATGGCGGGTCGTTCAGAGGCGACAACCACAACCTCGTCATCTTTATAATAAAAGGCTGGACGTATTCCCGCCGGATCTCGGAACACGAAGGCGTCGCCATGTCCAAGCAACCCTCCAATTACATAACCTCCGTCCCAATTTTTAGAGGCTTTTCGCAATATTTTTGCAATATTTAATCGCTTTGCGATTTCGGGAGAAGCGGCTTTTTTGTCAAACCCTTCTGTCTTTAACGATTTATAAAGTCTTGAGACAGAATCATCCAAAAAGTGTCCTATCTTTTCCATTACCGTTATTGTGTCTGTCTTTTCTTTAGGGTGTTGCCCAAGTTCTACTAAGTTGTCAAAAAGCTCATTAACATTGGTTAGATTAAAATTTCCCGCGACAATGAGGTTACGGTGCATCCAATTGTTTTGGCGTAAAAATGGGTGAACACTCTCAATAGTATTGTTCCCAAATGTTCCATACCTAAGGTGCCCAAGCATAACTTCCCCAACATAAGGGAATTTGGTTTTTAGCTCATTGGGAGATGTGATTGGCTCTTTAAGCGATTGCTGAACGTCATTTATGCGTTGGTTAATCGTTGCGAAAATGTCTTTAATAGGCTGTTGCTCATTAGAACGCACCCTGCTCATAAAGCGCTCGCCAGGGCCCATGTCAAGTTTAATGCTAGCAAATCCCGCGCCGTCTTGTCCACGGTTATGCTGTTTTTCGAGCATTAAATACATCTTTTGAAGTCCATAAAACGAACTTCCGTATTTTTCTTTGTAATAGTCTAGGGGTTTGAGAAGCCTGACAAGGGCTATTCCACATTCGTGCTTGATGGCATCACTCATTGTACAAAATTAACCAAAAATCCGTTAGTATTCCTCATTTTGATGCTATGGTTCGCAATCGTTCTAATTTGTAGAGCTGTGCTAAGAAATCTTCCTTGTTTGATTGTTCCAATCCCGCGGTTCCTAGCGTCCCAACACATAAAGAAGCTGCAGCTGTCCCCCGCAAAATTCCTTCTTTTATTTTCTCGGGGCTAGCGCATTGTTGAGCAGCCAAGTAGCCCGATAGCCCCCCTGCAAAACTATCGCCTGCTCCTGTTGGATCTACCACTTTTTCTAGGGGTAGGGCTGGCACATAGAACGGGTGATCTTTATAAAACAACAAGGCGCCATGCTCTCCTTTTTTTATAATCACAAATTCAGGGCCCATTTGATGAATGGCTTTTGCTGCTTTTACTAAATTATTCTCGCCGCTTAACTGCATGGCCTCTTCGTCATTAATGGTAATAATATCCACTTTTTTTATGACCTCTAAAAGCTCGGAGAGGGCTACATCCATCCAAAAATTCATTGTGTCAAGTAGAATTACACGATTTGAGTCAGGAAGCAGTTGGTCTAAAACTTCTTGTTGTACTGAGGGGGCCAGATTGCCGAGCATCACTACAGAGGCATCTCGAAAATGTTCTGGGACTTTGGGCTTGAAGTCGGCCAATACATTTAACTGCGTATCAAGAGTATCGCGCTTGTTCATGTCGTCGTGATATTTGCCTTTCCAATAAAATGTTTTACCTCCTTTTACTTGTTCTACTCCTTTAAGGTCAATTCCTTTGTCAATAAGTAGGTCTAAATGCTTTTGAGGAAAATCTTCTCCTACTACAGAAACAACACCAGTATCTGCATCAGAAAATGAAGCCGCAAGTCCAATATAGGTTGCTGCTCCACCTAATGTTTTGCCAGATGTGGCTGTAGGCGTTATTATTTCGTCAAACGCCATTGTGCCAACCACTAATAATTTATTTTTCATAACTAACTTGCTAAATATCCCTTGTCTTGTTTTTTGTGTTGTTGCTTAGAGGCGGCTACTGCCAAGGCATCACAGCGTTCGTTTTGCGGATGCTGATTATGCCCTTTAATCCATTTGATTTGCACCTTATGTTTTCTGTAAATCAAAAGAAAGCGCTCCCATAAATCTTGATTTTTTTGCTTCTTAAACCCTTCTCTTTCCCATCGTAGTACCCATTTTTTTTCCACTGCATCACAAACGTATTTGGAGTCGGTAAAAACTGTAACTGTTAACGGTGCTTCTTTTAATAGCTCTAACCCAACAATTACTGCCATAAGCTCCATTCGGTTGTTCGTTGTATGCTGAAATCCCTCAGACCACTCTTTTTTATAGGTTGTCCCGGGAAGTTCCAAAATAAGACCATAACCCCCGGGGCCAGGGTTTCCGCTTGCTGCACCATCGGTATACAACTGAACATGCTTCATTGATTTTCGAGGAGTTTGTGAATTACAGCTGCGAAATGTTTGTGTTCAAGACGATGTGTTTTTTCAGCAACACTTTCAGCCGTATCAGACGTGGAAAGGGATGTTTTTGCTTGAAAAATAATCGCGCCCTCATCATAATGCTCATTAACATAGTGTATAGTAATCCCGGTCTCAGACTCTTTATTAGCAACAATGGCGTCAAAAACATGGCCGCCATACATGCCTTTTCCCCCATATTTTGGCAATAAAGAGGGGTGTATATTTATAATTTTACTGGGGAATGCGCTTAAATATCCTTGTGGTATTTTCCATAAAAACCCCGCTAGTACCACCAGTGAAGGGTTGAGTTTTTTCAACTCATCAAGGACTTCTTTTTCATATGTCTCTCGATCAAAAACCCTTGTGGGAACACCTTTCGACGAAACTCGGGCGATTACTCCTGCCTTGGAATTGTTTGTATAGACCTTTAAAACCTCAACATGAGAAACCTTTTCAAAATAAGAAATTATCTTCTCCGCATTCGAGCCAGAACCCGAGGCAAAAACAACTATTGTGTTCAAAACGCCCTTCTTTTATGCAAAATTACACATTTAAATTGCTTTTGTTTAACTTTTGTAAGACGTAAAATTTTCAAAATAAAATGCGTGCGCATTAAAGTTTTTCTATTTTTGTCCCAAATTTAAAAACCAAAATTATGTCTGATATTGCATCACGTGTAAAGGCTATTATAGTAGATAAACTAGGTGTCGACGAAAATGAAGTCGTTGCTGAAGCTAGCTTTACTAACGATTTGGGCGCAGACTCATTAGATACCGTCGAGCTAATTATGGAGTTCAAAAAGGAATTTGACATTCAAATTCCTGATGACCAAGCAGAAAATATTGCTACTGTAGGTCAAGCTATTCAGTATATAGAGGGAAACAAATAATCATTTTTCATGTCTAGGCGGCGCGTTGTCGTTACAGGAATTGGAGCTCTAACCCCTATTGGAAACCATCGAGAAGCGTTCTGGAATGCTCTCGTAAGTGGAACCAGTGGAGCTGCTCCTATTTCTTATTTCGACGCTTCTAAATTCAAAACTCAATTTGCGTGCGAGGTCAAAAATTTTGACCCGCTCGCTTTTTTTGATCGTAAAGAAGTCCGCAAAATGGACCGTTTCACGCAATATGCTCTAGTAGCTGCCGATGAAGCTGTTCAAGATGCCGAGCTAAATCTTGACACGATTGATAAAGCCAAGGTTGGTGTTATTTGGGGTTCAGGAATTGGAGGTTTACAAACCTTCCAAGAAGAGGTGTTAAATTTTGCGAGTGGCGATGGCACCCCTCGATTTAATCCCTTCTTTATCCCTAAAATGATTGCCGACATTGCCCCCGGAATGATTTCCATCAAATACGGCTTTAGAGGTCCGAACTTTGCTACCGTTTCAGCCTGTGCTTCTTCAGCTAATGCTATTATTGACGCGCTCAACTATATCCGTTTGGGCTATGCCGATGTTATGGTAACTGGTGGCTCTGAAGCGGGAGTAACTAAAGCAAGTATTGGAGGGTTTAATGCGTTGCATGCTTTGTCTACACGAAATGATGACCCTGCTACGGCTTCTAGACCTTTTGATAAGGATAGAGACGGGTTTGTAATGGGCGAAGGTAGCGGTGCGCTTATCTTAGAAAGCCTTGAGCATGCTCAAGCAAGAGGAGCTACAATTTATGCTGAAGTTACTGGTGGAGGCCTTTCTGCAGATGCTTACCACATTACAGCGCCGCACCCAGATGGGTTAGGCGCAACCAGTGTTATGGAAAACTGTTTGGCTGATGCTGGTGTTTCAATAACTGATATCGATGTGGTGAATATGCACGGAACCTCAACGCCTCTTGGCGATGTGGCAGAGACTAAGGCACTTAAAGAGGTTTTTGGCGATCATCTATATACCATGAATATCAATTCAACAAAGTCCATGACGGGACACCTTTTGGGAGCTGCTGGGGCTGTTGAAGCCATAGCTTCGATTTTGAGTATAAAGCATGGTATTGTGCCGCCAACCATAAACCACAAAACTCCTGATGAAAATATAGACCCATCTATTAACTTTACGTTCAATACTGCTCAAAAAAGAGAGGTTTCCATGGCAATGAGCAATACCTTTGGGTTCGGCGGACATAACGCCTGTGTGTTGTTTGCCAAAATGGATTGATATGCGACTTCATCGGTTTTTGCGCAAAGGGAGCACCATTAAGCAAGATCCGTTATTCAATGTCGTGAAAAATCTCCTCGGATTTTCTCCTAAAGACATCTCGTTGTTTCGTCGCGTTTTTACACATACTTCTATGGAAGAAACCGATATGATGGGTAAAAAAATAAACTACGAACGGCTAGAGTTTTTGGGTGACGCGGTGTTAAATACTATTGTTGCAACGCATTTATTTCAAAAACTGCCCGAAAACAATGAGGGTTCCCTAACGCTTATGCGGTCCAAAATTGTTCGGCGTGCCTTTCTGAACCAAATAGGAGAACACCTTGGGCTTATCAACCACCTTTCTTCAAATGTGCCTGCAAAAAACTATGGTGCAGACGTGCATGGAAATCTTTTTGAAGCATTAGTTGGCGCCGTTTATTTAGACAGTGGTTTTCAAGCATGCTCTCAATTTGTGCACTCGTGTATGATTGATCCCTATGTCGACTTAACAAAACTTCAAAACATAGTCCTCAGCTATAAAAGCCTATTGGTAGATTGGTTCCAGAAAAACAGAAAGCAGTATCGCTATGAAGTTACAAAAGATGATAGTGCAGAAGACATAAGCCACTACAAAGCCAAGCTTTGGATTAACAATAAGATTGTGGCTTCGGCACGAGCCACAAATAAGAAAAAAGCCGTAGAAAAAGTTTCAAAGCGTGCCTTTTTTCAATTTCAACACCAAATCAAGTCTATTACAACCCGGCATTAAATAGTTAATATCCCTCAAAATACGAATGTTATATTGTGTTTTGTAACGTATCTTAGCGACATCAATAATTATGTTAACTCACAAACTTAGCTTGGAGCAAGAAGCACACGACCAAGACGTACTCTGTGTGCACACCGTTTTGCCTAGCTACATGTTTGTTTTTAGGCTTAATAGGCTTCTTGGGCTTTCGCTACAAAGAAGCGAAGAAGATATTACCACACCGCCTTCGAGTCAGGGGTTTGCCGTTTATGAATATGACTGTGCCGTAATGCAACAATCGTGGCGTGTTGTTGAAAATCACTCTACAGGAACTCAAAATTCTGCAACGAATACCCTTTTTGCACAAACCGAACAGCAAATTTACCTGTTCCCTGAGTTAGACCGCCCCGATATACTCGTTTGTGTTAATGGATTAACTAATGCCGTTATTAAAAAAGTTAGTGCACTTGGCCGGGTTATTTCATGCTACCGTCTTCCAAAAACGCTTAACACCATTAAAAAACAATTGACCTTTTAATATGCATAAAATTAAAAAAACTAAAATCGTTGCTACCCTTGGGCCTGCATCTTCTACAAAAGAAACTATTCGAGAAATGATGCTTAGCGGGGTTAATGTGTTTCGAATTAACTTCTCCCATGCCGATTATGAAGATGTTCAAGAACGTATTGATATAATTAGAGCGCTTAATATTGAGCTGGGGTTTCACGTAGCTATCTTGGCCGACTTACAAGGCCCTAAGCTTCGTGTGGGCAATATGGCGCCCGACACCCTAGTCCGTGAAGGGCAAGAAGTTTGTTTTACAACGAAAAAAGTCGAAGAAGGTACTGCTGATGCGATTTATATGAATTATGCTCAGTTTCCGCAAGACGTAAGCCCTGGCGAGCGCATTTTATTGGATGACGGCAAGCTCATTTTTGAAATTCTAGAAACAGACAAAAAGTCGCGGGTTACAGCACGCGTGATCCAAGGGGGCGTACTAAAATCAAAAAAAGGAGTAAATCTTCCCAACACCAACATTTCTCTACCTGCGCTGACAAAAAAAGACATCAAGGATGCCATTTTCGCCATAGCTCATAATGTCGATTGGATTGCTCTTTCTTTTGTTCGCCACAAACAAGACGTTGAAGATTTACGCAAGCTAATCAAGAAGCATGGTGAGTACGACATTCCCATTATTTCTAAAATTGAAAAACCTGAAGCACTGGCAAACTTAGACGAAATTGTTTCGGCAAGTGATGGATTGATGGTTGCTCGTGGCGATTTAGGGGTTGAAGTTCCCGCCGAAGAAGTTCCTTTAATGCAAAAAACATTAGTACAACGCGCTAAATTAGCACGCATTCCTGTAATTGTGGCAACACAAATGATGGAATCTATGATTGAAGGTTTAACCCCCACAAGAGCAGAGGTAAACGACGTGGCAAACTCTGTTATGGACGGTGCAGACGCAGTGATGCTTTCTGGCGAAACCTCTGTTGGAAAATATCCCGTAGAAGTGATTCAAACCGTGCGGAAAATTATTGTTAGCGTTGAGAATCATCCCCATCTTCAAGTGCCCTTGGGGGCGCCTAAAAACAAAAACGACCGGTTTATTACAAAATCTGTTTGTTACCATGCAGCAACCATGGCTAACGAAATTGAAGCCAAAGCGATTTGTACGCTTACCAATAGTGGTTATACCGCATATCAAATTTCGGCATGGCGACCCAAAGCAGCAATTTTAGTGTTTACTTCCAACAAGCGCATTCTTGCACAGCTTAACTTGATATGGGGCGTGAAGGGGTCTTTGTATGAAGGGGATGGATCAACTGATGATACTGTTAAAGAGGTAAATCAAATTGCCAAAGACAAAGGCTATGTTGTAGCAGGTGACTCGCTTATAAACCTTGTGGCAATGCCTGTGGCTGAGCATGGTATGGTTAATACCTTGCGCGTTTCTACCGTCTAGAACCGAAATTGTAACTGTTCCTCTATTGGTTTTTGTTGCTTCTCGTTTTTGAAGTTAGAAAGAGAAACGCCCAACAGGCGTACAGAGTCTTGGAGTTTTTCCTGATATAGTAGTTTTCTAGCTTCCTCTAATATTAGGCTTGCGTCAGAAATATAAAGCGGCAACGTTTTACTCCGCGTTTGAATAATGAAATCCGAATATTTAATTTTCAATGTTATCGTTTTTCCGGCAACTTTTTTTTTGCCCATCCTTTTTTGAAGAGCGGCTACAATTTCGGAAAGGCGTTCTTCCATATATACTTCACTTGACAAATTTTTAGAAAACGTACGCTCTGCGCCTACTGATTTAGGGATGCGTGTAGGCTTAACTTCACTCGTGTGAACCCCCCGAACCACATGATAATAGTAACGCCCTGATTTGCCAAATTTTTCGTTAAGTTCCTCTATGGAGCGTTTTTTTAAATCTCCCCCAGTGTATATCCCCATCCGATACATTTTATCTGACGTTACTTTTCCTATTCCATGAAACTTACGAATATCCAATGCCTCTAAAAACGACAATACCTCCTCTGGTGGAATGGTTTTTTGGCCGTTGGGCTTGTTGTAATCGCTGGCAACTTTTGCCAGAAATTTATTGATAGAAATTCCTGCCGAAGCGGTGAGTTGGGTTTTGGTGTAGATTTGTTCGCGAATTTCTGTAGCAATTTGGGTTGCAGACACCATCCCTTTTTTGTTTTGAGTTACGTCAAGATAGGCTTCGTCTAACGATAGTGGCTCTACCAAATCTGTATATGTATAAAAAATATCACGAATTTGTTGGGAAACTTCTCTGTAGCGTTCCCCATTTGACTGAACAAAAATCAGCTCGGGACATAGTTTTTTAGCTTGTCTTCCCGACATGGCGCTGCGCACTCCAAAGGGGCGGGCCTCATAGCTTGCTGCTGCCACTACTCCTCGTTCAGAACCGCCTCCCACGGCAATGGGCTTGCCCCGAAGAGCTGGATTGTCTAACTGCTCTACAGAAGCAAAAAATGCGTCCATGTCAATGTGTACAATCTTTCGAATGGGAAAATCCATACGTAAAAATACAGGTTTGCCTGTGTTATTAGTACTTTTGATGCATGGAAACACAACGACAGAAAAAAATCAATATACTTTTGCAGCAAGAAATTACTGGGCTTTTGCAAGGTGCTATTCGAGCACAAGGCGTTAAAAACCTTATCCTTTCTGTCTCAAAAGTGAGCATTACAGTTGACTTGAGTTTGGCTAAAGTTTATCTGTCTATTTTTCCACACAACAAAGCCAAAGAAGTGCTAGAGGGGATTAAGACTAACAAAAATGTGCTTAAACATGATTTGGCGAAACAACTTCGCAACGACTTGCGCAAAGTCCCAGACTTAGCTTTTTATTTAGACGACTCGCTAGAATATATCGATGCGATTGAAGCTTCGCTTACCCGCAAAAACGATCCTTTGAAACCATAAGATGCGCTTAATCCGCTTACTTGCGTTACGCTATACCTTTGGGCTACGAAAAAAAGTGGCGGTAACACTCATTAGCCGATTTGCAGCTTTTGTGGTGGGTATAGCTGTTTTTGCCTTTTTTATTGTGCTTTCGGTATTTGGTGGATTACGTGAATTTGGGTTGGAATTTACCCACGCTTTTGACCCTGACATTTACATTGAACCTGCAAAAACTCCTTATTTAAGCACAAAAGATACGGCGCTTGTTGTTCTAAAAACCTCCCCCGAAATAGCTCTTGTTTCCGCTACGCTTTCCCAGGAAATGATGTTGCGTTTTGAGGGCCGAACCGCTTTTGCTAACATCATTGGAGTAGACAGTTTATTTCGAGAAGTGGTTGCTGGCGAAACCATGGTTGGCGAATGGGTTGACCCTGGTGCAAATGACCTCGTTTTGGGTATAGGAGTATTGTCGCAACTTGATGGGGCTGCTTACGATCACCCCGAAGGCGTAACCCTCCTGTTTCCAAACCAACAAAGCAAAAGCGTGCTTAACCAATACCCTTTTCGGGCACAAACAGCTTTGGTGCGGGGTATCTTTCAGTTAGGTGAGTCCCTAGATGAAACTACCGCTTTTGCTCCTCTTTCCATGGTGCAAAATGTACTGCGTGTTCCTATGCACCAAGCTTCAGCATTATATGTAAAACTGCAGCCTGAAGCTGACGATGTCTCTGTGCAAAACACTTTGCGGCAACAACTCGGCAGCAATTATCGCGTATTGACCAAAACGGGGCGGAACCCTGCCTTGTATAAAATGTTGCAAACCGAACGCATTGCCGTAATTGCCATTCTTTCCTTAGTGGTGCTTATTGCGTTGTTTAATGTCGTTGGGGCTATCATCATGACAGTGTTGGAAAAAAGAGAGAACGTCAAAACACTACACCAATTAGGTGCGCCACGGGCTGCGTTACGCGCTGTGTTTTTTGTGCAAGGGTTGTTCCTTTCGTTTGTGGGCGGGGGCATTGGCCTATTGCTGGCGCTGCTTTTTGTGTGGGTACAAAAAACATATGCCTTGGTGCAAATTCCCGGGTCGTATTTACCTTACCCCGTAGCATTAGAATGGTCATCGCTATGGACTGTGCTTCCTGTTGTGGGAGGACTTAGTGTACTTGTCGCGTGGCTGACTTCGGGGGTGGTGAAAGGTGTATTAACTAGACCGTAGCCCCAAAAAGCGCTTCAATCTCATCCAAAACAGCAAACACATCTGCTGGGTCGTCTTCGGTAACGAGGCGTTGACGGTGAGGCTTAAAATCAGGAATTCCTTTAAAATAGTTGGTGTAGTGACGGCGGGTTTCAAAAACACCGAGTTTTTCGCCTTTCCAATCAATCGCCATTTCCAAGTGGCGTCGTGCCATAGCTGCCCGCTCCGCAAGACTTGGCGGTGAAGCATGGGTCCCGTACTTAAAATAGTGCTTTACTTCATTGAAAAACCAGGGGTTTCCAATACTTGCCCTGCCTATCATCGCGCCGTCTAAACCGTATTGGTCGCGCATTTCCACAGCGCGTTCAGGCGCGTCTACATCGCCGTTGCCAAACACAGGAATATGCATCCGCGGGTTGTTTTTGACTTCTGCAATATGCGTCCAATCGGCGGCTCCTTTATACATCTGCGCCCTAGTTCTACCGTGTATCGAAATGGCTTTGGCGCCAACATCTTGCAGTCGTTCGGCAACCTCAACAATTTTAATGCTGTCATGATCCCAACCCAAGCGGGTTTTTACCGTTATGGGTAGCTGCGTGCGTTTTACCATTTCGGCGGTTAACGAAACCATCAGCGGAATGTCTTTTAAAATCCCAGCTCCAGCCCCTTTGGAAACTACTTTTTTTACTGGACAACCAAAATTGATGTCTATAATGTCCGGGTTGGTTTTTTCTACTATATCCACTGACTGCAACATAGAGTCTAAATTCGCGCCGAAAATCTGAATTCCTACGGGCCGTTCTGCTTCATAAATGTCAAGCTTCATCACGCTTTTTGCAGCATCACGAATAAGCCCTTCGCTGGAAATAAATTCGGTGTAAACCACATCGGCGCCTTGCTCTTTACATAGGGCGCGAAAAGGCGGGTCGCTAACGTCCTCCATAGGTGCCAACAACAACGGAAAATCGCCAAGTGCTATGTCACCGATTTTTACCATCAGGGTGCAAAGGTAGTTTTTATTCCCTCTAAGATCTTGTCATCCCAAAATTGGACAACTTCGCCGTTTTTAATCCAATAAATGCGCGAAGGTGCACTCCCGATAAGGTCAAAAAACGTGTTTACATCGATCATTTGATATGGAAAGTCTGAGTCTGTTAACGCATTAAACTGCGCAGGGGTGGTGTCACCTTCCTCAAAAAACAAGGCAACCACTTGTGGTATCTCCAGGCCATTGCGCTGGAGCTGTGCCAATCCGTGTGCCGCTTCTTGGCAATGCTCGCACCCTAGATTAAGAATCGCTACGAGATATTCCCCTGTAGTAATGTCGCCTCCGGACGCTTGTTCAAATGCAGGAAATTTCGCCACAACTCCGTCAGGTTCGGTTTGTATGGGCCACACAAAAACCGCAGCAGCAAACATCGCAGGAAGCAATGCCCAAATCCATCCCGCTTTTTTATTGCCTTTGTATTTGTAGCGTAGTAAAAACCCATTTATGGCTAATAAAACCATATTTTTCGCTAGAGAGGCTGCAGGAGACATGCTAATCATTTCGCCAAAACAACCACAGTTTCCTGTTTCCCCAATAATAATGAGGTAGCACAAATGTGCCGAGAACGCAACAAGAAGCCAAAAGCTAATGCTAAGCAGCGCGCGTGTATAAACATAAAACAATAGGCCAAGGCCTAGCCAAATTTCAAGGGCAATAATAGCTCTTGTTGCCCATGCGCCATACATCCGGTTGGGAACAATGCCTTGTTGTTCGAGCAATACTTCAAAAAAGCCTGGCGCGATGGCTTTAGTATATGCTGAAAACAAAAAGGTTCCAGCTAAAAATATCTGTAGTATTAGGCGTAGGTTCACCATGATTTACTTTTTTTCAAAATTACTTTTTTTATTGCTACTGGCGTCGCCTCTATACCTGCATGGTGTATCTTTGTGCGCTAGGGTTTTATAGCGCAACATGAAACACATTCGTAATTTCTGCATTATTGCACACATCGACCACGGTAAAAGCACCCTTGCCGACAGGTTGCTCGATGCAACTGGTGCTGTTACTGAAAGAGAAAAACAAGACCAGTTGCTAGACAATATGGACTTGGAGCGAGAGCGCGGGATTACAATAAAGTCGCATGCCATTCAAATGAACTACACCCTAGACGGCGAAACCTATGTGTTTAATTTAATTGACACGCCCGGCCACGTAGATTTTTCCTACGAAGTGTCGCGGTCTATAGCTGCTTGCGAAGGAGCTCTTTTGGTTGTAGATGCCGCCCAAAGCATACAGGCCCAAACCATTTCAAATTTGTATTTGGCTCTTGAAAACGACTTGGAAATTATTCCTGTTTTGAATAAAGTAGATTTGCCCTCTGCAAACCCCGAAGAAGTTACCGACGACATTGTGGATTTATTGGGCTGCGATGCCGATGAGGTTATCCAAGCCTCTGCCAAAACAGGCTTAGGGATTGAAGATGTTTTGCGTGCTATCGTGGAGCGTATCCCTGCGCCTAAAGGCGATATTGAGGCGCCCTTGCAAGCCCTTATTTTTGACTCTGTTTATAACCCTTTTCGAGGAGTAGAAACCTATTTCCGTATTCTTAATGGAAAACTCAACAAAGGAGAGCAGGTGCGTTTTATGGCAACGCAAAAAAATTATTATGCCGATGAAATTGGAGTCCTTAAACTCAAACAAGAGCCGCGCAAACAAATGCTTGCCGGTGATGTGGGTTATCTCATTACGGGAGTTAAAGAGGCGAAAGAGGTAAAAGTAGGCGACACCATTACCTCTGTAATACAACCCACCGATAGCGCCATTGATGGCTTTGAAGAAGTAAAACCCATGGTTTTTGCAGGAATCTACCCTGTTGATACGGAAGAATACGAAGAGCTTAGGGCTTCTATGGAAAAGCTTCAGCTCAATGATGCCTCCCTTGTTTTTGCACCTGAAAGTTCTGCGGCTCTTGGCTTTGGTTTTCGTTGTGGGTTTTTAGGAATGTTGCATCTTGAAATTATTCAAGAGCGATTGGAGCGAGAGTTTGACATGACAGTGATTACTACGGTGCCCAACGTGTCCTATCATGCTTACAGCAGAAAAAATCCAACCGAAGTTATTGTTGTAAACAACCCCTCGGACCTACCCGACCCCTCAGTGCTTGATCGTGTAGAGGAGCCATTTATTAAGGCAACGATTATTACCAAATCTGATTTTGTGGGAAATGTGATGAGCTTGTGTATTGAAAAGCGAGGCATAATCACCAATCAAACTTACCTAACCCCCGAACGCGTTGAACTCTGTTTTGATTTGCCACTAGCAGAGATTGTTTTTGACTTTTATGACCGGTTAAAGTCTGTTTCGAAAGGGTATGCTTCCTTTGACTATTCTCCAATAGGGCTTCGCCAATCGAAATTAGTGCGTGTAGATGTGCTTCTAAATGGAAATGTTGTAGATGCCCTTTCTGCATTGGTACATACCGAAAATGCTTATGGATTGGGGAAGAAAATCTGTGAAAAACTCCAAAAAATGATTCCGCGTCAGCAGTTTGACATTCCAATACAGGCGGCAATTGGCGCAAAAATTATTGCCCGAGAAACGGTAAAGGCTGTACGAAAAGACGTTACGGCCAAATGTTATGGAGGAGACATTACCCGAAAGCGTAAGCTCTTAGAGCGTCAGAAAAAAGGGAAAAAGAAAATGCGCCAAATTGGTAATGTTGAAATTCCGCAACAAGCATTTATGGCAGTGCTTAAACTTAACGACTAGTTCTATTTACGGTCTTTAACGTGGCGCTTTATTCATTTTCATAACCTTCCTCTATATAGTCTTCCAACGCTTTAATCTCTTTTGATTTTTCGGATGTATGCGCATGGAAGTGTGTATGGCTGTGTTTAGAACGGTCTATAAATACCGTCTTATCTTCTTCTTCATAATCAAACAACCAGCGTAATAATATTTTACCAACGAAAATGTAGTCATGATACACCGCAAAAAGTACACAAAAGAATATAAAAAGCTTCATAAGTAGGTAATAATTTCAAATATATAAAAACTTTCGCGCGTTGGGCGTACAGCGCTACTCCATTTTATTTTTTTGAATAACCGCCATCATATTCTCTAAATTTGTACATTCGGGTGTCAAATCCTTAAAAAATGAAGGCGCTTATAAAGAAATACGCAAAAAAAGGGCTTTGGCTCGAAGACGTTCCTAAGCCGCGTCTTGGACCAAATGACGTTTTGATTAAGGTTTCTAAATCGGCTATTTGTGGTACCGACTTGCATATTTACCTATGGGACAACTGGGCAAAATCACGCATAAAACTCAATCAAATAATCGGACATGAATATGTGGGGCATATTGCTGCCTTAGGAAGTGAAGTGGCAGGACTTAAGGAGGGTGATCGCGTTACGGGCGAAGGGCACATCGCCTGTGGTCGCTGCCGAAATTGTAGGCGAGGGCGTAAACATGTGTGCGAAAAGACGATTGGGATTGGCGTGGACACCAACGGCTCTTTTGCAGAATATGTGAAAATTCCTGCCGAAAACGTAATGAAAATTAACGCAGCTATTCCCGATGAAATCGTTGCTGTCATGGATCCATTAGGCAATGCTACGCATACGGCATTGTCGTTTCCGCTAATTGGGGAAGATGTCTTGATTACTGGGGCGGGGCTGATTGGAAGTATGGCGGTGCAGGTGGCGCGTTTTGCTGGAGCGCGAAATATTGTTGTCACTGAGATAAACGCCTTTAGAGCTGATCTCGCTAAAAAAATGGGGGCAACTAAAGTTATAAACCCACAAAAGCAATCGTTAGAAAACGTCATGAAAACATTAAAAATATCAGGGTTTGATGTTGGGCTAGAATGCTCTGGATCGCCCATTGCCTTAAACGATTTGGTGCGAAATATGTATAGCTCTGGTAAAATTTCGCTGTTGGGTATCCTGCCACAAAACGCATCGATAGATTGGAATAAAATTATTTTTAGTGGGCTAACCCTAAAAGGAATTTATGGTAGAGAAATGTTTGAGACTTGGTATCAAATGGAGCAAATGCTGCTTTCAGGGCTAGATATCTCTCCAATCATTACACACCGCTTTAGCATTGATGATTTCCAAGCTGGTTTTGATATAATGGAGCAAGGAGATTGTGGAAAAGTAATTTTAAATTGGGAATAATATGAACGCTTCTTTTTACACATATATAAAAAACGAGCTGCAAGAGCTAATGCAAAAGGGGCTCTATAAAAACGAGCGTTTCATTGCTAGTCCTCAAGGCGCAGAAATTATGCTAAGTGATGGTCGTTGGGTGTTAAATTTTTGTTCGAACAATTATTTGGGTTTGTCAAACCACCCACAGCTCATCGAGGCTGCAAAAAAAGGGCTAGATACGCACGGGTTTGGAATGTCCTCTGTTCGTTTTATTTGTGGAACTACAGATTTGCATAAAACCCTTGAAGAAAAAATTGCGGCTTTTTTTGGTGCTGAAGACAGTATTCTTTATGCCGCTTGTTTTGATGCCAATGGCGGCGTTTTTGAGCCTTTGCTTTCGGCAGAGGACGCTGTTATTTCAGACGCTCTTAATCACGCCTCCATTATTGACGGGGTGCGTTTATGCAAAGCCAAACGGTATCGCTATAAAACAGCTGATATGGAAGATTTGGAGAAACAGCTTAAGGCTGCCCAAGAACAGCGTTTTCGGTTAATCGTTACCGATGGCGTTTTTTCTATGGATGGTCATTTAGCTCCATTAGATCGAATTGTTTCACTAGCAAAAAAATACAACGCTCTGATCATGGTTGATGAGTGTCACTCGGCCGGAGTCGTTGGCAAAACAGGGCGAGGAATAACAGAGCATTTCGATCTACGAGGCGAAGTTGACATCATTACGGGTACTTTAGGTAAGGCTTTTGGCGGAGCCATCGGCGGCTTTACGACTGGCAAAAAAGACGTTATTGATATGTTGCGACAGCGTTCTCGTCCATATCTGTTTTCTAATTCACTTCCTCCTGCTATCGCTGCTGCGGGTATTGCTTATTTCGATTTGATGGAAGGGGCGAACCAACGTTGTCAACAATTACATAAAAACACGCTCTATTTCAAAGAAAAAATGATTGCTGCGGGTTTTGAGTTAAAGCCTTCAGAGTCTGCCATTTGTGCAATCATGGTGTACGATGCAATGTTGGCACAGCAATTTGCAGAACTGCTACTAGAAAAGAATGTTTACGCGGTAGGTTTTTCGTATCCTGTTGTTCCGCAAGACCAGGCAAGAATTCGCGTTCAGTTGTCTGCGGATCATACCAAAGAACACATAAATACTGCTGTAGAAGCCTTTATTGCTGTTGGACAGCAATTAGGCGTTGTGTAATTCTTGTTGTATAAAACCAACTTTTTCCTATATTTTAGCGTATGCACAAAAAGGAATACAGCACAGTTGTCATTGGAATTGCGTTTTCGCCAAATTTAAAAGCCAATGTTTTTGAAGCGCTTCGAATGAGCGCCCTTTTTGAGGCTACACTTGTAATGGTTCATGTGGGTGAAAAGTCTGCTGAAAAAGAAGAAAATCTACAAAAAATCATTCGTGATTTTCCTCAAACGCTTCCTTCACATACTGTGCTTTGGAGGGTTGGGCATCCAGCAGAAGTCTTGCTCAACGCATGTGTTTCAGAAAATGCAGATCTTCTGATTTTAGGGGCTTTACAACGCGAAGGCTTGCTTAAATACTATATCGGTTCCATTGCGCGAAAACTTACTCGAAAATGTCCTTGCGATGTGCTACTGCTTATTAAGCCTTCTATAGAAAGGATTCCTTGTTCCCACGCAGTTGTTAACGGATTGGAAGACAAAAAAACTGAAGCTGCCATTTTGCGTGCCTTTTATGTTTTGTTTTCTCTGGGTGCATCGCGTCTAACCATAGTCGAAGAAATTTCCGAAGACGCTGTTGCAGTTAAGGTTGATGACGATAGAAGTTTGCGAAAGTCGACCATTGTCAAAGAGCGCATTAGGTTGCGTGAAAAATCTCGTGTGGAACGGATTTTAACCCAAGTCCCCAAACAAATGTCTGCTGCAATTCAGCACGACATTCAACCTATTTTTGGAAAACGGGGCTATTCTATTGGGCATTTTGCTCGTGTGAAACGTGCCGATCTTTTGGTAATGAACGCCCCTCAAGCCAACTCCCTTTGGGATAGAATTTTTCCCCATGATCTTGAATATATTTTGTCCGATTTACCCACCGATGTGTTAATTGTTCGCTGATGGCAAGGCCTTCTTTTTTTTCTGGAATTCGCAGCAATCTTTTTGCAGGTTTTGTCGTCTCGTTAATTGCATTGCCTTTGGCGCTTGGCTTGGCGGTAGCTTCTGGGTTTCCTATGGTCGCAGGGGTCATAACTGCTGTTGTTGGGGGCGTAGTGGTGGCTGTTTTTGGGGGGTCATACGTAACCATAACAGGGCCTGGCTATGGGTTGGTGGTAGTGCTGCTCAGCGCTGTTTCAGTATTGGGTGATGGCGATATGTATGCGGGCTATTTATATGCCTTGTCTGCTGTTATTCTTTCTGGTATGCTAATGCTTCTTTTTGGGTTTTTGCGATTTGGTGCGCTAAGCGATTTTTTTCCTGCAACCACTATACAGGGAATGCTTTCTGCAATTGGCGTAACGTTGCTGGTAAAGCAGTTTTATGTAATGCTTGGCGATATGAAAACCAAAGGAACCGTTTTGGAACTTATAACAGGTGTTCCCGATCTTGTGAAGTCGTTACAATGGGCTCCTAACGGACAGCTTTATGCAGTAGGTGTTGGTCTTATTAGTTTGCTTATCATGCTATTCTACAGCAGCATTACCAATCGTTTTTTTCGGCTTATTCCTGCTCCAATGTGGGTTGTTCTTTTGGCGCTTGGTTTTGATGCGTATTTCGGAATTGTCGGCGGGGAGAATCCTATAAGCAAAAAGCTGCTTATTTCGTTGCCTAACGATATGTTGACAACTGTGCCTTCGCCAAACTTTACAAAGTGGACGGAGCCTATTTTTTGGGGGTTTGTGATTTCCATCACACTCGTTTCAAGTATCGAGTCCCTTTTGAGCATCAAGGCCGTAGATAAACTAGATCCTGAAAAAAGAAGGGCAAACATTAATAAAGACATGAGGGCTCTTGGGTTGGCAACTATTGTTAGTGGCTTTTTGGGGGGCATGAATGTGGGTACAGTAATTTCCAGGAGTTCCGTTAATGTAAACAATCAAGCGACTAATCGTTCCTCTAATTTTTTCCACGCCCTGTTTCTTTTGTTGTTTGTAATTGTTTTTCAGGATCAATTAGGTCGTATTCCATTTACCTCATTAGCTGCTATTTTAGTTTATACCGGTTATAAGCTGACTGCACCTGCTATTTTTGTGCGCATGTACCGTATTGGCAAAGAGCAGTTGTTTATTTTTCTAACTACTCTTATTTCGACCCTTCTAACCGATTTGATTTCTGGAATACTAATTGGACTCGTCGCTACTTTTTTAGTGCATGTGTTGCTCAACAAGGCATTTTGGTTGTTTTCCCGCAACCTGATTAAGCCCAATGTTTTGATGTATAAAGAAACTGAAACCCAAAGTTATTATGTAGGGGTTATTCACTTTTGCACTTTCTTGAACTTTTATAAATTAAAGGCCAAGCTAGACATGGTTCCGCAAACAGAGAAAGTGGTGGTGGATTTTACTTTGTGTTCATTTGTAGACCATACGGTACAAGAAAGCCTTCATAGCTACGAAGAACTCTTTGTTCGCAAAGGGGGGCTTGTTGAAATTATTGGATTAGATGTTCTTGAAACAGATTCGAGTCATCCTTTTGCGGTTCGAACGTTGCGCCCTGTCCAAAGGCTTCGTGTTTTTAGTCTAGGCAAAACCCGAAGGCAACAACAGCTTCAAGCGCTCGCGCAAGAGAAAAAATGGTCTTTTATAGAATCTCCAACTGTTCAAACCCGACAACTGCGCAGTTTTTTAGGGTATGAAACAACTTCGGTAGAACGAGTCTTAAACCAACTATCAAGTCCGTGCGAGCAATTGTCCCTTTTTGATATTAAATACAGCGAAGGTGTGTTTATTGCAAAAGAAAGTGTCCAAACGACATTGCTTCGGGTAGTTTTAAATACACGCATCCCTGTTTTTTCTTTTGACCGAGAACAATTACTCGAAAAACTATCGCATTTGGCGGGGTTTCACGATATAGATTTTCCCCAACATCCAGCGTTTTCTGATGCTTTTTTTGTCCGCGGCTACGACCCAAAACTTGTTCGAAACTTTTTTACCAATGACCTTGTGTCTTTCTTTACGGCATATGGTTTTTATCATATCTCGTGCAACGGGACTGAGCTGGTGGTAAGGCAATTTTTGCGTCCTGCTACTCCAGCCGAAGCAACTGCTTTGATTGAATTTGGCATTGCCCTTAAGAAAAAGATAGACGGTTAAAACTTTTGTACATTCGTTTAAAATGAAATTACACGCAATAGAGACCGGAAATTTTAAACTCGACGGGGGCGCCATGTTTGGTGTAGTACCAAAAGTGCTGTGGAACAGAACAAACCCTGCGGACGATAAAAATCGTATTGATTTGGCTGCGCGTTCTCTGCTTATCGAAGATGGTGATCGTCTTATTTTGATTGATACTGGAATGGGCAATAAACAGGATGAAAAGTTTTTCAGTCACTTTGGGTTGTGGGGCGACCACTCTCTTGAAAAATCGATACACGCTGCTGGTTTTTCTTGTGCCGATATCACCGATGTGTTTTTAACCCACCTTCATTTCGATCATTGTGGAGGGGCTGTTCGAAAAAATTCAACCGGCAGTGTTGAATTAACTTTTCCAAACGCTAGGTATTGGAGCAACCAAGAACATTGGACTTGGGCAACACAGCCTAACGCAAGAGAAAAAGCATCGTTTTTAAAAGAAAACTTGTTGCCCATTGAAGAAAGTGGTCAACTAAAATTTATTACTCCTTCTTCTAAACCCTTTCTGGAGAAAAGCGAGCTCGGGTTTGGCATTTTATTTGTGGATGGGCATACGGAAAAACAAATGATTCCACATATTTCATTTAAAGGAAAAACGGTTGTGTTTGCCGCAGACTTATTGCCAACTGCTGGGCACTTGCCTTTACCCTATGTAATGGGATATGATATTCGCCCATTAGAAACACTAAAAGAAAAACGTGCTTTTCTGACCCGTGCTGCTGATGATGATTTTTTACTCTTTATGCAGCACGATGCCCACAATCCGTTGCTAAGATTACAGCATACGGAAAAAGGGGTGCGTTTATTAGAGTCGTTACCAAAAGAATCCTTACTTAGTTTATAATCTATGAAAACACTTCTTTTTTCCCTTTTTTGCTTTGTTGCATATGCGCAACCCCAACCCGGTTACTGGCAACAACACGTCGACTACACAATGAATGTAGATATTAACGTAAAAACCTTTCGTTATTCAGGAACACAAGAATTAGTATACACAAACAAGTCGCCAGATACGCTAAAGCGAGTCTTTTATCATTTATTTTTTAACGCCTTTCAGCCAGGAAGCGAAATGGATGTGCGCTCTAGAACCATAGATGACCCCGACAGAAGGGTGGGGTCGCGAATTAGTGGTCTAAGCCCAGATGAGATCGGATACTTGCACACTACACGACTTTCGCAAGACGGGGTGGCTTTGACATATAAAGAAGAGGAAACGCTTTTGGTTGTGCCTTTGGCAAGCCCTTTAGCGCCAGGAGCCAGCACCACACTTTCAATGGATTTTGAGGGACAAGTGCCTAAACAAATTCGAAGGAGCGGGCGTGACAACAAAGAGGGAATTGCGCTTTCCATGACCCAATGGTATCCAAAGCTCGCGGAATACGACCACGAAGGCTGGCATGCAAATCCCTATATCGGAAGAGAGTTTCATGGCGTTTGGGGAAATTTTGATGTGAAAATCACTTTAGATAAGCGTTATGTTGTTGGCGGAACGGGTTATTTGCAAAACCCCGAGGAGATTGGGCACGGCTACGGCGAAAAAACATCAAAAACAAAAGGAAAAACACTAACCTGGCACTTTTATGCCCCAATGGTGCATGACTTTGCTTGGGCAGCAGACCCTGATTATATTCATGACACCCTAGAAACAAAAAGCGGCGTAATCCTTCATTTTCTTTACAAAAACAATCCTGATATAATAGAAAATTGGAAAAAGCTTCAGCCCGATACGGCAAAACTATTGTCGTTTTTTAATCGTGCTGTGGGACCATATCCATATAAGCAATATACGGTTTTGCAGGGCGGTGATGGCGGTATGGAATACGCTATGTGTACCTTAATAACCGGAGAGAGGAGTTACGAAAGCTTGTATGGCGTAACCTCACATGAGTTGGCGCATTCTTGGTTCCAACACGTGTTGGCGTTCAACGAGTCTAAATACGCTTGGATGGACGAAGGTTTTACTTCCTTTATAGATGCTGTTGGAGAGCAAAGCATAAAGGGGCTTAATGCCTTCGAGTCTTCTTATAATAGTTATCGTGCTCTTGTAAAAAGCGGATTAGAAGAGCCCCTAAGCACACATGCAGACCGTTTTAACACCAATCGAGCGTACACTACGGGCAGCTACAGTAAAGGATCTGTGTTTTTGAGTCAATTGGCATATATTATTGGAGTTGACGCTTTACTTGAGTCACTTCAAAAATTTTATCTCCATTTCGCTTTTACACATCCTACTCCCAATGACTTTAAGCGAATTGCTGAAAACGTTTCTGGAATCCAGTTAGAGTGGTATTTAAACGATTGGGTGCGCACAACAAGAACCATTGACTATGCTATAAAAAGCGTGTCTGAAAAAGGCGACCAAACAGAAGTGGTTCTTGAGCGTATCGGCGCTATGGGAATGCCTATAGACTTAATGGTCGTATACAACGACGGGTGGGAAGTAATGCATTATGTTCCTTTACAAATGATGTTTGGAGAGAAGCCTCCAGTAAATGGCGTTGAAAATTGGATTGTTGAAAAAGACTGGGCTTGGGCTAGGCCAACCTACACCTTAATGCTTGATGCTCCCTTAAATAAAATAAACCAAATCGTTATAGACCCTACTCGTTTTATGGCAGATACAGATTTAGAAAATAATGTTTTCGAGAATCAAGAATGAGGTCACGCGCCTAAAAAGTAAAAAACAGATTGATTTGCTTTTTACTGAAGGACAACATTTTATAAAAAAGCCCGTAAAGCTCGTTTGTTCAAATGGGGCCGAAGCGTTGGTGGTAGGTTTTGGTGTATCAAAAAAAAACTTCCCTCGAGCAGTAGATCGCAATCGGGTAAAGCGGTTGATGCGTGAGCAATTTAAATCCCTGCGTACAAATAAAGACTATTCGGTTTTCTACGGTAATGGTTTTTTTATTTACGCCTCCAAAGATATGCCAACACTGGAGGGGCTAGAAAAGCCTATGAAGGAACTTATTGATCAGTGGCGTGATTCCTGCAAAACGTCATAGGTATATGGGGAATGCCGTCCTCTAAATATCCTTTCTTTGATTGCTTAAAACCCAGCGATTCATAAAACGCTTTAAGTCTTTCTTGTGCAGAAATAAAAATTGTTTTTCCAACAGGCACTTGATTGATAGACGCCTCCATAAGCAGTCTGCCAAGGTTTTTCCCCCTAAAGCTTTCTTTTATCACAACTCTTCCAATAACACACGGTGATAGATTAAGAAAAATACGGGCGTAACCAACAAGTATGCTTTTGTTGTACATAAGCAAATGTTGCGCTTCTTGGTCTTTATCGTCAGGGTCTAAATACGCACATTCTTGCTCAACAACAAATACCTCGGCGCGTAACGCTAAAATCTGATATAGCTGTTCTTTGGTTAAATCATTCCACGAAAGGGTTGTCCACTTTAGCGACATTGAGGAATTTTATTAACTCTTGTTTCGTGTCGCCCCCCTTCAAATGCCGTAGAAAGAAACGTTTTTACCATATCTAACGCCACTTGTGTTGAAACAAAGCGAGCGGGTATACTTAAAATATTTGCATTGTTGTGTTGTCTTGCTAAAGCACTTAGCTCTTCGTACCAACAAAGCGCAGATCTAATCTCTGGGTATTTGTTTGCTGTCATGTTTGCTCCGTTCCCACTACCACAAATGATTATGCCAAAATCTGCTTTTTTATCTCTAACCTCAACAGCAACAGGGTGAATAAAATCTGGATAGTCAACACTTTCGTCGTTATCCGTTCCGTGATTTGTATAGGTGTGCCCTAAATCGTTTAGAAGTTTAAAAATATCTTTCTTTAATTTTGGTCCTGCGTGGTCGTTTCCAATAGCAATATGCATCCTTTAAAATTTATCTCTAAATTACAATTTTATTATTGTTGATAAACCCTTTTTTAATAGGTGTCTGAAGTTTCTGGTTTGTTAAATAAAATGTTCATTTTAAATAATAACTGTTTATAAACCAAATCGCCTTAACCTTAAGAACTTTTTTTTTGTTTTTACACCTCAACTTTTTTAGAATTTACTCTCCTTAAAATCAACAAATAAAATAACTCTATTAACAATTTTAATTCAATTTGCACCTATGTATCTTATTGATTTTCTTTGTGTTAAATTATAATTTTAAAAATTATGCTATTTATAAACACCCTATAATATCCATTATTTTAAAATTAAATTAAAAGAAATCATATGATGATTAATTAACATGTTAATAACGATTGTGTTGGTTGTAGAAGATGTACCTTTGTCTGTATGGGAAAAAAAAAGAAAACCCTTTCTGTTCAAAAAAGCATTCTGAATATTATAGAACAGCATCCCGCTCAATCTTTCACATATAAACAAATAAGCTCTCGTTTAAATATTGATGATCCTAGCGGGAGAAACCACGTTATAAAAAGCCTAAAAAAATTAACTACCCTCAATTTTATTGAACAGGTTAGCAGAGGTACTTATAAAGCGAAGTCACAAAAAAAATATCATGAAGGAATACTAGACCTGTCAGGAAAAGGAGTTGGATATATTATTTCAGAAGATTTTGAAGAAGACTTACTTGTAAAAGAAAACCATAAAGCATTTAGTGGGGACACTGTCCTTTTTTATTTATATCCCTCTAGAGGAAAGAAAAGGAAAGAGGCGAAAATAATTGATGTATTAGAGAGAAAAAGAAAACAATTTGTTGGAACTCTTCAAAAAAAGAACGGAACACTTTTTGTTCGGATTAGTCCAAAAATATCCCAGGTCGATTTCTTTATAGATAAAAAACCAAAACTAAAAGTAGAAGATGGAGATCGTGTTTTGATTTCTTTTACAACATGGAAAGAAACTAAATCCCCTCAAGCAGAAATTATCGAGGTTTTAGGGTTACCAGGAGAAGCAAATACCGAAATACACACGATCTTAGCAGAATATGGGTTGCCTTATAAATTTGACCCACATATTGAGGCAGAAGCAAACAATATTGACGTTCATTTAAATTCAAATGAAATTGAAAAAAGAGAGGATTATCGGGATGTATTAACATTTACTATTGATCCTACAGACGCAAAAGACTATGATGACGCGATTTCTTATAAAACCCTTGAAGATGATTTATTTGAAGTTGGGATTCATATTGCAGACGTATCCCATTACGTAACACCAGGATCGCTCCTTGATGATGAAGCCTATCAAAGAGGAACATCAGTTTATTTGGTAGATAGAGTTGTTCCAATGTTACCCGAACAGTTATCAAACAAGGTTTGTTCACTAAGGCCAGATGAAGAAAAGTTCACCTTTTCTGCAATTTTTACCTTAGATAAATTTGGAACGGTGCGTGATCAAAAGTTTTGTAAGACAGTAATAAATTCTAATTATCGTTTTGCTTATCACGAAGCACAACATATAATAGAAACCAGACAAGGTGAAATTCCTAAAGAAATTTCACTTTCAAAACAAGCATATACAGCAAGCCCAGAAGTTGTTAATGCCATTCTTCAATTAGATGAAACTGCAAAAAATTTACGTAAAAAAAGAATGCAAAACGGAGCAATTTCTTTTGATAAAGAAGAAGTTAAATTTGAACTTGATGAAAACAAAAAGCCAATAGCTGTTTTTGTTAAAACAAGTAAAGAAGCCAATAAATTGATTGAAGAATATATGTTGTTGGCAAACAAAAAAGTATCTGAGTTTATTGCCAAGCAAGACCCAAAGAAAACCTTTGTGTTTAGAATTCATGACGAACCAGACGAAGAGAAATTGGATCAATTAAAACGGATAATTGGAAATTTTGGGTACTCTTTAAACTTAGCTTCTCCCGAAACTACAGCCCATTCTATCAATAAATTACTCAAAGATATTCGCAATAAAAAAGAACAAAACCTTATCGATACACTAACCATTCGAAGCATGAGTAAGGCAATATATAGCACACAAAATATTGGACACTATGGATTGGGGTTTGCTTATTATACGCATTTTACGTCCCCAATAAGGCGCTATCCTGATGTTGTAGCACACAGGTTATTACAGCACTATCTTGAAGAAAAAAAATCACCCAAACATCAAGTGTACGAGACGTCTATGAAGCACTGCTCAGCGATGGAACTTTTAGCGACAAAAGCAGAGCGGGACTCTATTAAGTTCATGCAAGTAAAATATATGGAAGGGCGCATAGGAGAACGTTTTGTAGGTGTCATTTCAGGGGTTGTAGAACGCGGGATTTATGTAGAAATTGAAGGAAATAAATGTGAGGGAATGATACGTCCACAAGATATTCCCGGAGATTTTTTTGTTTATGACGAAAGGGAGTATGCTTTTGTAGGAAAAAAAACAAAAATCAAATATCAACTGGGCGACCGTGTTTGTGTAGAAGTGGAAGGCGCCGACTCTATCAAACGCCATTTAGACTTATTGCTTATAGGCCACAAAGAATAATCCTTATATTTGAGTAAAGACTTTATTTATGCGACTCCTTCTTATTTCCCTTTTAACCGCTTGTTGTACTTATGCCCAAACCTATCGTTTAGGACAATTTGATGAAATAAAGGTTTTTGATGGCATTCGCGTTACTGTTATTCCTTCTGAAGCAGACTCTCTAACAGTAGAAGGGAAAAACAAAGAGTACCTTTCGTATAAAAACAAAAACGGGAAGCTATATATCCGCATGGATATTAAAAAGCGGCTTAGCGGCTTTAACACGACTGTTGCGCTTTTTTCCTCTAGTCCTTTGGAAGTAATTGACGCAAACGAAGGCGCTTTTGTGTCATGCCAAGATGTTTTGTTTCAACAAAGTATTGTACTGAAAGCCCAAGAAGGTGCAGAAATAGAAGCGATTCTAGATGTTCAAAAAGTAACTACTAAAACCGTTTCGGGCGGAATAGTCACGCTTACTGGCTCCGCAAAGACACAAAGCCATAGGGTAAGCGCAGGCGGTGTTGTTGATGCCGCTACTCTTGACTCTGAACAAGTAGATGTCAGCGTAAAAGCAGGAGGAACAGCCGCAGTTCGCGCGACAGAACTAGCAGAAGCAAAGGTTTCCTTTGGAGGCTCTGTAATTGTGTCTGGGAAACCCAAAAAATTGATAAAAAAAATTGCTGTTGGCGGGAACATTTCTTTGACAGAGGACACCCCCAACCAATCCCCTAAAAATGAATGAGTTTCTTTCGGCAATCCCCTTTTCTCTTTTGCTGGTGGTGTCAACGGGCCCCGTTTTTTTTGTCATTATTGAAACCAGTATTTCAAAAGGCGTAAGACGCGCCCTGTGTGTTGATCTGGGCGCCATAATCGCGGATATTTTTTTTATTCTTATCGCCCTTTTAGGCGCCAAAACGCTCCACAACAGTCTTGAAAGTAATCCACAGTGGTATTTATTAGGAGGTATTGTCCTTTTTGCTTTTGGGACGGTTTCTTTTTTTTTAACACGCGGCCATAAACACAAAATTGTTTTTGAGTCGGAACAGCTTGCTCGGGGAAGCTATTTTTCTTTTATAGCAAAAGGGTTTTTGTTAAACGCCATCAATATTGGCGTTTTTTTGTTTTGGCTGGGATTGGTGGTTGTTTTTGGAGCAAAATATCAAATGAACGACACAAGCCTAATTGCGTTTTTTGGATACATCCTTCTTATTTATCTTATGTTGGATTTGTTTAAGATTTACTTAGCAAAACAATTAAAAAACATCCTCACACCAACGATAATTTATAAACTCAAACAGTTTGTGCACCTCATTTTGATTGTCTTCGGATTGTTTTTTGTGTTTCAGGGGGTGTTTCCAGAGCAGAAACAAAAATTAGAAAGCCGCATAGAAGAACGGTTAAAGTAGAGGCACCGAGCGGATTCGAACCGCTGTACAAGCTTTTGCAGAGCTCTGCCTAGCCACTCGGCCACGGTGCCTGTTGGACGGCAAAAATACTATTTTTTTACTCCCCCACCGAAAAGAAGGCTATGGCTTTTGCGCAGGCAGGATTGCTCAATTTTCAAAAGAAATATTTTAATACCCTATCGTTAGATGCCCTCTTGTTGTGATGGTACTTCAAGGGCCAATAAACATACAACCCCAATTTTTCCTCGTAGCTTATCCCCCACAACAGCTATGTGTTGGGCTCGCGCGGCTTTTTCTTTGGCTTCTCTCATAATGCTAAAGAAACATACGCCCTAGAAGAAAAACAAGGACATAAAAAAACACTCCGACTGGAGTAGTTATTTTTTTTGTCAAATCAATTCAGAAAAATATTTTACCAATCATCGTCATTTTGGTACCCAACAACAAAACTGTGGTATTCAGCCAACATTGTTTGCAAATAATTTTCAAAAAAACGGAAAGTAAAGCACCCTACAACTTTTCGTTTAGCCAAAGGGCGACGTAGTACACCGCCACAAACAGTACAATTTCTAGCAAGACAAGCATTAGTCGTCAAAAAATATGCCCCAAAAAACATAGCAAACCACAAATAACCAAAAAAGAAGTTCTAAAAAAATCATAGTTAAGCGGTTTTATGGGTGCATATCCAAACATACGAAAAAGGTTTAATTTCTGCCAGCTCAAAGCCCATCTCTTCGATAAGGGCATAGATGCTTTCTTTAGTCGGTACGCCCTCGTGGACAAATTCGCTTAACTTGGCTATAAGCTGCGAAGTAGAAAAAAAGCTCACCTTTTCCTCTTAGCTTATCCCCCACAACAGCTATGCGAAGGAAAGATCACGTTATAGGAACCAATACACACTTAGAAAATGGCACAGGCTGCCCAACAACACAAACCCATGAAAAATGGCATGGTTGTTTGGGATTCTTTTCAGCGAATAAAATACGGCACCAGCCGTATAAAACAACCCACCTAAAAAAAGAAGCTGTAAATCATGGCGAGGCACGTTTTCAATTAGCGAATTTATTACAAAAACAACTTGCCATCCCATTAATAGATACATCAGCGTGGACAGTTTATCAAACCGCCCTGTAAAAAACAATTTTAAGATTATCCCAACAAGGGCAAAAACCCATGTACAACCAAAAACTGCCCACCCCAACGTTCCTTTGAGAACAACAAGGCAGTAAGGAGTGTACGAACCCGCTATCAAAACATAAATAGCCGCATGATCAAAAATGTTTAACTTCCTTCTGCGCTTGGGGTCTTTTGCGCTGTGGTATAAAGTAGAAGCAGCATACAAAATGATGAGGCTTAACCCATAAATAATGAAGCTGGTAGGCTGCCAAAACCCAACGTACGCATGGGACTTAACAATTAGAAACGGTAAAGAAACCACGCTCATTACCAATCCTAGCCCATGCGACAAAACATTAAGGCGTTCCTCTTTTTTTGAATAGTTGTGGTTTAATGTTTCGCTCATGTGCTATAAAAGGTTGGGTTGCGTTAAGCCCTCATAAAATAAAGGCGATGAATTGCAATATTCAGGTTCAATTAGGGCTTCTCTAGTATCAACACACATATAAACGCTACCTCTTTTCCGTTAGCTCAATCACAACTGCAGCGACATGTCCGCCAATGGGGGGGTTTATTTTTGCCACCTTTACTCTAGCAGTGGTTACCAAACCACTCGCATTAAACACCCGGGCTAAAATACGTTTTGCCACATGCTCCAAAAGCTTAGAAGGCACCGCCATCTCCTCTTTTATGCATGCGCAAAGAGTAACATAATCTACGGTGTCTTCTAGGGCATCTGATGCCGCGGAGGGCAACAAATCGGCCTCTACCCACAAATCTACGCGATAGTCGCTGCCAATTAAGGTTTCTTCGGGCAAACAGCCGTGATAAGCATAGACCCTTACGTTTTCTAAATATACGGTTCCCATAGTGCGTCAAATATAGAAACTATTACAACAGACGAGCCGAAATAATTACCTTTGCCGAAAATCGTGAACAGATGAGCGACACGCCTTCTAAGCATTTTGTTGAACATATTATTGAAGAGGATTTAGCTTCAGGGCTAGACCCAACGTCTTTGCGCTTTCGTTTTCCTCCAGAACCAAACGGCTATTTGCACATTGGCCACGTCAAGGCGATTTGTTTAAATTTCGAACTAGGGAAGAAGTATAACGCTCCGGTTAACTTGCGCTTTGATGACACTAACCCTGCCAAAGAAGAGCAACATTTTGTTGACGCCATTCGCAAAGATGTAGCATGGTTGGGCTATTCTTGGGACAAAGAATGTTATGCATCTGATTACTTTGAGCAATTGTACGCATGGGCAGTGCAGTTGATAGAAGAAGGTAACGCCTATGTTGACCCACAATCTCCCGAAGAAATAGCCGCTCAAAAAGGCACACCCACCATGTCAGGAATCCTAAGCCCTTATCGCAATCAATCACCAGAAGACACCCTTCGCCTTTTTAAAGAAATGAAAGCAGGCAAGCACCCCGAAGGATCTATGACGCTTCGTTTTAAAGGAGATATGGCCTCGCCCAATATGCTGTTGCGCGATCCTATTTTGTATAGGATTTTACATAAAACACATCACCGCACCAAGAATCAATGGTGTATGTATCCCATGTACGATTGGGCACACGGGCAGTCGGACTATATAGAACAAATATCACACTCTTTATGTACGCTGGAGTTTAAGCCACATCGGGATTTGTATGATGCCTTTTTAGATAAACTTGTTCAAGAAGGGCTTCGCCCAAAACAGCGGGAGTTTGCTCGGTTAAACCTAAATTATACCATTACGAGTAAGCGAAAACTACAACGTCTGGTCGAAGAAAAAAAAGTGTCTGGTTGGGACGACCCCCGCATGCCTACCATCAGCGGATTGCGCCGCAGGGGATACACCCCTGCCTCGCTACGCAAGTTTGTAGAAACCGTAGGCATCGCCAAGCGTGAGAACGTCATTGACGCCTCCTTGTTGGAATTTTGTGTACGTGAAGATTTAAATCAAACGGCCACGCGCGCCATGGTGGTTTTAAATCCGATAAAAGTTGTTATCACCAATTATCCTGATGATGATATCGAAACCCTTAAAACAGAAAACAATCCCGAGGATCAAAAAGCAGGGACACGTACAATGCCTTTTGGAAAAACAATTTTTATAGAGCAAGACGATTTCAAGGAAGAAGCCAGCCGAAAGTTTTTTAGACTACAACCGGGAGGTGAAGTCCGCCTTAAGAGTGCCTATATCATCAAAGCGGAATCTGTTGATAAAGATGCCGATGGGAATATTACAACAGTCTTTTGCACGTATGACCCTAAAAGTCTTAGCGGTAGCGGGACACTAGAGAGCCAACGAAAAGTAAAAGCAACCATTCATTGGGTAGAGTCAACAAATGCACAAAACATTGAAGTTCGTGAATACGACAGACTGTTTAAAACATCAAGTCCTGACGAAGACAAGGCGGTTGACTTTATGACACATTTAAATCCAAATTCTTTTAACATAATAACCGCAGTTGCAGAACCGATGCTCGCCGAGGCAAAACCTGGCGATAGATTTCAGTTTCAGCGTTTAGGTTATTTTGTTTGCGACCAAGACAGTTCTGCCACGAGTCAAGTTTTTAACAAAACCGTAGGGCTAAGAGACACTTGGGTTAAACAACAAAACAAACCGCAGCGACAACCCTCAAACCACAGTGTTAAGCCGGTCGAAGAATTAAAGCGATTAGGCAAAAAAGGAATATCGCTTTTTGAAGAAAACCAACATGAATTCAAAAAGCAAATCGCTGTACTGGCTTCTCAAATTCACTATGATGAGATAGCCGCGTTGTTTAACACTGCGCTTAAAAAAACAGGAACACGCTTGGCTACGCTTTTGGTTTTAATCGAACACATGAATAGAGGGTTGCAACTATCACAATCGGCGAGGGAATTTATTCTGAAAGCTCAAGAAGACAGAAATGAAATATTATCTCAAACAGCAAAAAATGTCAAAATTTAATGTACTAATAGCACTTTCTTTTTTTTCAATCACCGCTTTTGCACAATCAGGCACGGGGTCGTGGGTAATTTACAAAAACAAACTAACCCTAAACGAAAAAACAAGTTTTGACACGCAATACCAGCACCGAAGTTTTGAGTTGGATTTGGCAGAAGACCAGGCGCTCATCACCGCAGGGTTTACACGTGCGCTTTTGTCTAATGTTAGCGTGTCTGCGGGGTATAGAAAAATTGGCGCACTTAGTGAGCACGGGGCTTACCAAAAAGTGGCTTTCTCCACACAGCTTAGTTCGGTAAAACTAACAAATTCATTCTTCTTGGAGGAGCGTTGGTTAGGTGACAATTTCCAATTGCGGTATCGTTTTGGAATTAATGCAAAAACTCCCCTTTCTTCAACAGTTGCACTGAGCCTTTCAGAAGAAGTTTTTTTGCAAAACTCAGGAACAAGCTTTAATCAAAACCGTATAACCGCACAAGCGATTCATAAACTTTCGGACGCATTATATCTTAATGCGGGGGTTATGCATTGGCAGTTTCCTACCACAAAACAATGGGTGTTACTGCTGTCGCTATCGCATACTATTGCGCTATAAAAGCGCAGAAACATCAATAGGTTTAAAAAAGCAGCTTGAGCGCTTATTTCTCGCCTTTTTCCCTACCCCTTTTCATCGCCTCACCAATTTGGTTACTTGCCGTAAAGGAGGCGACCATATTGTTTAGCATGTCGGATCCAGCTTGTGGTGAATTGGGTAGCAAAATTAGATTAGAATTTGTTTGCTCCCCTATTGACTGCAGCGTGTCGTAATGTTGGGTTACCACAATTAACGCAGAGGCTTCTTGGGAGTTTATTCCAACCTTGTTTAAAACCTCTACAGACTCCTCTAGTCCCCGCGCGATTTCTCTACGCTGGTCGGCAATTCCTTGTCCTTGAAGTCTTTTTGATTCGGCTTCAGCCTTGGCTTTTTCTACAATCAAAATACGCGCTGCGTCGCCATCATATTGAGCGGCAATCTTTTTTCTTTCTGACGCATTAATTTGATTCATCGCGTTTTTTACTTCTTGATCTGGGTCTATGTCCGTAACCAATGTTTTAATAATATCATAGCCATATTCAAGCATGGCATCATTAAGTTCCGACTTTACTGCAATGGCAATGTCATCTTTTCGGACAAACACATCGTCTAAGCGCATTTTAGGCACTTCTGCGCGCACAACATCAAACACGTAAGAAGTTATCTGATCGTGCGGATAATCGAGCTTGTAAAACGCATCATAGACTTTATCTCGAATTACTTTGTATTGCACCGAAACCTTTAGTTTTACAAAAACATCATCTTTAGTTTTGGTCTCCACGACAACATCAAGTTGCTGTATTTTAAGACTTAACCGCCCCGCGATACGATCAACAATAGGAATTCTAAGCTGAAGTCCTGAATGACGAATGCTTTGAAAACGCCCAAACCGCTCTATAACAGCAGCCGTTTGTTGTTTCACGATAAAAATCGCCGACGATAAGAACACGATAGCGGCAAAGGCAAGTAGAATGTTGAATAATAAATCCATAATTTATAATTTAGAGAACATTAAATATAGTGAATTAGAGCGATATGTGTATGGTGGCATTTTTAATTCTATCTACACATGCGGCGACACCTAAAATACTGCATACAGCAAACACATCCGGGCCTCGCATTCCTCCCACTAGCGCGATGCGCAACGGAGCCATAATTTTGCCTAAACCAACAGCGTTTTCTGTTGCCCAGCTTTTGATAAGTGCGCGTATTTCTTCGTCGCTTTGAGCAGCGGTGTTGCCCAGTAGCCCAGAAATAGCAGTAAGAATTTCAGAAGTGTCTTCTTTCCATAGCTTATTAACATCCTTTTCGTCATACGATTTCGGGGGAACAAAAAAGAATTCTGCTTCAGGCCAAATATCCGTAAGAAGTGTTAAGCGCCCTTGAATCAATTTTACTACATCGATGAGAGAAATTCCAGCAGCGTCAATCCCCCGTTTGTAAAGCTCTTTTTCAAGAGTAGGCACCAATGATTTTGCAGCGGAGGCGTGAAGAACTTGCTGGTTAAACCACTTACAACGATCAGGATCAAATCGCCCTCCTGATTTTGTTATGTTTTCAAGCGAAAAAGAATCAATGATTTCTTTTAATGAAAACAGCTCTTTTTGGCCGCCAGGATTCCAACCCAATAAAGCAAGATAATTTGTAAGCGCTCCGGGTAAATAGCCGTTTTCTTTAAACCCAGGAGTCTCTTTATCCCAAGTTAGTGGAAATACAGGAAAACCTAATTTTGCCCCATCTCTTTTAGATAATTTCCCTTTTCCAGAGGGTTTTAAAATTAAAGGCACATGGGCAAAAGCAGGCGGAACCCACCCAAAAGCCTTATACAATAGCACATGTAAGGCCATTGAGGGAAGCCACTCTTCCCCGCGAATAACGTGGGTGATTTCCATCAAATGGTCGTCCACAACATTAGCCAAATGATAGGTAGGCATGCCATCTTGCTTTACTAAAATTTTGTCGTCTAGTAGCGGGACATGTATTTCAACCGCGCCCCGTACTTCGTCATGTAGCGTTAGCACTTGAGCTTCGGCGCTTGTGTAAGCCCTAAACCGTATTACATACGGATCCCCCTTTGATAAACGTTCTTGAGTTTCTTTATCTCCTAACGCAATGCTATTTTGTAGTCGGTCTCTGTTTTTCCAATTGTAGATAAAGGCATCTCCTTTTCTTTCAGCGTCTTTTCTTAATGTGTTCAATTCCTCAGGACTATCAAAAGCAATGTATGCATTCCCTGAACCCAAAAGCAATTCTATGTGCTTGATATACAATGCCTTGCGTTCGCTTTGACGATAAGGTCCAGCCGCCCCCATTTTCTTAGAGCTTTCGTCGGGCACAATTCCCATCCATTCAAGTGCGTCATGTATATAGTCTTCAGCCCCACTTACATAACGACTTTGGTCTGTGTCTTCAATGCGAAGAACAAAGGAGCCTCCGTGTTTTTTTGCAAACAGATAATTGTAAAGAGCTGTACGCACCCCTCCAATGTGAAGCGGACCTGTTGGGCTTGGTGCAAAACGAACACGGACAGACATAATTTCTTTTTAGCCAAAGATACAATCCTAATCGCTTCGAATACAGGGTTAAATGAATATATTTGCGACGTGGAAGCAGAGATAGATTTTTTGTACGAGACTGATTTTTCCTTAGCAAACGAGGCCGCTCACAAGTTGTGGCTTATTCGTTGCGCACGAAAGCATCAATGCCTTTCGCTACAGCTGGCATTTGCCTTTATGGACGATACAGCACTACACAAGCTTAACGTCAAGCACCTTAGTCACGACACTCTTACCGACATCATTACTTTTGATGACACTGTAGGAAAAGACATTTCTGCAAATATCGCAATCTCTATAGAACGCGTGATGGCCAACGCAACAGAATACAACCAACCGTTCGAGACAGAACTTTTGCGCGTTATGGCACACGGGCTGTTACATTGCTTGGGATACAAAGACAAGTCCTCAAGCGACAAAAGCTCCATGCGCGATGAGGAAGAACGATGCATCAACTTGTTCCACGTGGAACAAAACTCCCTAGACCATGTTTGACACTATTTATGATGTTATTGTTGTAGGCGGCGGTCATGCCGGCGCTGAAGCCGCAGCCTCAGCAGCCAACATGGGCAGCAAGACACTGCTGATAACAATGAACCTTCAGAACATTGGACAAATGTCTTGTAACCCTGCAATGGGAGGAATAGCTAAGGGACAAATAGTTCGGGAAATTGACGCCCTTGGCGGATATAGCGGTATTGTTTCCGATAAAACGGCTATACAGTTTAAGATGCTTAATCGCTCAAAAGGTCCAGCGATGTGGAGCCCTAGGGTACAGTCAGACCGTATGCTTTTTGCGGCCGAGTGGCGCTTAATGTTAGAACAAACACCAAACCTTGATTTTTATCAAGACATGGTAACGGATTTACTTTTTGAAGGAGACGCCATCTCTGGGGTTGTTACTACTCTTGGCATAAAAATTAAAGCAAAATCTGTGGTGCTTACCAGCGGAACGTTTTTAAATGGACTTATTCATATTGGAGAGAAGCAATTTGGCGGTGGACGCGCAGGGGAAAGCGCTTCGTTTGGTATTACTGAGCGATTGATTGAAAAAGGATTTTCTTCTGGACGCATGAAAACAGGCACTCCTCCAAGGGTAGACGGTCGCTCGTTAGATTATTCTAAGATGTTTGAACAGCCTGGAGATGAACGGCCAGCAAAGTTTTCTTTTCTTAACAGCACGGTACCGCTTAAGCAACAAAGGTCCTGCCACATGACGTATACGAGCCCTGTTGTACACGACTTGTTGCGAGAAGGCTTCGATCGCTCCCCCATGTTTAATGGGCGGATTCAAAGCATAGGCCCAAGGTATTGCCCTTCTGTTGAAGACAAGATAAATCGTTTCTCAGAAAAGGAACGCCATCAAATTTTTGTAGAACCCGAAGGGTGGAACACGGTTGAGGTTTATGTAAACGGCTTTTCAACGTCACTTCCTGAAGAAGTCCAGTTCAAGGCATTGCGCGCTGTTGATGGATTTGAGCAGGTTAAGTTTTTCCGTCCCGGATATGCAATAGAATACGATTATTTTCCTCCTACCCAACTCAAGCACAATCTTGAAACAAAGCCCATAAGCGGATTGTTTTTTGCTGGTCAAATTAACGGCACAACGGGCTACGAAGAGGCGGCATCGCAGGGGCTTATGGCAGGCATTAACGCACACCTTCATGTGAAAGGAAATTCGCCATTTACACTTTCTCGCGATGAAGCCTATATAGGCGTTTTGATTGACGATTTGATTACGAAAGGCACTGAAGAGCCCTATCGAATGTTCACTTCCCGCGCCGAGTACAGAACCCTTTTGCGGCAAGACAATGCCGACACGCGCCTCACACCCAAAGCTCACGCTCTTGGTTTAGCATCTGATGAGCGATTACATCAAATGGAAAAGCAGGAACATAAAGCAGATGCCTTAATTTCATTTTTCTCCGAAACCAGCATCAAGCCGGAAACGATTAACCCTATTCTTGAGCGCAAGTCCTCAGCTCCGACTAAGCAATCTGTAAAGATGAATAAGGTTTTGTCAAGGCCAAACATTTCGATAGACGACTTCCTTGCCCACCCCCCTGTTGCAGATTTTGTGCGCAGCCACGACATAGACAGCACCGTTTTAGAGCAAGCGGAAATTCAAATCAAGTATGCGGGGTATATCGCTAAAGAAAAAGCTCAGGCAGACAAGCTTACCCAACTTGATTATGTCGCTATTCCTGAAGATTTTGATTATCAAAAGGTTAATTCCCTTTCCATAGAAGCACGCCAAAAACTTTCTGAAATTAAACCTGTTACCATTGCACAGGCTTCCCGTATAAGCGGCGTTTCGCCCAGCGACTTATCCGTCTTGCTTGTGTACATGGGGCGTTAATTGTTCCACGTGAAACCCATTCAAGTTATTGACCATTTAGTGAGTAAGCACGCCTTTGAGCTGACTTTTGATTCGAAGACTGGGGCATGGAAAACAATGCCCCAACCAAAAGAAGAGGCGCTTGAAAAATATTACCCGAATTCTGGGTATGCCTCACACCAAAGAAAACCAAAAGACTTCCAATCAGCGCTATATTTTTGTATAAAAGCCGTCAATAATTACGTAAAGCTTAAGCGGCTGAACAGCGTTTGTCCTAAGGGAAAACTCTTGGATTTTGGAGCAGGCAACGGAGCCTTTGCACAACAAGCCAAAAAGCACGGTTGGGAAGTTTACGCCTACGAAAAAGCACAAAATGCCATTTCCCAAATCAAGCAAAAAAAAATCATCCTATGCAATCAGCCTTACCGCCCGAACAGCTTTAACGCCATAACCCTATGGCATGTTTTTGAGCATTTGCCCAACCCAAAACAAGAATTAGCTAACTTTTATCATGCCCTTATTCCTGGCGGAGTTTTAATCCTTGCCCTTCCTAACATTGACGCATGGGACGCAAGGCATTACAAATCCCTGTGGGCAGCATACGACGCGCCTAGACATTTGTGGCACTACAATAAAACGGCTATTGAACAGCTTGCTAAAGATTCAGGCTTTACTGTTTTAAAGACACAGAATATGTTTTGGGACGCCTACTATGTTTCTCTTTTGTCTGAGCAGTATAGCCATTCAAAATTTCAATGGATCAAAGCGTTGCTTAAAGGCACATATTCAAATCTTGTTGGGTGGAGAATCAAAAACACCTCTTCGCTAACATTTATACTTAAAAAGCCCGAATAACGAGCTTAAACCGCTTTTTTTCAACAAGACGCTCATAACCATTAACAAAAGAAGCGCGCGCCTTAAAAGCCATAAAAACCACTCAAAAGCAATAAGAAAAAATTATAACTGCCCACAAGAGCCATAGATAACAGCTATGCCGCTTTTTTGTGCAGAAAACGGGTTAAGGCGAAGGATAGGTCTGTAAATATCATTTGGGCATTTCCATTTCTTTCCAAATAATAAGCGCTTTTTTCAAGCGCGTTTATAATAGGAATAATATTGGCGCCGTGGACAAAAGCAGCAAACTTGCTAAGTTTAAAATCAGTATATGGGCGATAAGACGTGAGTTCTTTTAGGCCATAATGCTCCAATAGCGCAGCGCGCATGACAGCAATGGCAAAAGCCAAAAATTGTTTTTGCGTTTCAACCCCATTTGCTGCCAATTCTTGACTCCATTCTGAAAGCTCAAGAACAACGGCCTTATTTCCTTTTGCTCGAAAAGCAGTTCGAACCCATTTTACAAACCAGCCCTCATAGAGCAGCTGCTCGTCCTGTTGCTCAAAAAGAGCCAATGCCGCACCCATATTTCCATCAGCTTGGCTCGACAAAGAACGGGAGTCTTCAATAGACACCCCTTTTTCCACCAAATGGGAAACGATATCTTCATGGGATAACCGGCCAAAATGCGTCCGCTGGCATCGCGATCGAATTGTAGCAAGAACTTGATTCTCATCAGTACAGACCAAAAGGAAAAGGGTTTTTTCAGGAGGCTCTTCTATACTTTTTAATAATTTGTTTGAAGCGGCAACAGTCAGTTTTTCGGCGTGCCAAATAACAACACATTTCCATCCTCCTTCAAATGATTTTAAACTTACCTTTTGAGTGGTTCGAATGGCATCGCCAACAGGAATAACAGCTTGTTTGTTTTCAATGCCTAAAAACTGAGACCACTCATAGAGTGAACCATAGGGTTTTTCTTGTAAAAATTGACGCCATTGTATGATAAATTCGTCAGAACTTGGCTTTGACGCAACCTCTTTGGTTGTAGCTGTAGGGAACACAAAATGGATGTCGGGATGGACATATCCCGCAGCTTTTAAAAAGGAGTTGTTGTTATTTCCACAAACCACAGCGTTAGCGTAAGCAATTGCAGCAACAAGGACTCCTTGTCCGTCGTGTCCCTCAAAAAGTTGCGCATGAGCAACACGACCCGAAGACACACTTTCAAGCAAAGCTTTTTTTTGGCTATGTTGCCCAACAATGTCTTTTAAACGCATGCCTAAATATACAAACTGAAGCCTAACTAAAAACTCCTGTTTTAAACGCAATTGAAGTTGTATTTTTGTGCAAACAAAAAACAACATGAATACCTTAGAGTCGATTCCCCTACACCAAGAGCGCGCCCTTATTCGCGTAGACTTCAATGTCCCATTGGACGACAAGGGTAACGTTACTGACGCAACAAGAATAGCGGCGGCGTTACCAACGATTCAATATATTATAAGTAAAGGAGGAAGCTGTGTACTTATGTCTCACTTAGGAAGACCAAAAGGTTTTGATCAAAAGTTTAGCTTGAAACAGATCTTACCATCGCTTCAGGAACAATTGGGACAAAGCATACAGTTTTGCCCTGATGTTGTTGGCGAAAAAGCTGAAGCCCAAGCAGCCGCATTAAAGCCTGGGGAGGTGTTGTTGATTGAAAATTTGCGTTTTCATGAAGAAGAAACAAAGGGGGATAAGGCGTTTGCTGCAGGGCTTGCAAAGCTTGGCACCGTTTATGTCAACGACGCCTTTGGCACCGCACACCGCGCACATGCCTCTACAACGATTGTAGCACAATTTTTTCCTAAGAAAAAGTGCTTCGGACATTTGTTGGCAGGCGAAATAGAAGCAATAGATAAAGTAATGTCGTCGGGAGAAAAACCTGTTCTGGCCATTTTAGGAGGCGCTAAAGTATCCTCAAAAATCACCATAATCGAAAACATCTTACCAAAAGTAGACCATCTCATTATAGGCGGAGGGATGGCATTCACGTTTATAAAAGCTCAAGGGGGAAAGATTGGAAAATCGATTTGTGAGGACGACAAAATGCCATTAGCACTGTCTATTTTAGAGCAGGCAAAAGAGCACGGAGTTCAGATTCACTTGCCCGTTGACGTTCGTGCAGGACAAAGCTTTGCTAACGATACGCAACAACAGGTTTTTCCAATCAATGAAATTCCCGATGATTGGGAAGGCATGGATGCAGGACCAGATTCTGAAGTAAAATTTGATGCGGTTGTAAAGCAATGTAAAACCATTTTATGGAACGGGCCACTAGGCGTTTTTGAGTTTTCAAATTTTGCGAATGGAACACGTGCCCTTGGCGATAGTGTTGTTGCTCAAACCAAGCGAGGTGCCTTTTCACTTGTTGGTGGGGGAGACTCTGTAGCAGCGGTCAAGCAATTTAAGCTCGAAAATGCGGTAAGCTATGTGTCTACTGGAGGAGGAGCGATGCTCGAAAGCCTTGAAGGAAAAACACTTCCTGGAATTGCGGCAATTTTGGCGTAATTATTGCGTAAACTTGTGTATGCGTTTACGGATAATAGGCTGTTTGTTGATATTTATGGGGTGTAACAGCACCTCAACGCCACTAGTTAAACCCTCTAATGGAAACATAAACACGCTAACGGTTGTTATGCCCAACTTGCTTTGGGAAACAGAAGTTGGTGAAGCGGTTCGCGCAGCGTTTGCCTATCCTCAAGAGGGACTTCCTCAACAAGAACCCTTGTTTGATTTAAAGCAAATGCCTCCAGAAGTGTTTACGGGTTTTGCTCGATCAAGTCGGGCTGTTTTATGGGTAGGTTTTGGCAACGAGGTCGTTATTAGAACAGACAAAAATCGCTACGCAGCACCACAACAAATGGCGGTATTAAGTGCGCCTGACACCACCACACTGGTTGAAATCATACTTTCTCAATCCACAACACTAATAGAATCGTTAAAAACCGCTGAAATTGCGGAGCGGCAGCGACGGATGGGCATATCCCCATTAAACCAAAACACCCTTAAAAGTATTTTTGGGATCGACATCATCATGCCATCTGCGTATCAGCTTTTTAAAGAGGACACAATGGTGGCTTGGTTTCAGCGCGAAGTACGCAAGGGACATATAAACCTTCTGGTTTATGCATTGCCTCGAAACACCACACTAAATTGGGAAAGCCCGCTAAAGGACATTATTCGCATTCGCGATTCTGTTGGAAAGGCTTTTGTGCCGGGCAGGCTTGATGGAGGACATTTGATTACAGAAGGAGCCTATGAGCCTTATGTGAATTACACCAAAATTGCAAATATGCCTGCAATTGAAACAAGAGGCACATGGGAAGTTAAAGGTGATTTTATGGCAGGTCCGTTTTTACATTATGTCCTTGATGACAAAGAAAACAGCCGTTTCCTTGTTTTAGAGGGATTTGTTTTTGCGCCCTCTGTAGCAAAACGGGATTATATTTTTGAAACGGAGGCAAGTATTCGCTCGTTGAAAAGACAACGAATAGACTAATCTTCTTTTTTGTCTTTATCTTTTTCCTCTTCTTTGGTGGCGTTTTTAAACTCTTTTATGCCAGTACCTAAACCCTTCATTAGTTCAGGGATTTTTCGTCCACCGAACAACAAAAGAATAACCAAGGCAATAACTAGAATTTGAACCGGACTGATGGCAAGAAACATAGTTTGTATTTTTAACAAAGGTAACAAACAAAATGATTTGTAATGGCCAAAGAGTTTTGTATTATCATCTACTTATCTTTGTAGCGCATGAGCAACAAAAAAAACATAAAACCTAGTTATTGGAAAAAGTGGCTTGCCACGTATCGTTTCGTCATCTTTAACGACGAAACGTTTGAAGAGCGGTTTTCCTATAAACTCAACCGATTAAATGTGTTTTTAGCGATAAGCATTTCGGCGGTCTTACTTATTGCAGCGACATTTTTGGTCATCTCACAAACAGCATTAAAAGAATACATTCCGGGGTATGACTCTTCTGAACTTAGAAGACAAGCCATTCGCAATAACGACCGTCTAGACTCGCTTCAGCAGGCTCTATTGCGCAATCAACGTTATATAACCTCCGTTAACAAGGTATTGAGAGGCGATTTAAATCTTCAAGAACTGGAAACACAAATACAACAGGACAGTATCAGCATAGACACTTCTTATGTTGCGTTTTCTACGTCAAAAGCAGATTCATTGCTTAGGGCTGATGTGGCACAAGACGATAAATATAATGTGCTGGAATCTGCAACCCAAACCGTACCCTTTGTTTTATTCCCCCCTGTTACCGGCACAATTAGCCAAGGCTATGACACAAGAGCGGAGCATTATGCAGTAGATGTTGTGGTTCCTCGGAATAGTCCTGTAAAGGCTGTTGCAGAGGGGAATGTAATTTTTGCAGGATGGACTACAGAAACAGGATATGTGATTGTCATCAACCACCCATTTAACATCATTTCTGTGTATAAGCACAACGCATCGCTTAATGTAAGTCAGGGAGAGGCGGTTGAGACAGGTCAAGTAATTGCCATAGCAGGAAACTCGGGGACCATGACCACTGGACCACATTTGCATTTTGAGCTTTGGAGTGACGGCTATGCCCTTAACCCTACTGAGTTTATAGAATTTGAAAAATGAGCATTAAGCAACGCATCGCAAAACGCTGGGCAAAACGCGCAGTTAATAGCACAGCCAAATGGGCACAGCGTCCTATTGTTACACAACAAAAAGTATTATTATCACTAATAAAAAAAGCCAAGGGCACTACTTTTGGACGCGATCATGATTTCGAAAGCATTTCAGACTATAACCAATTCAAGGCCCGTGTTTCCATTCAGGATTATGAGGGATTGCGCGCTTATATTGACAGGGTTGTTGCTGGAGAATCAGATGTTTTATGGCCAGGAAAGCCCCTATATTTTTCAAAAACATCTGGAACAACTTCTGGGGTTAAATACATTCCCATTTCTAAAGAATCGATGCCCACTCATATTAAAACAGCTCAAAACGCGCTCTTTCATTATATTCACAATTCAGGAGATGCATCTTTTGTAGATGGAAAAATGATATTCTTGCAGGGGAGTCCAATACTTTCGAAAACCAATGGCATAGATACGGGGCGATTATCAGGAATAGTAGCGCACTATGTGCCGACGTATTTGCAGCGCAGCCGGATGCCTTCTTGGCAAACGAATTGCATTGACGACTGGGAGCAGAAAGTAGATGCCGTTGTAAATGAAACCCTAAACGAAGATATGCGTCTTATTAGCGGGATTCCGCCCTGGGTAAAAATGTATTTCGAACGTCTTAAAGCCAAGTCTGGAAAATCCATTTCTGAATTGTTTCCCAACTTTTCGCTTTTTGTATATGGAGGGGTAAATTATGCACCATATCGCGGAGTGTTAGAAGAACTCATGGGAAAAAAAGTAGATAGCGTTGAACTATATCCCGCATCAGAGGGGTTTATTGCTTTTCAAGACCAGCTAGACGAACCCGGAATGCTGCTTCAACTGGATTCAGGAATATTTTATGAATTTGTAGAAGCAGATAACGTTTTTGATAACAACCCCCCTCGAATCTCTTTAGAAGAGGTAAAATTAGGAGTGAACTATGCCATACTATTGAACACCTCGGCTGGCCTATGGGGGTATAACATTGGCGACACGGTGGAGTTCGTCAGCCTAAACCCATACAGGATTATTGTTTCGGGGAGGATAAAACATTTTATCTCTGCTTTTGGCGAACACGTTATAGGAAAGGAAGTGGAGCGCGCCTTGCAAGATACGCTCAAAGAACAACCTGCCCGCGTTACGGAGTTTACAGTAGCACCTCAAGTAACGCCCCAAGAAGGGCTTCCACACCATGAATGGTGGATTGCTTTTGATAAACAGCCAAAAGATTTAGCTACCTTTGCTCTAGCATTAGATAGGGCTATGCGAAAGCAAAACACCTATTATGATGATTTGATAGCAGGAGGAGTATTGTGCCCATTGATTGTAAGGACGCTTCCTTCGGATGGATTTGAGCAGTACATGAAAAGCATTGGCAAACTGGGAGGTCAAAACAAGACACCGAGACTAACCAACGACAGAATTATTGCGGAAGCATTAAATAAACTATTCAAGACAAAATAAAACCATAAAACCATCGTTTTGCTTTTTAAAGCAATCGCATAAAAACTACATTATGAGCACATCTACACCAAAAAAGACCAATGACAATGAAGAAATAGATCTTGGGGTTTTGTTTAACGCCATAGGTAGAGGAATTTCACAACTCTTTGCTTTTATAGGGAGCCTTATTATGGGCGTGCTAAACATCTTGTTTGTATTGGCTGTTTTTGTTCGACAACGCATTGTTTACTTTTTTTCAGCAGCACTACTTGGGCTTTTGGTAGGGACAATATTGGAATCATCCTCTTCTCCACAATTCATTGCTTCAGCTAGTGTGGAACCTCACTTTGACAGCGCAAGACAATTGTATAGCAACGTTAAGTATCTTAACGACCTTGCAGCGCAACGAGACACCATTCAATTGGGTGCTTTTTTTGACATTTCTGCAACTGAGGCAGCGAGCATTTCAGCCATTGAAATCACCCCATTTATTACAGAAACTAGATTACTTCAAGAATATAACAATTATGTTATAGGGCTTGACTCATTAGTTGCAACAGAAATTACCTATCGCGATTATGTCAAACAAGCGGATGATTTTGACCGAAAAATACATACCCTTAAAGTAATATCCAGAAAGTCAGACATTTTTGGATCTTTGTTAGGCCCATTGGTAGCATCCATTTCAGAGAAAGAATATTTTAGGGACAAGCAAATCACAGCACTCGAAAATTTAGAGCTTAGAGATTCAATCACTCAGGTTTCTATTGTGCAGACGGATTCTTTATTGTCTTTGTTTGAAGATGTAAGAATTGTTGAGGCAAACAAGGAGTTTTCAAACGGAACAAACCTCTACATGTCTGAGAGGGCTGAAGACAACACAGAAATATCGCTACTAAACAGGAAGATAACATTGTCCCAACAGCTTGAACAAATTCGTACAGATAAGCTAAAAGCAAAAAATGTTATTGACGTTATTTCGGAATTTCCAAAAGTGGGATATTTGGAAACAGGCTTCTTTAAAAACAAAAAAACGCAAGGCGTTATAGGAGGACTTTTATTGCTCTCGTTATTTTATTTGATGCTTCAATTCGAGAACTTTATTGCTTCAAGAGTTAAAAAATGACCAAAGTCCTTATCACAGGCGGTGCTGGATTTATTGGTTCGCATGTTGTCAAACTGTTTGTTGCGGACAAGAGTTACCATGTTTTTAATCTTGACAAGCTTACCTATGCAGGAAACCCTATCAACCTTACATCATTAGCTGGAGAAGAAAACTACTCCTTTATCCATGGAGACATTACCGATGACGCTTTTATAAAAAAGCTATTTGCAACCCATCAGTTTGATTATGTGATTCATTTGGCAGCAGAATCCCATGTAGATCGCTCTATTGAAGACCCTTTTGTTTTTGCACGCACCAACATCATGGGCACGCTAAACCTTTTACAGGGCTTTAAAGAAAAGCCCGGACGGCTTTTCTATCACATCAGTACGGACGAGGTCTATGGTTCGTTAGGCGAAACAGGTCTTTTTACGGAAACCTCGCCCTACCAACCCAACTCGCCCTATTCGGCGTCTAAAGCAAGCTCCGATCATTTTGTTCGGGCCTATTCCGAAACCTACAAGCTGCCTGTGGTCATTTCGAATTGCTCAAACAATTATGGGCCAAACCAGTTCCCAGAAAAGTTTATTCCGGTGTGTATAGATGCCATAAAAAACCAAGCACCAATCCCCATTTATGGCGATGGGAATTATACTAGGGATTGGCTGTATGTGGAAGACCACGCCCACGCCATAAAGACTATTTTAGAACAAGGAAAAGCCGGGGAAACCTTTAATATTGGGGGATTGAATGAGTGGAAAAACATCGATTTGGTGAAGGTGTTGATTCGCGAAACCGATAAGGCGCTTGGTAGACCCGAAGGGGCATCATTACCGCTAATTACGTTTGTTAAAGACCGCCCTGGACACGACAAGCGCTATGCTATTGACAATACCAAAATAAAACGGGAGTTAAAGTGGGAGCCAAAACATAGCTTTGAAGAAGGAATTGTCAAAACGATTCAATGGTATTTGTCAAATCAAGCGTGGATAGATGCCATTAAAGACGGTTCGTACAGAAACAGTATTTTTAAGGGATGAAAGGAATTATACTTGCTGGTGGATCAGGAACGCGATTGCACCCAATAACGCTATCGGTAAGTAAGCAGCTGATGCCGGTGTATGACAAACCAATGATTTATTATCCCTTGTCGACGTTGATGCAAGCGGGGATACGGGAGATCCTGATTATTTCTACGCCCCAAGATTTACCGCTTTTTGAACGCCTTTTGGGCGACGGCAGCCAACTGGGCTGTGCGTTTTCCTATGCGGTTCAGCCCGAACCAAAAGGATTGGCACAGGCGTTTTTGATTGGCGAATCGTTTATTGGCACCGATTCCGTTTCCCTTATTTTGGGGGATAATATTTTTTATGGCACGGGACTTCAAGACACCTTACAGGCGTGTACATCTCCAACAGGAGGCATCATATTTGCCTATGGCGTGCAAGACCCTGAACGGTATGGTGTGGTGGAATTTGACGCAAATGGCAATGCCATTTCCTTAGAAGAAAAACCCAACACCCCAAAATCAAATTTTGCGGTACCAGGTATATATTTTTATGACAACGAAGTGGTTTCTATTGCCAAAAGCATTGCGCCCAGCCCGAGAGGAGAACTGGAAATTACCGATGTGAACAAAGCATATTTGGCGCAAAAAAAATTGCAAGTTAAAGTGTTAGACCGCGGAACGGCGTGGTTAGACACGGGAACCTTTACCTCATTGATGCAAGCCGCTCAATTTGTGCAGGTCATGCAAGACCGTCAAGGCTTACGCATTGGTGCTATAGAGGAAGTGGCATTGCAAATGGGGTATATTGACACGAAGCAGTATAATGTGGTTGTTTCTCCATTTATTAAAAGTGGTTACGCAAAGCGATAGAGATGCATATAGAAGAAACCAAGCTTAGCGGGTGCTTTTTAGTAATGCCAGATGTTCACAAAGACGGTCGCGGGTATTTTATGGAAACCTACCGCCAATTGTGGACGGATGCCTTAGGTGAATTTACAGACGATTTTGTTCAAGACAACCAGTCGTTTTCGCATTATGGAACGATAAGAGGATTACATTTTCAAAG
>JAURNV010000032.1 GCA_030830005.1 Flavobacteriaceae bacterium | reverse complement strand
GCAATCCTGTAACGATTAATCCATTGGTGTCATTTCCTTCAATAAGCACTTCTTCAATATTTTGAATTTCGTTTGTTGGGTCGGCATCTGCGTCATTTACATTGAGTGTTATCGTATTTCCATTAGAAATAGACACTTCACCGGCGTTAGTTCCAGGGGTTAGTGTTTGATTATCTGTATTGTCAAGGTATGGCGACAAGTCTACCGTTGTGGCGCTATTCGAAATACCAAGGTTGTTTCCTGTAAGACTTAGGTTTTGAAATTCGTTTGTTGGGTCAGGATCAAGGTCGTCATTGCTTCCAGCCACCCAATTTGTTCCATCAAAAATCAGGGTTTGGTTAGCAACAGGTACAGTTGTCAAGTTTACATCGTTTAAATCGTTAAGCCTGCCATCAAAAGTTACAATCAATGGGTTTGTAGTGCTTCCCGTTCCAGTAACATTAATGGGAGGAGTTCCTTGTGCAGAGACAACAGAAGACTGTGCGTTTGCAGCATAAAACGCAAACGGCACATAGTTAAGTTCGTCATAAGATATTTCCTCCCAGGTTGAGCAAGATGATGAATAGTCGAGTTCAACTTGTAGAAATTTTGTAGTTCCATCCCAACGTATAGCGTCTAAACGCCCTGGAATTAAGGGATTATTTCCACGTCCAATAACCAAATTCACTTGTCCGTAATAATCTGTGGTAGTATTGTGGGTTTCGCTGTATTCCAAGGTATTGGTGTCATCGTAAATTGAAAAGCGAAAACAAACATTTTTTTCGGAATAGGGAGTTACTTTAGAGTCTACACCAGGCAGTTCGACGTTAGGATACAGCACCACACCTTGATACGAGATGCCTCTTTGTGCATATAATATACTCATACTACACAAAAACACACCAAAAAACAGTTTCTTTGTTAGAGCCATAATTGGATGCCAAAACTTAACTGTGAGGATGAAATCTTAAAATCTTCATCGGTATCTGTAAAATTAAACATAGGCATAAAATCAAATGTTAAAATTAAACTAATTATATCAGAAGCATCAAACCGTGCTTTGGTACCTAGAATGGGTGAAATCCAAAGCCCTTTAAAATCTTCAACACCTTTTAGGTCATAAATTATAGCATCAATTTTTTGAGTCCCATTCAAAAGCATTGAAAGCTGCGCCCCTGCTCGAACAAATAGATTAAAATCGGTACATGAGGCACAGTGTCTTCTGTTTACAATAGAAAACACATTAAAGTCAGTTTTGGCAAAAAACCCTAAAAATTGTGTTTCATAGTCAAGCTCCGTGGTTATAACTTGCCCTAAGCTATTTGCTTCAAAAAAAGATGTGCCAAAACTTACTTCATGGACTTTTAAAAAATCTTGCAGAAGAGAAACCCTGAGCATTTGTCCCTTAGCGCTGAAGAATTTTTTTTCAGGATTGTTTGGGTTGTGCGAAAATAACGACGAGGTTTGCCCATATTCAAATAATATACTTTGGGCATTTGCCATCATAGAAAAACATAAAAGCAGTGAAAAAAATAAGATGGGTTTAAAAAATCGCATTATCTTTAAATAATAAGATGAAAATTACAATAATTATTTTTCTTAGCGTAGTTTCTTCAATGTTTATTAAAGCACAAGATGTTATTAGAGAGGTAATACATGGGAGTACCGCCAAAAACACTTCAAGTATTCGTTATTCTATAGGGCAGCCTATTGCGCCAAAAGGGCATGCCGCTTTTTTGTACGGATTTCAAGCACCAATAATGGTTCGCGTAGACAAAAAATTTGCCATTGATGTTGTTATTTATCCAAACCCTCTACAAGAAACACTTTTTATTGAAACACCATCTTTAAATTATAATTATACCATTCATTCTATAAAAGGTGAGTTAGTAAAAAAAGGGACATTGATTAGAAAACAGAACAAACTTAATATACAGGAATTGCCTTTAGGAATATATTCATTGCTTATTTTTGATGGAACGAATTCTCTAAAGGGTCATTTTAAGATTTTGAAGGAATAATAATGCCTTTGGTTTTCATGTTGCTATTTCGTGATTTAGGTAACAACTATACTTTTGCCCAATCTCAATGATTTAATGTTCTTAAATACACGCATAAACAAATATAAAAATGAATATATTTGAAAAAAGTAATATTGCTTTGATAAATTATTCTTTACGAGAACTATCTACTATACTACATGCATAAGATATATATAAAAAAAACAGGCCTTATTTTTTTTGTAGCTCTAATGGTTTCTTCATGCGGAAAATTTGGACGTGGAGAACTTGTTGGTGTAAAAGAAAAGAAGTTCTTTGAAACAAAGCCCCACGGAATGTTATTGATTCCAGGCGGTACTTTTTATATGGGCTCCTCAGATGAAGATGTCTTTTCTGCTAATAGTGAAGTTAAAAAATTGACCCTAAATTCTTTTTGGATGGATGAGACGGAGATTTCTAACTCTGAATACAGGCAATTTGTTGAATGGGTAAAAGACTCTATCGTTAGAAACGAACTTGCTAAGTTGGCATTAGCAGTTGGCAACATTTCGTCATCAAAAGAGTTGCCAGATTCAGGTAATGAACTTGGAGATGAGATTTTGAAATATTTACCAAAGTATAGTTCTAAAGATTTCGAAACAAATTCTGATAATCTGACGCCATATGAGCAATATCTCGATGAAAAATCTCAAAGAGATTTTATTGCACTTTATTTTTCTACCCAAGATAAACCCGATACCCTTTTTCATCATTCTTTACCACTTAATAGAGATGTTGAAGTAATATATTCAAGAGAAGAGTACCCTACCAAAGAATATGTGAGGTTATTTGAAGAAGTTATTTATCTACCTGAAGATGATGGCAAGAAAAAAAATCCCTCAGTTGATCCTGAAATTTTAAAATACAGATTTGAAAATAATCTATTTACTGGTTCGGTTGGTTCTAAAGGCAATGCCAACGTTCCCAAATATGAGGTTGTAAATATTTATCCCGACACTACGGTTTGGCTTAATGACTTTAAGTACAGTTATAATGAACCCATGCATAGCCTCTATTTCTCTCATCCAGCCTATTCCAATTATCCCGTAATTGGTATTAATTGGCATCAGGCAAGAGCTTTTGCGAATTGGAGGTCTACAATTAAAAACAAGAGTTTAACACCTAAAGCAAAAAGGAAATTTGTTGAACTTCCATCTGTTTTTAGGCTGCCTACCGAAGCAGAGTGGGAGTATGCTGCTCGAGGCGGGTTAGAGTCGGCAACTTATCCTTGGGGAGGCCCTTACTTATTTGATGAGAGAGGATCTTTTTTAGCGAATTTTAAACCCAGCAGAGGCGATTATGCTACGGATGGAGCAATCTACACTGTTGAAGTCAACTCCTACCCTCCTAATGACTATGGTTTGTATAATATGTCTGGTAATGTTTCTGAGTGGACCTATACGGACAAAGAATTTAAAACCGACAATGCCCTTTTGCCCTATAATTCTCCAAATAGAACTTCAAAAAAAGTAATTCGCGGAGGTTCATGGAAGGATGTTGCTTATTATTTACGTGTATCATCTAGGGATTATGAGTATACTGATAGTGCTCGGAGCTATTTGGGATTCCGTTTGGTACGTGATTACCTTGGCACAAATGAATTAG
>JAURNV010000031.1 GCA_030830005.1 Flavobacteriaceae bacterium | reverse complement strand
TACGGAATGGTTATTGACTTTAAGGACCTTAAAAAAATGGTTAGAGAAGAGATTGTAGATGTATTCGACCACGCCACAGTTTTTAACCAAAACACACCCCATGTTGAACTGGCAAAAACCTTGGAGCAAAGCGGACACAAAGTTTTACTTGTCGATTATCAGCCTACTAGTGAAGAAATGATAATTGATTTCGCTGCCAAAATTCAAGCAAGACTGCCCATTAACATTGCTTTACATCACTTGCGTTTGCAAGAAACAGCAACCTCTTATGCCGAGTGGTACGCTGCCGACCAGTAATTTGTATTTTTGCACCATGAACATACCTAAGGGTAAAAAAGTATACTTCGCCTCTGACAATCATCTGGGCGCACCCAATTACGAAAAAAGTCGCCTACGCGAAAAGCAGTTTGTGGCATGGCTTGATACGATAAAGAAAGATGCTGCCGCCATTTATTTGCTGGGCGATTTGTTTGATGTTTGGATTGAATACAAGCGCGTAATTCCCAAGGGGTTTGTACGAGTTTTGGGCAAACTTGCCGAGATTTCGGATAGTGGTATTCCGATTCTTTTTTTTGTTGGCAACCACGACATGTGGATGAGAGATTACTTTAAAACCGAATTAGGAATTCCAGTTTTTTACGAGCCACAGCAAATTACCTTAAATGACAAAACCTTTTTTATTGGACACGGCGATGGTCTTGGCCCTGGCGACAGAGGCTATAAACGCATGAAAAAACTGTTTCGCAACAAAATCATGCAGTTTTTCTACCGTTGGATTCATCCTGATTTAGGCTTGCGCTTTGCACAGCATCTTTCCTTAAAAAACAGACTCATTTCTGGCGACGATGACAAAGTGTATCATGGCCCAGATAGCGAGTGGCTAGTACAGTATTGCAAGCAGAAGTTGGAAACACAAAACGTGGACTATTTTATTTTCGGGCATCGGCATTTGCCTCTAGAAATTGACCTTCCCAAAAATGCAAGCTACATCAATCTTGGCGATTGGTTGGAATACAACACCTATGCCGTTTTTGATGGCAACACCCTTTCCCTAAATACTTGGCAAACGCCATGATAGAGCAAAAAAGGCACACCTTCGAACTCGCGGTTTTGGTTGGAATTATTAACCAAGAACAAACCGCCCAACAAGTAAGTGATTACATGGACGAATTAGCGTTTTTGACCTTGACTGCAGGGGGTGAAGTTAAAAAACGATTTACACAAAAAATGGATACTCCGCACCCTAAAACCTTTATTGGAAGTGGTAAAATGGAAGAGGTGCAAGCCTATGTCAAAACGCACGACATCAGCACCGTTATTTTTGATGACGAGCTTACTCCTGCCCAGCAAAGCAATATAGAGGAACTTCTCCGGTGTAAAATTTTAGACCGAACAGGACTTATTTTAGATATTTTTGCGCAGCGCGCCAAAACCAGTTATGCTCGTACTCAGGTAGAATTGGCGCAATATCAATATTTGTTGCCCCGTCTTAAAGGACTTTGGACACACTTAGAACGCCAACGTGGAGGGATTGGGATGCGCGGCCCCGGGGAAACCGAAATTGAAACAGATCGCCGTATTGTTCGCGATAAAATTTCACTCCTCAAAAAGAAACTTACCACTATAGATCGTCAAATGGCTACCCAACGGGGTAATCGTGGTTCACTCGTGCGTGTAGCATTGGTGGGCTATACCAATGTGGGGAAATCTACACTGATGAATGTGCTCAGTAAAAGCGATGTGTTTGCCGAAAACAAACTCTTTGCAACCTTAGATACAACGGTTCGAAAAGTAGTGGTAGGCAATTTACCTTTTTTACTTTCCGATACGGTTGGATTTATTCGTAAACTCCCCACGCAACTGGTAGAAAGTTTTAAAAGCACGCTGGATGAAGTACACGAAGCGGACTTGTTGTTACATGTGGTAGACATTGCCCACCCACAGTTTGAGGCACATATAGATTCCGTAAACCAGCTGCTTAGTGAACTAAAGGTTGAAGATAAACCCACACTGATGGTGTTTAACAAAATAGATGCCTATACTCCCGAAGTGTATGACGAAACCGACTTGATGATCACTAGAGGAACAATCCATTTTTCGCTTGAGGAATGGAAAGAAACGTGGATGGCAAAAATGCAGGGTGATGCGGTGTTTATTTCTGCAGCCGAAAAAACAAATATGGAATTCTTCCGCAACCGGGTATACCAAAAAGTACGAGAGTTACACATTACCCGTTTTCCCTACAACCACTTTCTTTACCCCGAAATTGCGGTAGAAGAGGAGTAGGATTTGGTTAAAACTCCATTTGAACTCCAACACCAAACACTTCGCGCACTTGCAAGCCCTGAACGGCATTATCATCGTAAACGAGCTGTAGAATTAGATTGGTGGAAATGTAATCATTCACCTTCATTTCAGTAGTAACTTGGTAGTCTAAATCTATGTTTTTGGCTTTGTCTAAATAGTCAGCATATAACCCAAGGCGTTGTTCGAGCGTTATGTTTTCAAACGGACTGAATTTGTAAAGTGCATTCAATGATGCTCCTAGTTCAAAGCGATGGTTATCCCCTTTGCGAACCCCAAAGTATTCTACGCCCTCAGCTAAATCCATAGTAAACTTTCGACTTACCAGTGTTAGTCGTTGTGTGAAGGGGGCAATGTTTACCCAAAGATTTTTGGATTTTTTCCAATACAATCCCACCCCTAACTGAATATAAACAGGGGAGAAAAAATGAGTTTTTAAACTTCTAGTCTCATTGCCATCATTATCCTCTGCATATTGATACCCACGCGCAAACTGAGTTTTTACACCAAATACGGTTGAATAGCTCCAATAGTTACTAAACTTTTTTCCTAAAAAGGATTGTAAATCAAAGCGGTCGTTGGTTTTTCGTAAAAACTTTGTGCCGCTGAGTTTGGTAAGCCCAAAATCACCTAAAAATTTGGTGTCCCAACTCCACCCATTATTTGCATAGTTAAGATCATATTCCGCATGAAAACTAAGTGAAACACTATTTTGACCTCCTGAAGCCCATTCACTAAAGGAAGCTTGGTTAAATAGTAATGTAGCTTTGCCGCCATTTTTCCATTCTTCTTCAGGGACTTTGTCGTTTTCTTGCTGTCCAACAGCCAAAAAGGATAACATTAAAATGAGGGGAATAAAAACGTTTTTCAAGATACTTCAGGTTAAGGTTTCTTATACAAAGGTACGGAAGAACAAGCTTCTCCATAGGATAATTTTCGCACTACTGGGGTTAACTTTGCTGCAAGCAATCCCATGGCCTGTTGCGGCACGGGTTTATTGGAACAACCTTTAATCATGACCAAACCGTTTATGAATGGTTTGGTGTCAAATGTAACGAGCTTTTCTGTAAATAAAAGATGTTCTAAGTCCTGCAAAGTTCCCACGACAACAGCTTTGGTTACGGGCTGCAAATAAGTTACCACTAGTAAAGAAGCCCATTGCGGGATAATAATGGCATCGGGGCAATATACAGCCACTAAATGATTTCTATACATTTCCCACGCATAGTTTTCTAACCGTTCTCTAAAGGATTGTTCACGAAGGACTACACCATCGTCTAGAAAATCAGCTATGGAAAGTTGCGTTCGAGTACCTTCTTGATAAAATTCTTCCAAATCAATTACTTGAAGAGCACTCTTAGACACCCGATTGACAATCTCTTTTGACATTACAAAAATCCGAGTTCTAGTTTGGCTTCTTCACTCATAAGATCCCGTGTCCATGGTGGATCAAAAGTAAGCTCAAGCTCTACCTCTTTAACTTCGTCAAGTTCGCGAATTTTTTCCTTTACTTCTTGCGGAAGACTCTCTGCCACGGGGCAGTTGGGTGTGGTAAGTGTCATTAACACTTTCACATCATTGTCCTCATTTACAAAAACATCGTAAATCAACCCCAATTCGTAAATATCAACAGGGATTTCGGGGTCATAAATGGTTTTGAGGACCCGAACAATTTTTTCTCCAAGCGCAGTTGTGTCCATAATTATGAGAGTTGTGTTTGGTACGCGAGAGCGTACATTTTCAGTTGTTTAATCATTGAAACTAATCCGTTGGCTCTTGTTGGGGATAGATGTTCTTTAAGCCCTATTTCATCAATAAAAGCGGTATCGGCAGCTAAAATGTCTTTAGGGTGTTGATTCGAAAAAACACGAATAAGAATTGCAATAATACCTTTAGTAATAATAGCATCACTATCGGCTGTAAATATGATTTTATCATTTTCTAACTCTGCGTGTACCCAAACTTTACTTTGGCACCCTTTAATGATGTGATCATCAGTTTTGTAAGTTGGCGCAATTAGCGGTAAGGATTTTCCTAATTCAATCATGTATTCGTAGCGTTGCATCCAGTCATCAAACAGGGCAAATTCTGTGACAATTTCAGCTTGTTTTTCAACTATATTCATAGTATAAAGGTACGGATTAACGTAACATACTTATGGCTTTTTCCAAACCGGACACAAATCGTTCTACTTCTTCGTGGGTATTATAAAATGCAAACGAAGCACGTACGGTTCCCGGAATTTGATAAAAATCCATAATGGGTTGGCAACAATGATGTCCTGTACGTACGGCAATACCCATTTTGTCGAGTAACGTACCAATATCGTAGGGATGTAATCCTGTTACATTAAATGAAATTACAGCGACTTTATTGGGGACATTGCCATAAATACGTAAGCCCTCAATTTCTGATAGTTTTTTGGTAGCATGATGCAATAAGTCATTTTCGTGTGCTTTGATGGCATCAAATCCAATGGAATTCATATAAGCTATGGCGGCCCCAAACCCCACACCTCCAGCAATATTAGGTGTACCCGCTTCAAATTTATGTGGCAAATCGGCGTATGTTGTTTTTTCAAAAGTAACTTGATCAATCATTTCACCCCCTCCTTGGTATGGAGGAAGTTTACGCAACCATTCCTCTTTGCCGTAGAGCATACCAATTCCTGTTGGGCCACAAATTTTATGTGCCGAAGTAGTGTAAAAATCCACATCCAATGCCTGCATGTCAGGTATCAAATGCGGAGTAGCTTGAGCGCCATCGATAAGTACTGCTGCACCCACAGCATGCGCTTTCTTAATAATGTGTTCAATGGGGTTTATAACCCCAAGCGCGTTAGAAACATGATTGACAAAAACCACTTTGGTTTTAGAATTTACCATAGCGTCAAAGGCCTCCATGTCAAGTGTGCCATTTTCCGTCATGGGAATAACGTTTAGTTTGGCTTTAGTGCGCTCACAAAGCATTTGCCATGGTACAATGTTGGCATGATGCTCCAAAGCTGATACAATGAGTTCATCACCTTCATTTAATAGCGAGGCAAAGCCGTTTGCAACTAAATTTATGGAGTGCGTAGTTCCCGAAGTTAGAATGATTTCGTGAGCATGTGTAGCGTTAAAATGCGTTTGGATTTTCTTTCTAGCAGCCTCAAATAGGTCCGTAGCTTCTTGGCTAAGTGCATGTACTCCCCGGTGAATATTAGCATTGGTGTTTTTGTAATAATCACTAATAGCATCAATTACAGATAAAGGAGTTTGCGAGGTAGCAGCGTTGTCTAAGTATATTAAAGCTTGACCGTTCACCTTACGGTGTAGGATTGGAAAATCGGCACGAATTTTCTCTAAATGAAGTGTTGTGCTATACATCAAACCCAATATTGACACCTAACTTGTTAGCAATTAGTTTATTGATTCTTTTTTTAACAGAGTCAATCTGTACACTCTGCAACACATTGTTTGCAAAGGCATAGGTTAGTAGTCCACGCGCCTCTTTTTTAGGAATACCACGGGTTTGCAAATAAAAGAGTGCATCTTCGTCTAGCTGACCGATGGTACACCCGTGACTACACTTTACATCATCGGCAAAAATTTCCAACTGCGGCTTGGTGTTAATACTCGCCTTGTCGTCCATCAAAATATTGTTGTTTTGCTGAAAGGCGTTGGTTTTTTGTGCCTCTTTTTCAACAATAATTTTTCCGTTAAATACCCCCGTTGCTTTTTCAGCAAAGATTCCTTTATAATCTTGATGGCTCTCGCAGTTGGGATGCGCATGATGTACTAGAGTGTGATGATCGACAAACTGCGTTCCTTCAATAAGGGTAATTCCCTTCATTGTAGAATTTATTTCAGCGTCTTTATGATAAAAATTCAGATTGTTTCTAATGAGTTTTCCTCCAAAAGAAAAGGTGTGTACTTTAGCATGGCTATGCTTTTGCTGTGAAATATAGGTGCTATCAATAAGAGATGCCTCTGTATTGTCGTTTTGGATTTTATAATAATCGATTTGAGCGTTTTGTTCGGCAAAAATTTCCGTAACTGCGTTTGTAAATGTTGTCTTTTCGGACAAACTCTGGTGCCGTTCCACAATTTGTATTTCGGCATTTTTCCCCACTACTATAAGGTTTCGCGGTTGCAACAACAGATTAGGGTTTTTGTTTGTAGCAAAATGAATGATTTGAACGGGCTTTTCAACTACTTTTCCTTCAGGGACATAAATGTAAGCTCCCTCTTTGGTAAAGGCGGTATTGAGTGCTGTAAGCGACGCTTCTTTTTCCGCAATTTGGTTAAAATATTTTTTGATTTTAGGAGCATATTTTTTCATCGTTAGTGCCGCAGATAGCAAGCATACATCTACACCATCGTGTGTAGTTTCTGACAAATAGGCATTATAAATACCGTCTACAAAAACAATTTTATAGGTATCTACATCCTGAAGGATATACGGTTTTACGTCCTCTAATTTCAAACTAACCTCTTCCTTAGGAAATACTGAAAACTGAGTTTTGGTAAGGCTACGCAATGAGGTATATTTCCAATCTTCCTCTTTTGTGTTGGGAAAACCTTGTTGTTCAAAAACTTCGATAGCTGCTGCGCGCTGGTCTTGCAGCTTTTGCTGTGGCCCTTCTTGACCATCAAAAGCTAAATACGAAGACAATAAGGTTTCTTTAAGCTCCATTATGCCCCTTGTTTTATCCAGTCGTATCCTTTTTCTTCAAGTTCTAACGCCAAGTCTTTGCTTCCCGATTTAACAATTTTACCTTCGTGAAGCACATGAACAAAATCAGGGACAATATATTCCAACAAACGTTGGTAGTGGGTGATTACAATAATGGCATTGTCCTTACCCTTTAGTTTATTCACCCCATTTGCAACAATACGAAGCGCGTCAATATCAAGTCCTGAGTCGGTTTCATCTAAAATAGCAAGCTTAGGCTCTAACATTGCCATTTGAAAAATTTCGTTGCGTTTCTTTTCACCGCCAGAAAACCCTTCGTTTAATGAACGTGATAAAAAACGGGAGTCTATTCCGAGCAAAGCAGCCTTTTCACGAATTTTCTTAAGCATTTCATTGGCAGGCATTTCTTCAGCGCCTTGTGCTTTTCTTGTTTGGTTTATGGCCGTTTTGATAAAATTTGTTACGGAAACACCAGGGATTTCAACAGGATATTGAAACGATAAAAAGATACCTTTATGCGCACGCTCATCGGCAGAAAGCTCTGCAATATCTTCACCATTGAATAAAATGCTCCCTTGTGAAATTTCGTATTCCTCATGACCAGCAATTACTGTAGAAAGCGTGCTTTTACCAGAGCCATTAGGCCCCATGATCGCGTGTACCTCACCAGGTTTAACGTCTAGGTTTATTCCTTTCAGTATTGTTTTGCCTTCACAGCCGGCATGTAAATCATCTATGCTTAGCATATTTAGTTGGGTTTGATTATAGTCATGTCCTTTGGATTAACCAAAGAATCTATTGATGTTATCCGAATACGGTTTTCCCAACCTTCTTCGTTAGGATCTTTTTTTTCAACTTTTCCTTTGATGTATACAGGTATCATATCGAATTCTTCCCGCTTTAATGGAACACATAAGTCATGTAATTCATGCATTTTTTCATCGGTAATAACACCGTAAATTTCGGTGCCTGTGTTGAGTACGGCAGCATCTGCCAAGTATAAAAACTCACCATGAAATTGGGAATCAGTAACCGTATTCTTTTTTGAATTTGAGCAAGATGTAGTTAGAATTAACAGTACAATAAAAAGCAGTGATCTCATCATTTAGGGTTTATCCAACAGAGCCTTCGAGTGAAATTTCCAATAATTTTTGGGCTTCTACAGCAAACTCCATAGGTAGTTTATTAAGAACTTCTTTACTAAAACCATTCACTATTAAAGCAATGGCTTTTTCGGTTTCAATACCACGTTGGTTACAATAAAAAATTTGGTCTTCACCAATCTTACTGGTAGTAGCTTCATGTTCAATTTTAGCGGTTTTGCTTTTCACTTCAATGTAAGGAAAGGTGTGTGCGCCGCACTGATTTCCCATGAGCAGGGAATCACATTGGGAAAAGTTTCGAGAATTTTTAGCGTTTGCCCCAATTTTAACCAATCCGCGATAGCTATTTTGCGATTTTCCTGCTGAAATTCCTTTAGAAATAATGGTACTCTTGGTGCGTTTTCCCAAATGAATCATTTTTGTGCCAGTATCCGCTTGTTGAAAATTGTTTGTAAGTGCTATAGAATAAAATTCTCCAATACTGTCGTTTCCTTTCAAAATGCACGAAGGGTATTTCCATGTTACAGCAGAGCCAGTTTCAACTTGTGTCCAAGAGATTTTTGACCGCTCGTGGCAAATACCTCGTTTTGTCACAAAATTATACACACCTCCTTTTCCTTCTTTGTCACCAGGAAACCAGTTTTGTACGGTAGAGTATTTGATTTCGGCATCGTCTAGCGCAACAAGTTCTACTACTGCTGCGTGGAGCTGATTTTCATCTCGTGCGGGAGCCGTACATCCTTCTAAATAGCTCACATAACTCCCTTCGTCGGCAATCACAAGTGTACGCTCAAATTGCCCAGTTCCGGCTTGATTGATTCGGAAATAGGTAGAAAGCTCCATAGGGCAGTGCACCCCTTTTGGAATGTAACAAAATGACCCATCAGAGAATACGGCAGAATTTAACGCCGCAAAATAATTATCGGTCCGCGGAATTACAGTCCCGATGTATTTTTTTACCAATTCAGGGTGTTCTTGAATAGCCTCTGAAATGGAACAAAAAATAATACCTTTTTCAGCAAGTGTATCTTTAAACGTTGTGGCCACTGACACAGAATCCATGACAATATCTACAGCAACACCAGCAAGTTTTTTTTGTTCTTCTAAAGAAATCCCTAGCTTTTCAAATGTTTTTAGTAGTTCTGGGTCAACTTCGTCTAAGCTTTCGTATTTGTCCTTGCTTTTAGGAGCAGAATAATATGCAATATTTTGAAGATTGGGTTTTTGGTAGGTGACATTAGCCCAATCTGGCTCTTCCATTTTGAGGAACATTTCATAGGCTTCCAAGCGCCATTTAGTCATCCAAGCGGGTTCGTTTTTACGTGCTGAAATGGCACGTACAATGTCCTCGTTTAATCCTACGGGGAATGTGTCGGACTCAATGTCCGTATAAAAACCGTATTCATACTCCTTGGTTTCGAGCTCTTTTTTTAATTCTTCTTCAGTGTATGCCATAGCTGTCTTTTAAAGCGAAAAACTTTCGCCACACCCACACGTTCTGTTGGCATTTGGATTGTTAAATACAAATCCTTTGCCGTTTAATCCTCCTGAATATTCTAGGGTTGTTCCTACAAGATACAAAAAGCTTTTTTTGTCTACGACAATACGCACGTTATTGTCTTCAAACACTTTGTCATCGTCACCTAAAGCGGTATCAAATTTAAGCTCATAGGATAGTCCCGAGCACCCGCCACTTTTTACGCCAACGCGTACAAAGTGAGACGTCATGTCTACCCCGTCATCTTGCATCATTTGCACGACCTTGTCGCGTGCGTGTGTAGAAACTTTAATCATAGCCTTATTTGGATTCATTCCAAAGTGCAAATATACCACATTTTACGATGATGGAGTAGTGAGCTTCTATAGATTGAATACCGCATCACATTCAATGCATTGTTCACAAAAGCAATTCACACCAAAATACGCTACTTTTGTGCCATGCTAGAAGACCAAAAACCGTCTAAAACTTCACTTGAATCCATGGGTGAATTTGCCCTTATTGACCATTTGACCAAGTCGGCAACCACAGCACTTCCATCGACGTTGTGTGGAATTGGAGATGATGCAGCCGTGCTAAAACACGAAAGTGAAACTGTGGTTAGCACAGACATGCTCATTGAAGGGGTACACTTCGATTTGGCGTATATGCCGCTCAAGCATTTGGGCTACAAGGCGGTGGTGGTAAACCTATCGGATATTTATGCTATGAATGCACAAGCCACACAAGTTCTGGTGTCTATTGCGGTGTCAAATCGTTTTACTTTAGAGGCGTTAGAGGAGCTCTATGCTGGCATACATTTGGCATGCAAAACCTATGGAGTGGATTTGGTCGGTGGCGATACTACTTCCTCAAAACAAGGGCTGCAACTTTCGGTTACTGCACTGGGCGAGGTATCCAAAACGGGTGCTGTAAAGCGCAGTGGAGCGGCTGAAAATGAGCTACTAGTAGTTTCTGGCGATTTGGGCGCAGCCTATATGGGACTGCAAGTATTGGCGCGCGAAAACGAGGTGTTTAAAGCCAACCCTAACCATAAACCTGACCTTGATCCTTATACGTATTTGGTGGAACGTCAACTAAAACCTGAAGCCCGAAAAGATATTGTTTCCTTGCTCAATGCGCTAGAAGTAAAACCCACTTCTATGATTGATATTAGTGATGGATTATCCTCAGAAGTACTGCACCTATGTCAGCACAGCGGATTGGGGTGTCGTATTTATGAAGATAAAATTCCCCTCGACCCACAATTTATTGCTGTTTGTGAAGAATTTAACATAGATAGCACGACCATTGCCCTTAGCGGCGGCGAAGATTATGAACTGCTGTTTACCCTTAAACAAGACGAATACGACAAAATAAAAGGCAACCCAAACCTTACGGTTATTGGGCACATGAGCGCCAAAGCTGAAGGTACAGCATTGGTTACTCGGGGGAACGAAGTGCTGCCCCTTAAAGCCCAAGGCTGGAGGGCATTTTAAGCATTCATTAATGCTTCAATTTCATCGGGGTCAATGGGAATGTTTTGCATAAGGTTTTTGGGTGCACCAATGGGTTGTATTACCACATCGTCTTCGAGACGAATACCAAAGCCTTCGTCGGGGATATATATTCCAGGCTCTACCGTAAACACCATATTGGCTTGCATGGGCTCGTCTAACAGACCGTAGTCATGGGTATCTAAACCCAAATGATGCGAGGTGCCGTGCATAAAATATTTTTTATACGCTTCTGCGTTTTCAGCAACTTCATTTTTGGTAAGGAGTTCTAAATCGATGAGCGCACTGCTCATCAGTTTACCTACTTCTACATGATATGCTTTCCAAAGCACTCCCGGGACAAGCAGTTTTGTAGCTTCGTTTTTTACCTTGAGTACGGCATCATATACTGCACGCTGTCGAGGTGAAAATCTGCCCGAAACAGGTATGGTTCGTGTCATATCAGAAGAGTAATTACCATATTCAGCACCAACATCTAACAAAATCACATCTCCTGATTTACATTTTTTACAATTTTCTATGTAATGCAACACATTGCTGTTGGTGCCTGAAGCAATTATGGGAGTATAGGCAAAGCCTTTGGATCGATTTTTCAAAAACTCATGGGCAAACTCCGCCTCAATTTCGTGCTCCCAAACACCGGGTTTTACAAATTTCAAAATACGCCGAAACCCTTTTTCGGTAATGTTACAGGCGCGTTGTATATGTTCAATTTCTTCAGCAGCTTTTATGGACCTAAGGCGTTGTAAAATGGGATTACTTCTTTCGTATTTGTGGTGTGGAAATTTTTTTTTGCACCATGCAATATACCGATCTTCGCGTGTTTGGGTTTCCACCTTGGCGCGGTAGTGTTCGTTGGTGTTGATATAAATGTGCTCCGCATGTTTCGCCAAATCCAATAAGGTCTGCTCAAATAACGAGGTCCACATTACAGTTTCAACTCCTGAAACTTTTGTAGTCTCTTTTTTAGTGAGCTTATGTCCTTCCCAAATCGCAATGTGGGCGTTTGTTTCGCGCACAAAGACAATCTCTCGATGTGCAGGGTCTTTTGCATCTGGATAAAGTAAAACGATGGTTTCTTCTTGATCTATGCCTGAAAGGTAAAACAAGTCCCGATGCTGCGCAAAGGGGAGGGTGCTATCGGCACTAATAGGATAAACATCGTTTGAATTAAACACCGCAATACTATTGGGCTTTAGTTGCGACATAAATCGCTCACGATTTTGCGTGTATATAGACGAAGGAAGCGAAGTGTATTTCATGGAGCACTATGTTTTGGTAGCGTAAAGTAAAAAAAAATTATCTTCACACTAAATATCTTGTCATGAAACATTTGCTTTTCTTTTTGTGCTGCAGTTTCGCAGTTGCTCAACCGTTACCTACTTCCCCAGAAACGTTACGCCAATCCGAAAACATTTTGAACACGCTTATTGCACAATCTTTGGTGGCAAAACTTCCATTGACTAACATTGGGCCCAGCGTGATGAGTGGTCGCGTAACAGATTTAGACGTAAATCCGAATGCTCCACATGAGTTTTATGTTGCTTATGCCTCTGGAGGATTGTGGTATACCAATAATAACGGCACCACTTTTTCTCCAGTTATGGACAATAGCCCCACACAAAATATTGGCGATATTGCGGTGCATTGGCCCACACACACCCTTTATGTTGGTACTGGAGAAAACAACGCCTCACGTTCGTCTTACGCCGGTATTGGAGTTTTAAAATCATCCGACAAAGGGAAAACGTGGCACCACATAGGTCTTGAGGATGCACATCATATTGGAAAAATTGAAATTAACCCTAATAATCCCGATGAGGTTGTAGTAGGTGTTACAGGACATTTGTATTCACCCAACAAGACGCGGGGTATTTACAAAACAACTAATGGAGGAAAAAATTGGTCACAAACCCTTTTACTAAATAACACTACAGGGGTTATTGAAATTAGTGTTTCTCCACAAGATTTTAAGGTGCAATATGCTGCAGTATGGGAAAAAGACCGAAAGGCATGGCATTTTTCAGGGAGTGGCTCAACTTCTGGGATATATAAAAGTACCGATGGAGGGAATTCATGGATTAGTATTACCACAGCAACAAGTGGTTTTCCGCAAGGTATGGGCGTAGGGCGCATTGGGTTAGCTGCCTATGATTCCAACATTATTTATGCCATTTTGGACAGTCAAGATCGCCAAACAACTTCTAAAACAGTTTTGCCTAAACTCACCAAAAAAGATTTTGAAGGAATTTCTTTGGAAGCTTTTATGGCATACGACAAAGAGTTGTTAGCAGATTTTTTGAAAGAAAATGGCTTCCCCAAAGAATATACTGCAGAAATTATCCGCGAATCAGTGCGAAATGGCAAACTTAAGCCCTCTGACATTGCCTTGTACTTAACAGATGCAAATGCAGAGTTATTTGACACGCCAGTAGTGGGCGCCCAAGTGTATTTGAGCACCGACGGGGGAGCATCTTGGGAGAAAACGCACGATGAATTTTTAGAAGATTTGTACTACAGTTATGGTTATTATTTTGGAATGATTCATGTTTCTCCAACAAATAGTGAGCAGATTTATATTTATGGGGTTCCCCTGTTGACTTCTGCTGACGGAGGCAAAACATTTACATCCATAGATGCTCCTAATGTACATGCAGATCACCATGCCCTCTGGATAAATCCTAACAACCCAAAACACCTAATTAACGGAAACGATGGAGGGGTTAATATCAGCTATGATGGCGGAGAACATTGGATAAAATCCAATCAACCCTCAGTGGGGCAGTTTTATACCGTGTATGCCGACACACAAGAACCGTATCATGTTTACGGAGGATTACAAGATAACGGAGTTTGGGAGGCGGTACACACAAGTAGAGAAAACATAAGATGGCACCAAACTGGCCACAACAATTGGACAAGTATAATGGGAGGTGATGGAATGCAAGTTCAAGTAGATAAGCGCAATCCAAACATTGTTTATACGGGTTATCAGTTTGGTAATTATTTTAAAATTGATAAAGAAACAGGGAAACGCATTTTTATTAAGCCAAAACATAAATTAGGAGAAGCCCCCCTACGATTTAATTGGCAAACGCCTATTTTACTGTCGCCCCACAACAATGACATTCTTTATTTTGGCAGTAATAAGTTGCACCGATCCATGAATAAAGGGGAGGAATGGGCAACTATTTCTGATGACCTAACTACTGGTGGAAAAAAGGGTAATGTCCCTTATGGAACGCTGACAACTATTGATGAATCAGTACATGATTTTGGCACATTAGTAGTTGGTTCCGATGACGGATATGTCCAGTTGTCTCAAGATGGCGGCGCATCTTGGCGGCGCATTAGTGATGGTTTGCCTCAAAACCTATGGGTTAGTCGGGTTCAGTTTTCATCTCACAATTCCTCTAGAATTTATGTTACACTAAACGGATACCGCTGGGATGATTTTACCCCTTATGTGTATATGTCGGATGATTTGGGAGTGACATGGCGTAAAATTTCTGCTAATCTACCTCATAGCCCTGTCAACGTTATTCGAGAAGACCCAACAAATGAGCAAATACTTTATCTGGGATCAGACAATGGGCTTTATGTGAGCATCAATCAAGGAATCGAGTGGTATATTTTTGACGCGGAAATTCCACGTGTTGCTGTGCATGATTTGTATATCCAGAAACAAGAAAATGATTTATTGGTAGGAACGCATGGCCGTTCTATCTATTTATGTGAACTTGAAGCTATTCAGCAATTACCCGTTCTGCTCACTAAAGATATCGCTGTTTTGTCATTACAGCCTCAAAAGCATAATAGCCGTTGGGGACAAAAAAGCCGTATGTGGAACGATCCATACACCCCAACAGTTCATTTGACTTTTTTCGCAAATCAACCAACCGATGGGGTTTGGAGCATCACAACAGATAAAGATGTTTTGATATTTGAAGAAGCCATCCAACTTTCTAGAGGATTGCAAAACGTTCCCTATACTTTAGTTATGAACAGTAGTGCGGTAAAGCTATTCAACCGAAAGCATAAAGCAGAACTAAAAACAGCAGATGATGGAAACACGTATTTGCCCAAAGGCACTTACAAGATTTTCTGGAATGATGAATTAAAAACAACTCTTACAATAGAGTAGATTTGGTTCCTTTTCCATGGATTTTATACTGTATTTGTTAAACATATCCATCAACATATATTAGAATTATACTAAATAAACGAAAACCTTTGGCTTTCAGGCGTTCAGCACCTAATTTTGTGCCTAATAAATGCCATAAATTATGGGAATCACCTTGTCTTCTACTATCCTGAGAAAAGTTGCTATGGCGCTTTCTGGGATTTTTCTTATGATTTTCTTGGCGCAACATTTCGTGATTAATATTACTTCGGTGTTTAGCGCAGATATCTTTAATCAGTTTTCTCACTTTATGGGATCTAATCCTGTGGTGCAATTTTTACTCCAACCCATTCTTATATTAGGAGTGATTTTTCATTTTGTCATGGGGTTTGTACTTGACATTCAAAACAAACGTGCTCGTGGTACGCGTTATGCTGTTTACAAGGGAAGTGCCAATGCAAGTTGGGTTTCTCGTAACATGCTTGTTTCTGGAGCTACTGTTTTGGCATTTTTAGCGCTTCACTTTTATGATTTTTGGGTTCCCGAAATGAACTATAAGTATGTAGAGGCATTACCCGAGAATCCAACGCGTTATTATGAAGAATTAGTGCATAAGTTTGAAGATATGACTAGAGTAATTCTTTATGTCATTTCGTTTTTCTTTTTGTCGCTTCACCTCTTGCACGGGTTTGCTTCTGCCTTTCAGTCTATGGGCTTTAACAATAAATATACCCCTGCATTAAAATCCTTTGGAAAATTATATGCTATAGGAATTCCTGTAGGCTATGCATTCATCGCGTTATTTCACTTTTTAAATCATTAATATGGCAACATTAGATGCTAAAATCCCCAGTGGCTCAATAGCCGAAAAGTGGACAAATCACAAAAACAGCATCAATTTGGTAAGCCCAGCCAACAAGCGTCAGATTGATGTTATTGTAGTGGGTACTGGTCTTGCGGGCGGTTCTGCGGCAGCAACACTCGCCGAATTAGGATACAATGTAAAGGCGTTTTGCTTTCAAGATTCACCAAGACGAGCGCATTCTATCGCTGCTCAAGGGGGAATAAATGCCGCAAAGAACTATCAAGGAGATGGAGATTCTACCTATCGGTTGTTTTACGACACGGTAAAGGGGGGAGACTATCGCTCCCGCGAAGCTAATGTCTATCGGCTAGCGGAGGTATCTACCAACATCATCGACCAGTGTGTTGCTCAAGGCGTTCCCTTTGCTCGTGATTATGGGGGTCTTCTCGACAATCGTTCTTTTGGAGGGGTGCTTGTTTCCAGAACGTTTTATGCAAAAGGACAAACTGGGCAGCAATTATTACTAGGGGCGTATTCGGCGATGAATCGCCAAATTGGGCGCGGAAAAATAAAAATGTACAACCGTCACGAGATGTTAGACTTAGTTAAGGTAGACGGTAAAGCACGTGGTATAATTACACGGAACTTAGTGTCGGGCAAAATTGAACGCCACTCAGCACATGCCGTGGTAATTGCCTCGGGGGGCTATGGAAACTTATTCTATCTTTAACTAATGCCATGGGAAGCAATGTGACTGCTGCATGGAAAATACATAGACAAGGGGCTTATTTTGCAAATCCGTGTTTTACACAAATCCATCCTACTTGCATTCCAGTCTCTGGAGATCATCAGTCCAAATTGACTTTAATGTCCGAATCGCTTAGAAATGATGGCCGTATTTGGGTCCCTAAAAAGAAAGAGGATGCTGTAGCAATTCGTGAAGGAAAGCTTAAACCTATCGATTTGGCAGAAGAAGATCGCGACTATTACTTAGAGCGTCGTTATCCTGCTTTTGGCAATTTAGTGCCACGAGATGTGGCATCACGGGCTGCCAAAGAACGTTGTGACGAAGGCTATGGTGTAAATACTACAGGCGAAGCGGTTTTCCTTGACTTTGCAGATGCGATTATTCGCTACGGGAAAGAAAAGGCGCACATTAAAGGACTTGATGAAAATGACCTTTCGCTAGTTCAAAAGCTCGGTAAAGAAATAATAAAGGCTAAATATGGCAACTTGTTTCAGATGTACGAGAAAATTGTGGATCAAAATCCTTATGAAACCCCTATGATGATATATCCTGCGGTTCATTATACTATGGGAGGCATTTGGGTTGATTATAACCTTATGACCACGATTCCCGGTTGTTTTGCAATTGGAGAAGCAAACTTTTCTGATCATGGGGCGAATCGTTTAGGAGCTTCAGCATTGATGCAAGGACTTGCGGACGGGTACTTTGTATTGCCCTACACGATTGGCGATTACTTAGCAGATGACATTCGTACCGGACCTATCTCAACCAACTTGCCAGAGTTTGAGCAGGCAGAACAGCGTGTCCAAGCACAAATAGATGCCTTTATGAGCAATAAGGGTACTAAAACTGTAGATTATTTCCATCGTAAACTGGGAAAAATCATTTGGAATAAATGCGGAATGTCGCGAAATGCAACAGGTTTAAATGAAGCCATTCAAGAAGTAAAGGCTCTTCGCGAGGAATTCTACAAAGACGTTTTTGTCCCCGGAACATCGGATTCCTTTAACGAACCATTGGCTAAGGCCCTTCGTGTGGCTGACTTTTTAGAACTAGGAGAGCTGTTTGCTAAAGATGCGTTGGAACGCGCTGAATCTTGTGGAGGACACTTTAGAGAGGAATCACAAACTCCAGAGGGCGAGGCTTTAAGAGATGATGCTAACTTTACTTTTGTTTCGGCATGGGAGTACAAAGGCGAACCCAGCGAAGCCAAGTTACATAAAGAGCCGCTGAATTATGAAAATATTGAATTAAAAACACGGTCATACAAATAGCGATGAAACTTACATTAAAAATTTGGCGACAAGAAAACGCCACCGCAAAAGGAAGTATGCACACCTATTCAATTGATGATGTTTCGCCAGATATGTCGTTTTTGGAAATGATGGACGTGCTTAATGAACAGCTCATGCAACAAGGGGTTGACCCCGTCGCTTTTGATCACGATTGTAGAGAGGGAATTTGTGGGGCATGCTCGATGTTTATCAACGGAGAGCCCCATGGTCCAGACCGATTGGTTACCACTTGCCAATTGCATATGCGAAAATTCAAAGACGGCGATACCATTCACATTGAGCCGTTTCGGGCAAAACCTTTTCCTGTGATTAAGGATTTGGTAGTCGACCGTTCTGCATTTGATCGCATTCAGCATGCAGGAGGATTTGTGTCGGTTAATACTTCTGGAAACACTCAAGATGCTAACGCGATTCCTATTGAAAAAACCAACGCTGATAAGGCATTTGATGCCGCCGCCTGTATTGGTTGCGGGGCTTGTGTGGCAAGCTGTAAAAATGCCTCAGCAATGTTATTTGTATCAGCAAAAGTTTCTCAATATGCCCTCTTGCCTCAAGGGCAAGTAGAAGCAACAGATCGCGTGTTAAATATGGTAAAGCAAATGGACGAAGAAGGTTTCGGAAACTGTACTAACACAGGAGCTTGCGAGGTAGAATGTCCCAAAGGAATTTCGCTGGAAAATATTGCCAGAATGAACCGAGAGTACCTGTCTGCAAAAGTTAGCGGGTAGTCTGCGCGAACTACATAAACCAAAAAACGATTTTTTACAATGGGCTTAAACTCAAAAAACTGTAGTTTTAACCCATGAAATCCCTTAAAATCGCTTTAATACAACCCAATATTGTTTGGCATAATCCAATCGCCAACATGCAGCAATGTGAAACAATTATAACTCAGTTTACTGATGATATTAACCTTATTGTATTGCCCGAAATGTGGGCAACAGGCTTTACTATGACCCCTAGCATAGTTGCTGAAACCATGAGTGAAAATTGCGTTCAGTGGATGCAACACATGGCAAAAAACCAACATGCAGCTATATGTGGTAGCCTTGCTATAAAAGAGGAAAAAAAATTCTATAATCGCTTTGTGTTTGCGCACCCCAATGGCACGTTAGACACTTACGACAAAGCACATCCTTACACACCTTCTGGCGAAGCTCGAGTGTATTCGGCTGGAAATCATAGCACGTTGATTGAATATGATGGTTTTCGAATTCGACCATTAGTATGCTATGACTTGCGGTTTCCAGTTTTTTCACGTAATACAGATCATTATGACCTATTGATTTATGTTGCCAACTGGCCAGCGGCACGTATCCAAGCTTGGAATGCGCTTTTGCGAGCACGCGCAATCGAGAATATGGCGTATTGTGTTGGAGTTAATCGAACGGGAAAAGACGCATACCGAATTGACTACCCGGGTGCATCAGCTGCATATAATGCCCTTGGCGATGAGTTGGTATTTATGAAAAATGACACCACCCATGCCCTGGTTTCTATAAAGCTCGAACAACTACATGAGCTTCGTAAAAAACTCCCTTTTTTAGAAGATAGAGACCACTTTACTTTAACCTAAATTGTTCTTGTAATTCCCAGTTGGCACGGACGTCCAAAAGAGGCGGAAAGTGATATACACTTTCGGGTTTTTGTTTCATTAAGTAATTCCCAGAATCCCACTTTCCGTTTGCATTTTCATCGATGCGAATCCGAACATAGTATTTGTTGGGTTGTAAATAGGCAAATCGATAAAGTCCACGAGCTTCTTTAATATACATAGAGCGAACAATGTCCTCCTTTTCATCAATTAGGTCAATAAAAAGTGGATATGAAGGCACATTAAAAAGGCGGATCGATAAATTTCCATAATCTACACGACTTTTAGTGTTTACGGAAACTGAAATGCTATCATTCAGTGTATCAAAAAAGTCGGTTACTGCCCCAGGCAACAATTCCAGCTGATATTTTTCGTTTGGAAAAACATCAAATAAGAAGTGCACTTCATGTTTACTTTTTTGCGCTATTGAAAAAGGCACTAACATAGAGTCTTTGGCGCGCAAGCGCATGGAGTCTTTAATAACTTTATTAATGGGGGTATTGGTAAAAAGTTTTAAAGTATCGGTCAAATGCAAAGTCCCCCTTTGTTCAAAAGAAATGGTAAGCGAATCATCGACCGCTTTCCGAACACGGTAGGCGTATGATTTAGCAAGCGTATCGTGGGACAGGGTAAATTTTAGTGAGTCCGCATCAATACCTTTATACCAATAATAGATAGTGTCGGTTTTCAAATCACGTGAAATAGTAGCTGCAAAACTATCAGAGACTTCTTGATCTAAAGAAATTTCAATGGCATCACTACCCATAAACCCAAAGCCAACACGCTGTTTTCCTGCTTGAAATGCCTTGCCAAATGCAAAAGAAGGAGCTTCTTTAAATAGGGTAAGTTTAAATAAACTGTCGTTTGGCAAAGTAATAAAGTCATGTGCAACATCAATTTTGTCAACTGAAGAATCAAAAACATAGTTTCTAGACACGTCTTTTAGGGCTGCTAAAAGGTATTTTCCAGCTTTTAAGTTGGGTAAGGTAAATTCGGTTAGGCTGTCGAGTGTATTGGTGTAATAAAGCGGCTTTTTCTTAAAAATAATGGAATCTGTAAAGGTGCTATCAACAGCGTAAAGCATTACCGAAACAAAGTTTTCGGGAGTTCTAGATAGCGCATCAGAGAGTGTTCCACTTAGGGTTAAGGAGTCAATGGTTTTTCCTGTAGAAAAAACGTAGGAGAAATAGGAATAGGGGTTGCCTTCGTTATTGTCGACAATACTTTCACCAAAATTGAAGGTATAGGTTGTGTTTGGTGTTAGGGAGTCTAAGAATTCAATTTCAATGTATTTCGATGCCTGACTTTGAGGCGAAATAACATAGGCAGTTTGCTCTAACGGAGGCGAAATAACCAATTGCTCACGAAGTTTGTTGAGCTTGATGTATTCATCAAAATAGATTCGGGCGTTTTCCTCTGTAAAATTTACCGTTTTTTGGGGCGGTTCTGCTCGGAGCATCACGGGAGGCGTTTCATCTTTTGGCCCACCTGTTGGTGAGCCCCGACGCGCACATTGCACAAATAATGAGCAACAAAGCAATGCAATAAATATTCGTTTTAGCATAACACAAAATAACGACTATTTTCTCGCTTACGGAAGGATGTTTTGTGCATATGCCATTCCTAGAACCGAGATTTTTTCTGTCGTTCCATGAAGTAATGCATTTCCACAAGCAGTAAGTGTAGCCCCTGTTGTAATAACATCATCCACCAATAACAAGTGCTTAAATTTATTTTTTGTCTGAACTGAAAAAGCATTTTTCACTTCTGTCCAGCGCGCATCTCTTGACATTCGCACTAATGTTTGGGTTGCAATATTTCTTTGAAGTATGTTGTCTAAGTAGGGTACGCCAAGCCTATTTGCCCAAAACCTCCCAAACGGTGTTACTTGATTGTATCCTCGTTTGCGTTCCCGCTTTTGATGGAGGGGTACAGGAACAATACCGTCGCATTGTAGCATTTTATGTTCTTTTGATATAAACGATTCACATTGAACAGCAAGCCATTCGCCAATCTTGATTTTTCCTTGGTATTTCAATGCATGTAAAAGTGCCTGAATTGGGGTATTTTGTAAAAAATAATAAGGCGCATAGGCACTTTCCAAAGGGAGGTGCTGGCGAAGCATTATTTGAAGAGGATTGTTTTCTTGATGTTCAAAATAAGTTTTAGGAAGCTGTCCACAGCACCCTAGGCAAAGCCATTCTTGCCCTTTGGCAAGAGGTTGATTACAGTTCCAACAACAGCGTGGAAACCAAACTGCAAACAAATCGTTGAGCATAAGGGTAAGTTCTGATTTTGGTTGGCTTAAATTAGTAAACTTATCCTATTTTTGCCCTATGGCAGACCAAGATTTGTTTAAAAAAGTGTTGTCCCATGCCAAGGAGTATGGGTTTGTGTTTCCTTCTAGTGAAATTTATGATGGGCTTAGTGCTGTATACGATTATGGCCAACAAGGGGTAACCCTGAAAAAAAACTTGCGAGACTATTGGTGGAAAGCCATGGTGCAACTCAATGAAAATATTGTAGGGTTAGATGCGGCTATTTTAATGCATCCCACAACATGGAAAGCGTCTGGGCACGTAGATGCCTTTAATGATCCTCTTATTGACAACAAGGACTCAAAAAAACGTTATCGCGCCGATGTACTGGTTGAAGATTATGTGGCGAAACTCGAGGCTAAAATTGAAAAAGAGGTCAATAAAGCCGCCAAGCGCTTTGGTGACGCATTTGACAAAGCTCAATTTTTGAGTACCAACCCACGAGTAATTAGTTATAAAGAAAAAGGCGACGCCATTTTAAAACGCTTAGGCAAGTCGTTGGAAAACGAAGATTTGGCAGATGTAAAAGCATTGATTGAAGAGTTGGAAATCGTGTGCCCTTTATCGGGTAGTAAAAACTGGACTGAAGTAAAGCAGTTTAACTTGATGTTTGGCACCAAACTAGGAGCATCTGCAGAAAGCGCTACGGAATTATACCTCCGCCCAGAAACGGCTCAAGGGATTTTTGTAAACTTTTTGAATGTTCAAAAGACAGGACGGATGAAGTTGCCGTTTGGTATTGCCCAGACAGGTAAAGCCTTTCGAAACGAGATTGTTGCACGACAGTTTATCTTTCGTATGCGTGAATTTGAGCAAATGGAAATGCAGTTTTTTATTCCTCCAGGCACACAAAAAGAGTGGTATGTGTATTGGAAAGAAACACGTCTTAAGTGGCACCATTCCCTAGGATTGGGAGAGGAAAATTATCGTTTTCATGATCATGAAAAATTGGCGCATTACGCTGATGCAGCATGCGATATTGAGTTTCGTTTCCCCTTTGGATTTAAGGAGTTAGAGGGAATTCATTCACGCACTGACTTTGACTTGGGGAGTCACGAAAAATATTCGGGCAAAAAATTGCAATATTTTGATCCTGAGCGACAAGAGAATTACGTTCCTTATGTGTTAGAAACCTCTATAGGGTTAGACCGTTTATTTTTAGCTGTTTTTTCTAACTCACTTCAAGAAGAAACCCTAGAAGACGGATCTACCCGCATAGTACTGCGCTTACCTTCCGTGGTGGCACCTACCAAAGTTGCCGTATTGCCTTTGGTAAAAAAAGATGGATTGCCAGAAATAGCCAAAGATGTGGTAAACGATATGAAGTGGGATATGGCCGTTACGTATGATGAAAAAGACGCTGTGGGCAGACGCTACCGAAGACAAGATGCGCTCGGCACACCTTTTTGCATTACGATTGACCACCAAACCATAGAAGATCAAACGGTAACCTTACGCCACCGAGATAGCATGGAACAGGAACGCCTTACTATAGCCGAGGCAAAATCAAAAATCAATAAAGCAGTTGCTTACCAAACGTGGTTAACAGATTGTTAAAACCGCTTTCCTATGGATAACCCAAAACGACCATGGGCTTCTGGCGGGTAATTATTTTCCGTATCTCGACTAATAAAGTATCGTCCTACACCGGCTAACAATTCAAATGTAAATCCATTTCGATTAACCCACTTTTTTCCAAGTCCAACTCCCATTGAAAATTGAAACTCGTCTTTATCGTTGTCACTAGTATAGGAATCATAAAAATTTACAGAAGAAAAAGAGCTAAATGCTTCTACAAATAACCCACTAGCTCCAAAGTCTTTTCTATTCAAAAAATAAAAACGGTAATAGGGGGTAAGGGCAAAGTTTTGATAGGTCGCATCGTTATCGCCAAAGTTAGCAAATAGTGATACCCCGTATCCGTTAGCGTCGTTTACAAGCCGTTCGTAACTTAAACTTAAAGCAGGATGAACGATTAAATCAAGCGCATTTAGCCTGAGCTCATTTTTTTCTAAAACTTCAACTCCTTCAAATTGGTTAACAATTTCAACTTTAGTGGTTTCTTCTTGGGCAAAAACACTCAAACTTAATGTGCAAACGGTAATAAAAATGATTTTTTTCATGCAGATAAGATTTAGTATGTTGCAAATATAAGCAAGTTTCATGCCTTTGTTTGTATTTTAGCTCTCGTGAATATTATTTCTTATAACGTAAATGGCATTAGAGCAGCACTAAGTAAAGGGTTTTTGGATTGGCTGCAAGCTGCTTCTCCCGACGTTTTGTGCCTCCAAGAAACCAAGGCTCATCCTGAGCAACTCGACCTTAGTGTTTTTGAAAAGGCCGGCTACCCATATCATTACTGGCTTTCTGCCCAAAAAAAGGGGTATAGCTCGGTGGCGGTGTTGTGCAAACAAAAACCAAAAAATGTTGCCTATGGCACAGGCATGGAGTACATGGATAATGAGGGGCGCAACCTTCGTGTGGATTTCGACAAGGTTTCTGTAATGAGCTTGTATTTGCCATCGGGCACCAACCCCGACCGCTTAGCCTATAAATTCACATATATGGATGATTTTCAAGGCTATATAAACGACTTAAAAAAAGACATCCCCAACTTGGTCATCTGTGGTGATTACAATATTTGTCACGAAGCTATTGATATTCATGATCCAATACGAAATAAAACGGTTTCTGGCTTCTTGCCCGAAGAACGTGCGTGGTTAGACGGCTTTATTCGCAGTGGTTTTATAGATTCGTTTCGTCATTTAAACAAAGAACCCCACCAGTATAGTTGGTGGAGCTATCGCGCAAATGCACGAGCCAATAATAAGGGTTGGCGCATAGATTACGCCATGGTTTCTGACACGCTTAAAGATCACATTCAGCGCGCTTATATACTTCCCCAAGCTTTCCATTCTGACCACTGTCCTGTTGGCGTAACATTAGCTATTTAAGGAAATGAAATACACGACTATTCCGCATACCGATATTCGGGTGAGTAAAATATGTTTAGGGACCATGACTTGGGGTAACCAAAACACGCAAAACGAAGGCTTTGAACAAATGGATTACGCTTTAGACGAAGGGGTTAATTTTTTTGATACAGCAGAATTATATCCCGTACCTGCTAATGCTGAAACCTATGCCGATACGGAGCGCATCATTGGTAATTGGTTTGAACAACGCAACAACCGCGACAAAGTGGTGCTTGCCACCAAAATTGCTGGACCAGGAGCATACACGGCACATATTCGCACTACGGGCTTTACGCCCGATAGTATTTGTGAGGCGTTGGAGGGAAGTTTGATGCGTCTCAAAACAGATTATATTGATTTGTATCAATTGCATTGGCCCGAGCGGAACGCTAATTTTTTTGGCAAACGGGATTATTTTCCTGACCAAGATGAGCAATGGCAAGACAATTTTCAGCAGATATTGGAAACGCTAAACGGTTTTATTCAAGAAGGGAAAATCAGACATGTTGGGCTATCAAATGAAACCCCTTGGGGTGCTATGAAATACGTGGCACTTGCCGAACATAAAAACCTCCCCCGAATGAAAACGATTCAAAATCCGTACTCTTTGTTAAACCGCACTTTTGAGGGTGGAAATGCTGAAGTATCGCATAGAGAACAATTGGGGCTTTTGGCGTATTCGCCTATGGCTTTTGGAGTACTATCTGGAAAATACCGTGGTGGAAAACTCCCCGAAAACAGCAGATTACAATTGTTTCCCAGAATGGCACGTTACAATAGCGAGCAGTCGTTAACTGCCACAGAGGCCTATGCCGGAATTGCTGAAAAACATCAGCTATCCTTAGCGCAACTATCTTTAGCCTTTGTTACCGACAGGCCTTTTGTAACGTCCAACATCATTGGAGCAACGACAATGCCGCAACTCAAGGAAAATATCGCCTCGGCGGCGATTACCTTAACCGATGAAATACTTTCGGAGATAGATGCGGTGCATAACCGTATCCCGAATCCTGCGCCTTAAAACAAATGCGCTACTAAGTCCTGAATAGTAGCCAAACGAACAACCTCTAATCCTTTGGGTGCGGAGGTAACTTTTTGCGCCACCACCATTCGTTCAAAACCAAGTTTGGCAGCTTCTTGCATGCGTTGCTCCATTTTGGGAACATTGCGCAATTCGCCTGAAAGTCCCACTTCGGCGGCAAACGTATAGCCTTTGGGAATGGCAACGTCAAGACTGCTCGAAAGAATGGCTACCATCACCGCCAAGTCAAGTCCGGGATCGTCTAGCCGAATACCACCAGCCAGATTTAAAAATACGTCTTTAGCCCCTAATTGAAATCCTGCGCGTTTTTCTAAAACAGCCAACAACATATTTAAACGCTTATTATCAAATCCAGTACTACTGCGTTGTGGGGTACCATATACGGCAGAACTCACCAAGGCTTGCACTTCTATGAGCATGGGACGAATGCCTTCAACGGTTGCGCCAATAGCATGTCCGCTAAGTCCAGCACTTTCGGCAGAAATGAGCAACGCACTAGGGTTGGCTACGGGCAAAAGTCCCTCTTGTGCCATGGTGTAAATCCCCAATTCAGCAGTTGTGCCAAAACGGTTTTTATGAGCACGTAAAATACGATATACGTGGTTGCGGTCTCCCTCAAAATGAAGTACCGTATCTACCATATGCTCCAATACTTTTGGTCCTGCAATAGCTCCATCTTTGGTAATGTGGCCTACCAAAAACACAGGTGTTTGTGTTTGTTTGGCAAAATGCAAGAGTTCAGCGGTGCAGGCACGAATTTGTGAAACGCTTCCTGCAGTGCTATCAATACTATCGGAGTGTAGGGTTTGAATGGAATCAATGATGACCAACGCAGGTTTTAGCGTTCCCAAATGATGTAAAAGTGATTGTGTGTGGGTTTCTGTCAATAAGTAACATTCACTGGTTTCTTCAGTAACACGGGCACTGCGAAGTTTTATTTGCTGTTCGCTTTCCTCACCCGAAACATAAACTACTTTTCCTGAAACCGATAGTGCAACTTGCAACAGTAATGTAGATTTTCCAATGCCAGGTTCGCCCCCCACCAAAACAATTGAACCGGGAACAATACCTCCTCCTAGCACGCGGTCAAGCTCTACATCTCCAGACCCCATTCGTGTAAGTGCATCTACAGCTACATCTTGAATACGGACGGGTTTTGCTTTAACTGCTGTAGTGTTATCAACTTGCCATGAGGGAGTTTTTGGAAGAGCAAGAATTTCTTCATGAAGGGTATTCCAACTTTTACAGGAGCTGCATTGTCCTTGCCACTGTGTGTGTTGCGCACCGCAACTTGTGCAAAAAAAAGCTTTTTTGACTTTAGCCATAAAGCGAAGCTACTTATTTTTTGGACAAAAAAGGGAGAAACAAAAAAGATAGACTTCCAAACACCACAACCATTGCGGTTTGTGATGTCCACATGACCCAACCAAAAGCAAGTGCTTCGGGGTAGGGCACACCAAAGGCATGAAAAACTGCCGCTACGGCCAAGGGGTATAACCCAATACCTCCGTTTGTTGCAGACATGGCGAATCCTCCTGCAATGAATGCTGGAATAATTGCCGAAAGGGGTAAGCCATTGGTCTCGGGCAAAGCAAAAGTAACAACCCAAAACATGGCTAAGTACATTAGCCAAATAAATAATGTATGCGCTACAAAAGCCCATTTATTTTTCATGGTGCGTATAGAAAGCATTCCAGACCATAAGCCGCTAAAAAAAATCAAAATTTTCTTTGCCAAAACACCTTGAGATTTTTTCACCTGTTTTATGCCTATAACAAAGAGGATAACAACCAATACAAATACAACCAAGGAAGTACTGCCAAAGGAGGGATTACCAATAATTCCAAGAAGCAATTCGCCTTGAAGCACAAGCCCAACTCCAATAAATAACAAGAGTAAAATAAGGTCAATAATCCGCTCAATCACTATCGTTCCAAATCCTTTTTCAAAGGGGACGTTGCCATAGGTTAAGAGTGCGGTGGCTCGCAACACCTCTCCTGATCGGGGTATGCCAAGATTGGCAAAGTATGATATCATAACCGTTAAGGTTCGAATCATAAAAGAAGGCTGGTACCCTAAAGGCTTGAGTAAATAGTTCCAACGATACGCGCGTGCTAAATGGCTGAACACACCAAAGGCAAGAGACAAAAAAACATACTGTAAGTCGGCTTGTTTGATGGCTGTAATAATTTGCTGACGATCGTTTTCTGAGGTATTTTCAAATGAGAAATAGACTAAATACAGTCCTAATCCCAGAGGCACAATTTTTTTTAGGAGCTTTAGCAATTTAGACATGATTTAGTCTAAGGAGTTGGTGGTAGTATTTGGAAAAATCAAAGTAGGGATAAATGTTTTCGCCTCTTCAAAAAGCATGATAGCATAGCTAATAATAATAATAATATCCCCTTTTTGAACTTTACGAGCTGCAGGTCCGTTAAGGGTAATTTCTCCAGAGTTAGCAGCACCTTCAATGACATAGGTTTCCAAGCGTTCACCATTGTTTAAATTCACCACTTGAACTTTTTCCCCCGCAATAATATTGGCGGCATCCATAAGGGTTTTGTCAATGGTAATACTTCCAATATAATTAAGCTCAGCACCAGTAACTGTTACTCGATGAATTTTAGATTTTAAAACCTCAATTTGCATGGCGCAAATGTACTTATTTTAATGCGATATTATCAATCAATCTTACCCCTTCAACAGAAGCTGCAATAAAAAGCCGCTGGTTTTTATAGGGGTCGATTTGGGAAACTTCTTGTAAACTATCTTCATCTACACAAATGGCGTAATGAAGTGTAAAGGAGGGATGGGAGGCAAAAACGCGCTTTATTTCTGCTAGGATTTCAGTAGAGGTTCTCAGCTTTTGAACACAATAGTTTAAGGTTTTGAAAATAAACCCTGCTTCTTGCCGGGCTTCTTTTGACAGCAGGTTATTTCGAGAACTCATGGCAAGTCCGTTTGCTTCACGTACGATGGGACAGGCAATAATTTTGGTTGAAGGCCTATTGGTTTTCGTCCAATTTTTAATAATTAGCAATTGCTGAAAATCTTTTTCGCCAAAATAGGCACAATCTGGTTTTACGACATCAAAAAGTTTTGAAACGATGGTTATTACTCCTTCAAAGTGACCAGGGCGGTCGGCTCCTTCCATTACGGTTTCTAGACCGTAAAAAATGTGTGAATTAGCTTCAATTTTTTGGGGATACATTTCTAAAACTGTCGGGGCAAATATGTTGATTTTAGGATGAATACTGTGAATTGCGTCGACGTCGGCGTTCAAGGACTTAGGGTAATTCTCTAAATCGTTGAGGTTGTTAAATTGTGTAGGATTAACAAAAATGGAAACCCAGACTACTTCGTTTTCAGCAAGAGCTTTTTCAATCAACGCGAGATGCCCAAGATGCAGCGCACCCATAGTTGGGACTAGACCACAACGATTGCCTTTGTAATTATTTCGAGCTTCTTCCAGTCCTGTTAATGTTCGAATTAGTGGCATTGATGATGTTATGCTTTCGAGTTGGGCACAAAAGTCGTGTAAATTTTTAGTAAATTTGTCGTTTAATTCACAAATACGACTTGCTCCTAATATGAAAGACAAAAAGATATTATACATATCATCTGAAGTCGTTCCATATTTACCACATAGCGAACTTTCAAATTTAGCATTCGAAATACCCAAAATGGTAAATGAACTTGGGGGGCATACGCGTATTTTTATTCCTAAGTATGGACAAATAAACGAGCGCCGTCATCAGTTGCATGAAGTTATTAGGTTGTCGGGAATGAACCTGGTTGTGAATGACATTGATATGCCTCTTATAATTAAAGTTGCCTCTATTCCTAAAGAACGTATGCAAGTATACTTCATTGATAATGAAGATTATTTTAAAGGACGCGGGTTATATGCTAGTGAAGACGGAAAACTTTATGAGGACAACGAAGAACGGGCTATTTTCTTTGCTAAGGGAGTAATCGAAACAGTAAAAAAGTTAAACTGGTCTCCAGACATTATTCATGCACAAGGGTGGATTGCTTCGCTGGTTCCATTGTATTGTAAGTTTTATTTTAAAGACGAACCTTTATTGGCTAACACCAAAATTATTACATCGTTCTTTACACCGCCATTTGAAGAAGAACTTGCAGGAGATTTATTTTCAAAAATTGTTTTTGATGGAATTGCTCCTGAACAAATGCCAGAATTGAAATCTCCTACACTTGACGCTATGTTTACAAATGCTGCACAACATTCAGATGGCATTATTATTGCTAGTGATGGCGTAAGTGATGTTGTAAAAAACAACATTTTCAACAGCTCAAAACCATTTTTAAAATTGACGAAAGATTCTGATGTGCTTACTGCCCACGAAACATTTTACCAGTCTGAATTTTAATCTTCTCATGATAAAAAAGCTCCTACCCATTGCTTTAGTGCTCTTCTTAATTTCTTGCGATAAAAAATTTAATGCTATTGGCGCAGATGTCATTCCTTCAAATGTAATACAAGGTAAAAAGGAAACGTTTCCATTAGGAGTTTCTCACACCCTTATTGACGTTGTTCAAACCAACAATATGCCGGTTTTACAACTTGGTGATCGAGATGATATGCTGTTCGGAACGACTAATGCCGCTATTGTAACTCAAGTGAATCTTAGCAATTATGATGCGATATTTGGAGAACTCTCCTACCAACAGGAAATTGACAGTACATTTAACGAATTAGAAACGGTCACTGACGTATGGCTTGAAATCCCGTTTTTTACTCACGAAAATGATGAAGATGGCGACGGATTGATAGATGAATTTGACATTGACGATAACGACCCGAATAGTGACTCTGATGGGGATGGCGTAAGTGATATTGAAGAAACAGCCATGGGAACAGACCCGACTAAAAAAGACACTGACAATGACGGAATAAACGATGGTCAAGATCTAGAAACTGAAAACCCTAACCCTGACAAAAAACTATACTCGATAGATTCTTTGTATGGAAATAAAACGGCTATGTTTGACGTGGAAGTAAGCAAGCTTAACTATTTTTTGCGTCAATTGGACCCAAGTAATAATTTTGAGCAATATCAACCTTATTATTCTGACTTTGATGTTGCAACCCACTTTGATCAGGTACTTGGCACCCATAGCATGCAACTTGACCTTAATGAGATTGTAATTGATGATGCGGCTAATCTATCACCAAGGTTAAGAATTCCGCTTGACAAACAAGCTTTTCAACAACTTCTTATAAACAAAGAGGGAGATAGTGAACTTTTATCCGGAGAATCATGGCAAAACTACTTTAGGTCTATCGCTATTAAAACAAGCAATTTTAGCGCACCCTTACTTATGTTATTTGATGTAAATAAAATGGTTATTAGAGTTGCATATACCTATAAGGGTAAAAAGGAAGATTCGACAACCGGAGAAACTGAAGATAAGGAGATGGAATTTTTACTTAATGCGGGCATATTAAAATTCAACACACTTACACAAACGGTTCCTGCAAACGCTAATTTAAACGCTATTGTTTCTTCTAACAATATGGAGCAAATTGCTCTTGGCGGCGGCCTTGGGAGCGTAGCTACAATTACCTTATTCGAGGACGATGAAGTACTTGAATCCCTTAAGGGAAAATCATGGCTAATTAATGAAGCGAATCTTACTTTTTATGTAGATAAGCAGGCAGTAAATCAGTATGGATTAACGCTTCCAGATAGATTATATTTATATAGGGCAAATTCAGGTGCTCCGCTAATTGACTTTTTGGAAGACGTAAGCGCATCTACAACGCTCAATAAGTTAATTTATGGTGGCTTCTTAATTGAGGATGAAGAAAAACAGTATTATAAAATTAGGATTACAAACCATTTACGCAACATTATAAGTAATGACTCCATTAACGCCCCGCTGCAATTGTCATTAACTAATGGTTATACTTCACAGTCTCAAGTTGAATTGGCTAAAGTTTATGGGTCAGAAGTAAAACTCCCGGCTGGAGCTGTGTCTTCACCAAAATCAACTGTTTTTGTTGGACCTAATCCATCAGATCCCGCTTTGGCGGATTTTAAGGCACAGTTGGAGTTGTATTATACGGAGATTGAGCAGTAGTGTTTTAGTTGGCGAGCCGACTTCCACTGCTTACCATTTTTTTATAATTTTAGCACAGGTTTAATTGAACATCATGCTTAAAGGGCTACTTATTCTTGCTGCAACACTTATTTTGCTGTTAGCCCTAAACTATATTTCAATACATGTTTTTAAACTACCAGCGCACAAGCGAGAACGGGTGCGTACTATTTGCCTGATTAGCTATGGAATTTTGATGTCCGTTTTGGGAATTGCGATGCTTATCAATGATGAGAATCCGCCTATTTTGGGATGGTCGTATATTCTAATAGGGCTTGGCTTTCCAATAGCCAATTGGATAGATAATCAAAAAAAGACGTTATAATTCCTTCCGTAGTCTTGCCACAGGGGCGCCAATCATTTCACGGTATTTTGCCACAGTACGACGTGCAATAGGATACCCTTTTTTATTCATGATATTCATAAGTTGTTCATCGGTAAGCGGACTAGACTTGTCCTCGTCTGCAATTACGTCACTCAGCACTTTCTTAACCTCAATGGTTGAAACGTCTTCTCCCTCAGCGTTGGTAATTCCTTCAGAGAAAAACCACTTTACCAGTTTGGTTCCATAAGGGGTGTCTACATATTTGCTGTTGGCAACTCTTGACACTGTAGAAATATCCATACCAATACGATCTGCAATGTCTTTTAGAATCATAGGTTTAAGTTTTTGCTCATCCCCAGTAAGGAAATATTCACGTTGAAATTCCATAATTGTTTTCATGGTTTCTTGAAGGGTATGTTGCCGTTGCTTTATAGCATCAATAAACCATCGAGCAGCATCTAGCTTTTGCTTAATGAATTGAACGGCTTTTTGCTGTTCTTTATTCTTCTCTTTAGCCTCCTTATATCCAGAAAGCATATTTCGATACTCGTAAGAAACATGAAGTTCTGGAGCGTTTCTGCCGTTAAGCATCAAATTGAGCTGACCATCTATTAGGTGAATGGTAAAATCAGGTACAATATGTGCATTTGTTTTGGCATCATTACTGTAAGCGGCGCCAGGTTTTGGGTTCAGTTTCTCAATTTCTAGCATACAGTCTTTAAGCTGATTGTCGTCTATTTTTAGGCGGGCTTTTATTTTGCTAAAATGTTTTTTAGTAAAAGCGTCGAATTGATTTTCTAACAATAAAACAGCAGTCGAAATAGCTTCTGTTTGGGGTTTGCGTTTTAACTGAATAAGCAAACATTCTTGAAGATTTAACCCCCCAACACCTGGAGGATCTAACTGTTGAACTTCATCTAAAACCCTTCGAACTTCATGCTCATCGGTGTAAATATTTTCGTTAAATGCCAAGTCGTCTACTACATCAATGAGCTCTCGCCGAATGTAGCCACTAGTGTCAATACTCCCTACTAAAAAAGTTGCAATACGATATTGTTTTTCTGTAAACGTAATGGTATCCAGTTGCGCCATTAACTGTTGGTGAAAACTTACTCCAGCAGCATAAGGCACGTGTTTTTCTTCGTCGTCTGCACTGTAATTTTGAGAACGGAGCCGATACTCAGGGATTTCATCATCACTCAAATAGGCATCTATGTCAATATCATCAGTTTCAATGATTTCCCCACGATCTTCGTCGGGAGTATTAAATTCTTCCTGTTCTGTTTCATTTTCTTTTCCTGGCGCTAAGGCAGGGTTTTCTTCAATTTCTCGCAATATTTGTTGCTCAAAAGACTGTACAGGCAACTGTATCAGTCGCATCAACTGAATTTGTTGTGGCGATAGCTTTTGGGAAAGCTTAAATTGTAGTTGTTGTTTAAGCATAAGTCAAGTATGGGTTTTTAAAAATACAAAAAACCCCAACCATTTTACCTAAAACGATGCACTAAGTGGAGTACGAGGGTAAGGAATCACATCTCTAATGTTAGACATTCCTGTGGCATATAGCACTAACCGCTCAAACCCAAGTCCAAATCCCGAGTGTACTGCAGTGCCAAACCGACGCAAATCGGTATACCACCACAATTCTTTTTCATCAATATCCATGGCTTGCATCCGCGCTACTAATTTGTCTAGACGCTCCTCTCGTTGTGAGCCTCCTACCATTTCGCCTACACCAGGGAAAAGCACATCCATAGCCCGAACGGTTTTGCCGTCGTCATTCATGCGCATATAAAAGGCCTTGATGTCGGCGGGGTAGTCGAATAAAATTACAGGGCTAGTAAAGTGTTTTTCTACCAAATAACGCTCGTGCTCGCTTTGCAAATCCACTCCCCAAGCCTCTATGGGATATTTAAATTTCTTCTTTTTATTGGGTTTGGAATTGCGTAATATTTCAATAGCATCAGTGTAGGATACTCGCATAAATTCGTTTTGTATAACAAATTTTAATCGCTCTAAAAGCCCCATAGGACTGCGTTCTGCCTGAGGTTTTTTGGCCTCTTCACTAGAAAAGCGTTCATCCAAAAACGTTAAATCTTCGTTGCAGTTTTCTAATATGTTTGCCAACACAGATTTGATAAAATCTTCGGCCAAATCCATATTATCATCTAAATCGTTAAAGGCTACTTCGGGCTCTATCATCCAAAACTCAGCTAAATGACGTGAAGTGTTGGAGTTTTCTGCCCTAAAAGTGGGACCAAATGTATAAACTTTCCCAAGGCCCATGGCGTAGGTCTCAGCCTCCAATTGTCCCGATACCGTTAGATTGGTTTCTTTACCAAAAAAGTCTGTTTCTTCAGAACTTACAGTTGGGTCAAGGGTGGTTACTCGAAACATTTCACCTGCTCCTTCGGCATCACTCCCAGTAATTATAGGTGTATGAACCTGATAAAATCCGTTATTGGTAAAGTATTGATGCACTGCAAATGACAGTGCTGCGCGAACACGCATTACAGCTGCAAATGTATTGGTGCGTACGCGTAAATGCGCTTTTTCACGTAAAAATTCTAACGAATGTTTTTTGGGTTGTATTGGATATTCATCAGGGTTTGATGCGCCTAAAACAGCAAGGCTTTCCACTTGGACTTCAAATTGCTGTCCTTTGCCTTGGCTTTCTACCAACAAACCTACCACCTCAAGTGCAGCGCCGGTATTGATTTCTTCAAGCACCTCTTGTGGGGTTTGTTCAAAATCTACCACACATTGTAAATTTGCTAAACAGGACCCGTCATTAAGGGCAATAAACCGATTGGCTCGAAAAGTTCGTACCCAACCTCGAACAGTTACCTTTTGGTTTTTTAATTTCCCTAAAAAAAGTTGACGAATGTCCATTATATATTCAAATTTGTCACGACAAATATAACGCAATTATTCCGCTTCGTTCTCGGGTAAAATTTGAAACTTTGGCTCTTTAAGTGTACGTTCGTTTGCAATTTGCTTTTCGAGTGAAAGCAAAAGAGATGGTAACAAAATAAGATTAGCAAGCATAGCAAAAAGCAGTGTTGCTGATACCAATCCGCCAAGAGCTACCGTACCCCCATAACTAGAAATCATAAACACCGAAAATCCAAAGAACAATACGATAGAAGTATAAAACATACTTACGCCTGTTTCGCGAAGCGCTGTATATACCGATTTTTTAATATTCCATTTTGATGATTGCAGTTCCTGTCGGTATTTAACCAAGAAATGAATGGTGTCATCTACCGAAATACCAAAAGCGACACTAAACACCAATATGGTTGAGGGCTTTATAGCAATCCCTAAAAAGCCCATCATCCCAGCAGTAAGGATAAGCGGAATAACGTTAGGCAATAAAGAAATAAGAATCATTCTAAACGATCGAAACATGTATGCCATAAACAACGCAATTAGTAGAATAGCAAGACTAAGAGACACCACAAGGTTGCGCACCAAAAACCGTGTTCCTTTAAGATATCCCAGTGCTTTTCCCGTCATGGATACCTCAAAAACATCAGCAGGGAAGTATTTGTTAATACTATTTTGGATTTGCTTCTCAATAGCTTCCATTCGTTCGGTAGTGACATCTTGTAACATCACAGTTATGCGTGCATATTGCCCTGTTGAATCTACAAGACGTGTCAAAAAATTTGCCTCACCACCTAAGTTTTTAGCGTGCGCCCGAATAAAATTATTTTCTTGATTAGTAGGCAATTGAAAATATTTGGGATTTCCATTATAAAACGATTGTTTTAGGTATTTCGCTACGGTAACTGCTGAGATAGGAGTTGAGAGTTCTGGAATTTCACGTAAGTTCTCTTCCAATCGATTCATGCGATTAAGAGTACTTAAGCGTATAGCGCCATTTTTCCGTTTGGTGTCTACCATAATTTCGATAGGCATAACCCCCTTAAAATGGGTTTCAAAAAAGCGTATATCCTGATAAAAACTCGCTTTTTTAGGCATGTCATCAATTATGGTGCCCGAGAGGCGAATTTCATACATTCCAACAATGCTTAGCATCAGGGCAATTATGGCTACGAAATAAACAGACACGCGATGCTGTTTTACCATGCGTTCCATCCATGACACAAAACCTGACATCCATTTTCTGTTGAGGTGTTCCAAGTGCTTTTTCTTGGGAATAGACATAAAGCTATAGATGATGGGTATCATAAGTAACGACAATAGGAATATCATCATAATATTGATGGATGCTACGATTCCAAATTCTCTAAGTAAGGTGCTATTGGTAAGCATAAATGTAGCAAAACCACAAGCCGTTGTCATGTTGGTCATCAGCGTAGCATTTCCAATTTTTGAAATTACACGTTGTAACGACCGCGCTTGATTCCCGTGTTTTTTTATTTCATTTTGGTATTTGTTTATAAGAAAAATACAGTTTGGAACACCTATTACAATAATAATGGGTGGAATTAGTGCCGTGAGTACAGTAATTTCAAACCCTAACAAACCAATGATTCCAAATGCCCACATAACTCCAATAACTACGATAGACATTGAAATAAATGTGGCGCGATATGACCTAAAAAAGAAAAAGAAAATAAGTGTGGTAACCAAGGTTGCAACAACGACAAATAGCCCAATTTCATTCAAAATCATCTGGGCATTGATGGTTCGGATATACGGCATTCCGGAAACACGAACATCCAAACCTGTTTGAACTTCAAAATTTTTAACCAAAGGCACTAAAGTCTTGTCAACAAAGGTTTGTCGTGCCCCACTATTAACAACATCTGTACGCAAATACACGGCTGTTTGGACAACATTGGTTTCTTTGTTAAAAAGGAGGTTGTCGTAAAGGGGTTGTTGTTGAAATAAATAGCGCTTTAACGCAATTGCTTCTTCTTTTGTTTTGGGTTGCTGATGGGGAATGGGCGCTAATTCGAATATCCTTTTTCTTTTGTTGCGTTTAAGTTGTGTCAACTCGCTAATACCCACTACATTTCCCACACTTGAATCTAGTGCTAAACTATCTCCAAGAGCTTTCCAAGCAGCAAGTTTTTCGGGACTAAAAAAATGTGCGTCTTGGACCGCTAGGACAACTACATTTCCCTCTTCGCCAAAGCGATCTAAAAATTCCTGATAAAAGGTATTAAAAGGATGATTGTCTGGCAAAAGGCTAGCCTCAGTAAAACTAAAGCGAATATTACTCCACTGTGTAGAAAGGAAAAACGTGGTAGCCACAATGGCTGCCAAAAACACAAAACGGTTTCGCAGGATAAGCCTTGCCACGCTTTCCCAAAAGCGTGTATTTATCCATTTAATCATAGCAATTTTATATTCATGATCCGCTTATACGGTCATGATTTCTTTTTCTTTTACCTGATATTTATTGTCTATCGTGGCAATATAGTTGTCGGTCATTTGTTGTACTTCGACCTCTTCATTTTTAAGCTCATCTTCAGAAAGCTCCAACGTTTTTAGCTCATTATTTGCGTCTTTTCGAGCGTTTCGTACTCCAACTTTTGCATGTTCGGCTTCTGCTTTGGCTTGCTTAACTAACTCACGGCGGCGCTCTTCCGTAAGTGGGGGAATGCTTATTATAATCGACTCGCCGTTATTCATAGGATTAAAGCCTAAGTTAGCCACCATAATGGCTTTTTCTATTTCTGGAATAAGTGTTTTTTCCCAAGGCTGCACTGAAAGCGTTTGGGCGTCTGGAGTATTCACATTTGCCACCTGATTTAGTGGGGTCTGAGAACCATAATAGTCGACCATAACGGACGATAACATCACTGGATTTGCTTTTCCTGCACGAATATTAATAAAAGACTTATCAAGGTGCGAAATAGCATTATCCATCGATTCCCTTGTAGCTTCGAGTATAAATGTTAGTTCTTCCATAACTTATAAATTTACCAATGTGCCTATAGGTTCGCCTTTCACTACTTTTTTTAAATTCCCGGATTTATTCATGTCAAAAACAATAATAGGCAGTTCGTTTTCTTGACTTAGCGTAAAGGCAGTCATATCCATGACTTTTAGCCCCTTACTTAGTACTTCTTTAAAACTAATGTTTTCAAATTTTTGAGCCGACTTGTCTTTTTCAGGATCTGCTGTGTAGATACCATCTACTCGCGTTCCTTTAAGAATAACATCTGCATCAATTTCGATGGCTCTGAGAACGGCGGCTGAGTCTGTAGTAAAAAACGGATTTCCAGTTCCTGCTCCGAAAATTACTACCCTTCCTTTTTCGAGATGGCGTACCGCACGTCGTTTTATGTATGGCTCGGCAATCGCTTCAATTTTTAAGGCAGTTTGTAATCTTGTAGGGACTTCTAAGTCTTCGAGTGCACTTTGAAGTGCCATACCGTTTATACAAGTTGCTAGCATTCCCATGTAGTCGCCCTGAACACGATCCATACCGTTACTTGCAGCAGCCACACCCCTAAAAATATTTCCGCCTCCAATTACAATGGCTACTTGAACACCAAAAGCAACAATTTCTTTGATGTCTTTTGCGTATTCAGCAATTCGATTGGGGTCTATACCGTGAGAGCGTTCTCCCATGAGTGCCTCTCCACTAAGTTTTAGAAGTATCCTTTTGTATTGCATGGATAATGTTTGTGCAAATATAACAAGTTAGTACTGATTCCCGATGTTACTATAAATGAAGAACCACCCAATTATTCAAGGTGTAGTCCTGGAATGTATTTTTGGATTTCTGCTTTACTGTATAAATCCTTCGGAAGAACACTGTGTTTGAAGGTAAATGCGTCAAATTCTTTCATTGACACAGGAGTGAAAGAATTAAAATAAATACTTTTTTGATAGGTTTCGTTTACACGAAAATGGACATCCATGGACAGCACATTTTGCCTATTTCTACCTTTTACTACTTTATTTTTTTCAATGATTTTAATAGGTCTTTTTAAGCCTATTTGTTGTTGATATTCTTCATAAATATGAAATAAGGTGTATTTGCCATCGTGGTTTTTTGCAAAGGTATACGTCCTGTTATTGAGACGCTTTTCAAAAAATAATCCAAACAACTTTAGCCTATTTTCATGTTTGTTGTTTTGGAATTCGATTTTGTGCACACCATAATCGTCTATATCCACCAAAAGATACCCACTAAAGTCCTTTTTCTTATTTGACCTAAATCGGATTTTATATAACGGTACATTCAGATCGTAAACAATACCCTCATTAGAAAACGTGTACTTTTTAGGATTAACCAAAAAAGGCAACACCCAATCATTTTTTTCAAATAGATTTTTTGTAGCTAAGCGCTGCAAAAGGCCTAAGGTTTTTGCAGCGTAATCTTTTGGTAATAATGCTTGTTTCTCTTGCTCAACAGTGTCTATTTCTTTTGTGGGGTTGTCGACCTTTACGGAGATCAGTGGTCCAGATTTTACTTTAAAATACGAATCCTTTTTCACCCTTTTTTTGAGAATTTCATCTACTGTTTCCGCCATAGATTTATAACCGTTTTCGATAAGCGAATCACGTAGCCGTGCGGCTTGCAGCACTTCCAGCTTATGATGTTTTAGTCCGCCGCTATCACGTAGCCATTTGCTTCTGGAAAAAGACTCCATTTTTTCTTTTTTTGGAACTTGCTCCAAAAGTTCATTTACAAAACTTTGGTCGAGTTCAGTAATGGTCGATTTTTCAATTTTGACATCCATTTTATGGGTGTCTTCCATATAAGTACTATGCACAAAAACTTCACTTGAAGACAACCCAAAAGCAACATTTTTTTTGGTATTTGCTTTTACACTATCAATAATTTCTTCTGCGGTTAGCTTGCGGTTGCTAACCAAAACTGGTAAAAGCTCTACGGATTTGGGCACCATGTATATTGTGTCTCTAAATTGTGATGCAGCTATTTTTTTAGAGGCGTATCCTAAGCATGATAGCGTTATGGAGTCGGCTGGGGATGACCAATATACCATCCCTGAAGCACTTGTAATCACCCCTGTTTTTCCATCGTACACACTCGCATAAGAAATGGGTTCGTTAGAAATGCTGTCTAGAACCACAATGTATTGCGCCTGTGAAAGGCTAGAAGATATAAACAGAAAAATAATTAATCGCCTCATTTTAAAAGATTTGGTCCAGCTAAAATAAAAAAAGACCTCCAATACGGAAGTCTTTTTATGATCTTTAACAAAACCATTAGGGTTACCCTAACGCTAGACGTTTAAATCCGGTTACTACTAAATCTGGGTTTACCGACTTTACATAAGCAGCAACGCTTTGTTTGTTGTCTTTGATATAGTCTTGATTTACCAAAGTGTTGTCTTTAAAGAAACGATTGAGTTTTCCTTTAGCAATATTGTCAAGCATGGCTTCTGGTTTTCCTTCAGCGCGCAACTGCTCTTTGGCAATTTCTATTTCTTTATCGATTACCTCAGCATCAACACCTTCTTCGTTAAGCGCTATAGGATTCATGGCCGCCGCTTGCATCGCTACGTTTTTAGCGGCTTCGGCAGCACCTTCAACAGACGCAGAAAGACTTACAAGCGTAGCAATTTTATTTCCTGCGTGTATGTATGAGCCAACAAATGGAGCTTCGAGACGTTCAAAACCCCCCACTTCGATCTTCTCACCAATAACACCTGTTTGCTCAGTAAGTTTGTCAGCAACAGTAAGACTACCTTCAAATGGTGCAGCTAAAAACGCTTCTATAGTGTCATGTGCAAGCGCAATGTCAGCGAGTTTGTTGGCAAGAGCAACATAGCTTTCATTTTTGGCAACAAAGTCAGTTTCACAATTTACAGATACTACAACACCAACACTCGCATCATCATTTACACGAGCAATAACTGCCCCCTCAGATGAGTCGCGGTCGGCACGGTTTGCAGCAACTTTTTGTCCTTTCTTACGAAGCAATTCAATGGCAGCATCGAAATCACCTTCAGCTTCTACCAAGGCTTTTTTACAGTCCATCATACCAGCACCTGTAGCTTGGCGCAATTTGTTTACTTCAGCAGCAGTAATTTTTGACATATTTTTTTTATTTAGATTTATTCTTCTTCTGTTGGGTCTTCTGTTTCTACTTCAGAAGGTTCTTCTACAGTTGGCTCTACTTCAGTTGGTTCTTCTACAGTTGGTTCTACTTCAGTTGGTTCTTCTTGAGTTGATTCTTCAACTTCTAAACCTGATGTCTCTTCTTCACTTTCAGTAGCTGTTTCTTCTTCTGGCTCTGCCTTTGCTTCTTCAACAATTTCTTTGGTAGTAGTTTCTTCAACGATCTCTTCTGCGGCAACAATTTCGCCTTCACTGGCAGCTGCATCAGCTTCTGATTTATCTTGTTGACGTTCTTGCAAGCCTTCAGCGACTGCTGCAGTAACAAGGGTCATTATTTTTTCAATAGATTTAGATGCATCGTCGTTGGCAGGAATAACATAATCTACATCACGTGGATCTGCGTTTGTATCTACCATTGCAAAAATGGGAATGTTCAACTTCTGAGCTTCCTTAACTGCAATATGTTCGCGGCGAATATCTACCACAAAAAGGGCTCCAGGAAGTCGGGTCATGTCTGATATAGAACCTAAGTTTTTTTCCAACTTAGCGCGCAATCGATCTACTTGAAGTTTTTCCTTTTTAGAAAGGGTTTCAAAAGTACCGTCGGCTTTCATTTTATCAATGGCGGCCATTTTTTTCACGGCTTTTCGGATAGTTACAAAGTTGGTAAGCATACCCCCAGGCCAACGCTCTGTGATATACGGCATGTTTACATTTGATGATTTTTCAGAGACGATATCCTTTGCCTGCTTTTTAGTAGCAACAAACAAAATTTTACGCCCAGAAGATGCAATTTTCTTTAAGGCTTCGTTGGCTTCTTCAATTTTGGCAACCGATTTGTATAGGTTGATGATGTGGATTCCGTTGCGCTCCATATAAATGTAGGGCGCCATATTGGGGTTCCACTTGCGGGTAAGGTGACCGAAATGCACTCCGGCATCTAGTAGGTCTTTAACTTGTATTTTAGACATTGTTGTATAGTTTACGTTCCCTGATTAGCAATATCCAAGTGGCGGTTTTTTCGGCCTTGAACATTTAGATGCTAAACTAATGGCAACAAATTAATGATATTTAAATGAACTTGATGTTGCACTACGGCAACGTTGAGGTTAACGTTTCGAGAATTGGAATTTTTTACGCGCTTTCTTTTGCCCGAATTTCTTACGCTCTACCATACGCGGATCACGAGTGAGTAAACCTTCAGGTTTAAGCATTGCACGATATTCTTCGTTTATTTCGCAAAGCGCACGCGAAATAGCCAACCGTACTGCTTCAACTTGACCGTTAGGCCCACCCCCTACAACAGAGGCTTTAAGGTTATATTGCCCTAGGGTTTCCGTTAGCGCAAAGGGTTGGTTAATTTTATATTGAAGGGTAGATGCAACAAAATACTCAGCCATGGGCTTTTTGTTTATCGTCATGGTGCCGTCGCCTTCTGAAAGGAAAACACGTGCAATAGCTGTTTTGCGTCGACCAATTTTGTGGATGGTTTCCATATTAGTTTAACTCGTTTATGTTTAATTCGTTGGGTTGCTGCCCTCCGTGGGTGTGCTCAGCACCTGCAAATACATACAGGTTGCGAAACAATTCAGCACCTAATTTGTTTTTTGGGAGCATCCCCTTAACCGCTTTTTCTACAACACGGTTTGGGTTTTTTTGGAATAATTCGGTAGCCGTAAGTGAACGCTGTCCACCAGGATATCCCGTGTGGCGGATATAGGTTTTTTCGGTCCATTTGTTGCCAGTAAGCTTAATTTTCTCGGCATTGATGACAATAACATTGTCACCACAATCTGCGTGAGGGGTGAAGCTGGGCTTGTATTTGCCACGCAACAGCTTGGCTACTTTAGATGAAAAGCGACCTAATACTTGGTCGGCAGCATCAACCACAACCCACTGTTTATCAGCGTTTTGCTTGTTGATGGATACGGTTTTGTAACTTAATGAGTCCACTCTTTACGTTTTAGCTCTGTTTACGCCAACAGGAAATACTCCCGATTGGCGGGCTGCAAATGTACAAACTATCCACAATAATGCAAACGCTATTTTGGGATTTGTTTTTGGGGTAAACTTTAATGCGCTTCTAGCCAGTTTTGCCCGATGCCGATATCTACGGTAAGCGGTACGTTTAGCGCATAGGCCTGCTCCATTTCGGTTTTTACCAATTCTTTTAAGGTTTCCAGCTCATCTTTAGGGCATTCAAATACCAATTCGTCGTGTACTTGCAATAGCATTTGAGCGCCTAGCCCTTCGTTTTGCATACGGTCATAAATACGCAACATGGCAAGTTTGATGATGTCGGCTGCACTTCCTTGGATGGGTGCATTAACGGCATTACGCTCGGCAGCCCCTCGCACTATGGCGTTCCGTGAGTTAATGTCTTTGAGGTAGCGTCGTCTACCCAAAACCGTTGCCACATAGCCATGCTCACGAGCAAAATCCACTTGGTTGCTTATATAGGCTCTAAGCTTAGGGTAATTTTCGTAATACGTTTCTATAAGCGCTTTGGCTTCGCTGCGGTTCAGTGTGGTTTGATTGCTTAGTCCAAAGGCAGAAACGCCGTAAATAATTCCAAAGTTTACCGTTTTGGCTTGGCTACGTTGTTCGCGGGTTACTTCGGATAGAGGTACGCCAAATACTTTTGCTGCCGTAGCTGCATGAATGTCTTCATTGTTGTTAAATGCCGAAATCATGGCTGGATCTTCGCCAAGCGATGCAATGATGCGTAACTCTATTTGGGAGTAATCAGCAGCCATAAGCACATGCGCATCGTCTTTGGCAACAAATGCCTTGCGGACTTGTTGTCCGCGCGGAGTTCGTATGGGAATATTTTGCAAATTTGGGTGATTACTGCTCAGGCGCCCTGTGGCGGCTACAGCTTGGTTATACACGGTGTGTACACGTTTCGTTTTAGCATTCACGTCTTCGGGTAGGGCAGCTACATAGGTGTTATTTAGTTTTTGGACACTACGCCATTCTAAAATATTCGAAACAATAGGATGATCTTTAGCTAGAATAGAAAGCACATCTTCTGCAGTAGAATACTGTCCTGTTTTGGTCTTTTTGGGTTTGTCTACTAGTTTGAGCTTGTCAAATAAAATGGGTCCCAATTGCTTGGGCGAAGCCAAATTAAAGGTTTCCCCAGCTTGTTCAAAAATGCGTTGTTCCAATACGCTTGCTTCTTTCCCCAATTGTATTGACATTTCGTTTAAAAATGGAACGTCTATATGAATACCTGCAAGTTCCATGGCAGCTAACACACGCACAAGGGGAAGTTCAATACTGTGTAGTACCTCTCTTTGTTCGTTTTTCCCTAATTCTTTTTCAAAGTGTTCTTTTAGTTGCCATGTAATATCGGCATCCTCAGCAGCATATTCGGTTTGTTGGTCTAGGGGCACGTTGCGCATAGAACCTTGACCTTTCCCTTTTTTTCCAATCAGCTCCGAAATGGGTTTGGGTTGATATCCCAAATAAGTTTCAGCTAGTACGTCCATATTGTGGCGCATGTCGGGATTTATGATGTAGTGTGCTAGCATGGTGTCAAAAAGGGGCCCCTTGACTGCTATTCCGTGCTGGTTCATTACTTTAATATCATACTTGAGATTTTGCCCAACCTTTTCAATGGATTCATTTTCAAAAAACACAATTAAATCCTCCAGAATCGTTTTGCGCTCTTCGATATTTTCAGGGATAGGAAGGTAGTATCCTGTATGAGTTTTCCAGCTAAAAGAAATGCCAACCAATGAAGCTGTTAGCGCATCTAATCCCGTAGTTTCTGTATCAAAACACACACTTTTTTGGCGAAGTATGGTTTCGACCAAAAGTTTACGCTCCACCTCGGTTTGAACACATTGGTAGTGATGAGGCGTATTAGCTAAATTTTTGAATTCGGAAACCGTTTCCAAATGACCGCTCCCAGGTTGATGAAACAAATCAAAGGCGACAGGTGCTGCTTGAGTTTCAGCAGGTTTTTCGGGAACAGGGGGGGCTTCATTGGGAGCAAAGACCTTAATAAAAGTTTCGCTAAGGCGCCTAAATTCCAGCTCATGAAAGATTTCTTTTACAGCGTTTACGTCGGGTTGGCTTAATACATAGCTATTGGCATCAAATTGTACGGGAACGTCTAAAATAATCCGCGCCAATTTTTTAGAGAGCAGCCCAAGTTCTTTATTAGCTTCCACTCTTTCTTTCATTTTACCTTGTAGTTCATGGGTGTTGTCCAAAAGAGCTTCCATACTTCCGTATTGAGCAAGAAATTTTTTAGCAGTTTTTTCACCTACGCCAGGTAGCCCAGGGATGTTGTCTACCGAATCTCCCATCATACCCAAAAAGTCAATGACTTGCTCGGGATGGTCAATTTCAAACTTTTTTTGCACTTCAGGAATGCCCCAAATCTCAATATCGTTGCCCATGCGAGCAGGACGATACATGAAAATATTTTCTGATACCAATTGTGCAAAATCCTTGTCGGGTGTTACCATATACACCTGGAAATCTTCTTTTTCGGCTTGTTTAGCAAGAGTACCAATGATGTCATCTGCTTCATAGCCTTCTAACTCAATTACAGGAATATGCAAAGCTTTGAGGAGGTTTTGAATATAAGGAACGGCAATTTTTATTGCCTCAGGAGTTTCGGCTCGATTGGCCTTGTAATCTGTAAACATTTCATTACGCGCGTGCGACCCACCCTTGTCAAACGCTACGGCGAGGTAGTCGGGGCGTTCGCGCTTAATCACATCAAAAAGTGAGTTAGTAAACCCCAAAATTGCACTAGTTTCCATTCCTTTGGAATTGATACGGGGGTTTTTAATAAACGCATAATACCCACGAAAAATCAGGGCATAAGCATCTAGAAGGAATAGGCGGTTTTTAGCCATGCATAAAATAAAGCTGTGCTAAAAATAGGCTTTATTCGTCAGGATTAAAAAAGGATTGACCATAAAATATATATGATTTATGGTTCTAATCGTTGAGTTATGGAAAAAATGTATTTTTGAAACATAAAACTGACACTATGTCTAAGTTTGGTGAATTAATAGACGCGAATATCCCCATTCTGTTGAGCTTCTATACAGACTGGAACGACCCCTCTGTAGATATGCACCCAGTGCTACGTGATGTAGCTGCAGCCATGGGCGACTATGGCAAAGTAGTAAAAATAGATGTGGATAAAAATCCCAAGTTAGCCGAAGCCCTTCGAATTAAGGGGTTGCCTACGCTGATGATTTACAAGTCTGGTGAAATGGTATGGCGCCAAAGTGGTGAGCAAGATGCCAATACCCTCATTGGGTTAATGAAAGACTTTATTTAGTCTGTGAGGTAAGGGCCTACCGCTTTTCTAAAATCCTTATTAGCTGCTGAAACGCTGTCTAAACTTGGCTCAAGCATTTGATAGGCTTCTATCAATTTTTGGTAGGCACGCACTTCTAATTCAATACCTTCTTTATAATAAAGTAATTCTTCCTCGGGGACTTGACTAAAAAGCGCTAATCTATTTTGGTATACTTGCGCTATGGCATTAAACAACAAACGAGCAGATTTGGATTTTTTGGCAGTAAATAAAACAGCGACATAAGGTACCATGGGGGTGTAGTAGTCATAAGCAGAGTACAAGGGAGCAAATAGCCTAGTATTTTCAATAAAGTCTTCCACCATTTTACTTGCACTAAGATTGTCTTGAGCATCTACTACTGCCTCGATAACAGCTCGATAACGTTCGACATCAACCAAAATGGTCTCCGCATATAATTGCTGATCATCATAACTAAACGAACTATAATACTGTAATTTGTCTATGTACTTTGTTGCAATTTGATTTGCCAACGCACTTCCTTTATGGGGGGTGCCAGCTTGGTAGTAGAGCGCTACAATTGGGGTAATCAAACTGTAATAACCAAAGTATTCTAAGGGCATTTTTTCCATAGTCAAATCCAATATTTCATTGGCTTTTTCGAGTTCTTTTTCCGAGATGAGTTGCTCGGCCAAACGCGCCATATTGCTACGGAAAGAAATACTGTTTTTGCGGGTTTCAGGGTCGTGATAAATGTCCTTGCTATTGGCGTTGCCCCAATCCCATTTTTTTACAATTGAATACATGTTTTTGGAATCAATCCTTCCCATTTGGTAGGGGTTTATTGGATTTTCCGGAGTTTTAATCGGAACAAGTTTATAAACCAGCCCTTCTAGTTGAAGGTAATCCTTCATCCAAATGTATTCATCATCATCGTAGCTACCGCCAGTAAAATAAATTGGGCGTTCCCAGTCGTTATTATGCAGAATATCTAGCATCATAATTCGGTTTTTGTACAGCCCTGAAGTTGGCAAGTCAATATCAATGTAGTCCACGATAAGGTCAGCATATTCGGGCTTAACAATACCGCTCTTTAGAACATTTTCCTTATTAACCGGCACTCTGATTTTATTAGTGGGGTAATAAACCAATTCTTGCGTTCCTTTTGGTATACCACTTAAATCTAACTCGTACTGTTGCAACAAATGTTTGTAGCGCGTGCGCGGGTTATCACTGGCAACCCAATCCATAAAATCGTTAAGTTCCCAACGGACTGAATCAATGATTGCCTCAAACTTTATATAGTCTCTTGTTCCATAAGCATACTGTTTATGAGTTAGTTGCGATGGAATTGGTGTGCTTTCGTAGGTTTTTCTTTTAAGTTGATCTATATACCAATCGGTTGCAAGTAATTGGGTGTTTATACTACGCACATCGGTTCGATATCCCTCTATTTCTTGTGCATACCATATAGCAAAGGTGTCGTTATCACCAATGGTAAAAATCATTGCGTCTTTGTTTTCTTCTACCGAATCTAGGTAAGCTTTCGCTGTAGATTGGGCGGTGAAGCGGTTGGCACGATTATGGTCATCCCAATTTTGAGAACCCATAAGTACCGGAACAGCAAGTAAACAACCCACTACAGCCAATGGCGCCGCTACGCGGAGCGACACATAGGCTTTAATGTTCTCAGCAAGAGCTACTACGCCAATACCAATGCATATTGCAAAGACATAAAATGATCCTACAAGAGCATAATCCCTTTCACGGGGTTCAAATACACGTTCATTTAAATAAACTTTGAGCGCAAGGCCTGTAAAAAGGAAAAACACCAAGAGCACCCAAAAACGTTTTTTATCTTGTTGATATAAAAACAACGCACCCAAGAGTCCTAAAAATAAGGGTAACATATAATAGGTGTTGCGCCCTTTGTTGTTTTTTGCATCGGCATAAAGCTTGTTTTGGGGACCAAGACGCAAGCTGTCTAACCACGAAATACCACTTATCCAATTCCCATTAAAAGGGTCTAATTTGCCTTGCTCATCATTTTGTTTTCCTGAAAAATTCCACATGAAGTAGCGGAAATACATATAATTGATTTGAAAGGTAAATAGGTAATTTAGGTTATCTATAAAACTTGGTTTTTCAATATCCAAATAAGAGCCAAACCGTTGCAAAAATTGATGATATCCGTTGGCGTCGATTTCTCCATCATTGACACGAGATATAAAATCATTAACAGCATCAATAAGTTGAGATTGGTTTCTGTATTTAGGTTTGATATCAAAATCGGGAGCGCCAAAATAAGCAATATAGTTTGCCGCATTTCCTGAACTCCACATACGGGGCAAAAAACCGGTATGCTTGCTATTGGCGTTAATACGTGCATCTTCCCAAGGGTTTACCACAACATACCGCCCTTTTTTGTAGTCCTTTTCATATTTGGGTTTATCGTCTTTGTATGGGTTGTTCTCATCTTGTCCTGCATACATATCGGTGTACATGGGACCATAGAATAAATGGGTCTCGGGATATTGCTCCAAATTGTAGTACGCTAAAAGTGCTCGCGCATCGGTTGGAGCATTTTCATTGATTACGGTATTGGCATTTGCTCGAATAGGCAGCATAATCCATGACGAAAATCCTACCAATATAAACACCACGCACCATAAAGCCGTATTGGCTTGCACCCATTTTTTTTGTTGCGTAAAACGAAATCCCCAAAAAAAGAAGGCAACAATAGAGAGTCCGGCAATTAGGGTTCCAGAGTTAAAAGGCAAACCAAAACTATTCACAAAAAAGACCTCAGCGTTTCCAAAATAGGATAAGGTTAACGGAAGTAAAAGCTTGAATATAAAGAGGAGTAATGCCACAGAAACGATATTTGCCAACACAAACGATTTCCACGAAAAAGAATAATGTTTAAAGTAATATAACATTCCAATAGCAGGAACGGTAAGCAGTCCCATAAAATGCACCCCGAAAGACAACCCAATTAAAAAGGCAATAAGGACCAACCAGCGATCACCATGCGGCGTGAGCATTTCTTCTTCCCATCGTAAGCCCAACCAAAACATTGCCGAGGTTATCAACATTGCCATAGCATATACTTCGGCTTCAACGGCATTAAACCAAAAGCTGTCGGAAAAGGCATAGCTGAGTGAACCTACAATACCAGCTCCCAAAACCAAAAAAGATTGTGTTCCGCTAGGAGTAATATTTTTTAAAACAAAGCGAGTGATAATGCGCGTAAGCGACCAAAACAAAAATAATACGGTAAAAGCACTTGCCAAAACCGACATCATGTTTACCCAAAACGCTATGCGTTCAGGCCCGCTAGCAAAAAAAGAGAAAAAAGCACCTAGCATCTGAAAGAGTGGTGCTCCTGGCGGGTGACCTACTTGCAGTTTGGCAGAAGTTGCTATGTATTCGCTACAATCCCAATAACTGGCGGTGGGCTCCACCGTTAGGTAGTAGGTAATTAGTGCAACACAGAAAACAAACCAACCCGTAAGGGTGTTTCCTTTTGTAAAATTCATTGGCATAGTAAAGGCACTAAAGTACAATATCTTGTAAAACTGCGCTTAAGATTTTGGAAACTATTGGTGCAAAGAGTCAGGTCGAGTGAAATTCTGAAAGAATTTAGTATCGAGACCTATTTTGCTTTTAGTAATACGGTACAACTAAAAAGTTTAGATGAGTTCTGAATAAACTATTGGTGCAACAAAAAGTTTGTTTATTTTTGCAACCTTATTGGCCTATGGTGTAACTGGCAACACGTCTGATTTTGGTTCAGAAGAGTCTAGGTTCGATCCCTAGTAGGCCAACAAAAACCCCGCTCATTAGAGTGGGATTTTTTGGTTTTACTAATAAAAACCTTAGCGAAACTGCCAATCTTTTTTACCAATCTTTTTTGGCGTGTACCGCCCCTTCGATTTTTCTACTTTCCCATTTTAATCCGTGAATATTCTTCTTTTTTAATATATTATCTACCTTTTGTTTGTTATTTCAACGTTGTTTAGCAGCACAATTAAGAACGACGTTTCTTTTGTTGGTTTTTAATTTTCCATATAAATTTTACGCTCAAATCGCAAAATTTCCTCGAATTGACAATTTTATTTATATATTTGCCAACGTTTAACGGGAATGAGGTAGGGGACAGCGTCCTCTTTTTTATTATATGGAATTTAACAAGCGCGTACACGAATTGCTTTACGAGGCACTTGCCGAACAGCCCGAGCTGTTTTTGGTTGATGTGCATATTGATAGTGCTTCGCACATTCGAGTGGTGCTCGATGGCGATACTGGCGTTACCTTAGAGCAATGCATGCAGGTAAGTAGACACATTGAGCACAACATAGACCGCGAAGAACACGATTTTTCGCTAGAGGTGGGTTCTGCCGGTGCGGCATCTCCGCTAATACAACCGCGTCAATACAAAAAGCATTTGGGGCGTATTTTGAATATCATCACACAAAATGATGAGAAACTCAAAGGCACCCTGACGTCAACTGATAACGAGCGTATTGCCCTGCAATGGAAAGCACGTGAACCCAAACCCGTTGGCAAAGGAAAACATACGGTAACTAAAGAAGTAAATCTTTCGTTTGCTGATATAAAAAAAGCAGTAGTACAAATACAATTTAACAAATAAACATGGAAAATCTCGCCCTTATTGAGTCGTTTTCGGAATTTAAAGACGAAAAATACATCGACCGAGTAACACTAATGTCCATTTTGGAAGAGGTGTTTAGAAGCACGCTTAAAAAGAAGTACGGCACCGATGACAACTTCGATATTATTATCAATCCCGATAAAGGTGATTTGGAAATTTGGCGTAACCGCGTGGTCGTGGAAGACGGTGAAGTAGAAGACCCTAACGAAGAAATTGAGCTTTCAGAAGCACGAAAAATTGAGCCTGACTTTGAGGTAGGCGAAGACGTTTCTGAAGAAGTGAAGTTGGCGCATTTGGGGCGTCGTATGGTTTTGTCTTTACGTCAAAACTTGGTAGCACGTATTCACGAACACGATAACACCATTATTTATAAACAGTTTATTGATTTAGTAGGAGAGATTTATACTGCAGAAATACATCACGTACGCAATCGTGTTGTTATTCTCCTTGATGATGAAGGCAATGAAATTATCTTACCTAAAGAGAAACAAATACCGTCTGATTTTTATCGCAAAGGAGACAATGTTCGGGGGATTATCGAAAGCGTAGAGCTAAAGGGAACCAAACCGAGTATTATTATGTCAAGGACATCGCCTAAATTCTTAGAAAAACTTTTTGAGCAAGAAATACCAGAAGTTTTTGACGGGCTTATTACGATCAAAAAAGCGGTTCGAGTTCCCGGTGAAAAAGCAAAAGTTGCTGTGGATTCATATGATGACCGGATTGATCCTGTGGGCGCTTGTGTGGGCATGAAAGGCTCTCGTATTCACGGAATTGTCCGTGAATTGGGTAACGAAAACATTGATGTGATTAATTACACAAACAATACCCAACTTATGATTACTCGTGCGCTGAGCCCAGCAAAGGTCACTTCGGTAAAAATTGATGAGGAAACAAAACGCGTGGAGGTCACTATGGATCCTAACGAGGTTTCTAAAGCAATTGGACGTGGCGGATTTAATATTCGTTTGGCAGGACAACTAACAGGGTATGAAATCGATGTGTATCGTGAAGGTATGGAAGAAGACGTAGAGCTTACGGAGTTCTCCGACGAAATCGAAGCATGGATTATCGAAGAATTTAAAAAGGCAGGATTAGACACCGCCAAGAGTGTCTTGGAACAAGACGTTGAGGACTTAGTAAAACGCACTGATTTGGAAGAAGAAACCATTCAAGACGTGCGTCGAATACTGAGCGCAGAGTTCTCTAACGAATAACCGAGGTAATTTTTTATTTTTGAGCGCACAACTATTATATGGCTGATTTAAAAACCATTCGAATAAACAAAGTACTCCGCGAACTAAACATTTCGTTGGATCGTGCCGTTGAACACTTGTCCGAAAAAGGGTTTCAAGTAGAGGCGCGTCCAACAACTAAAATTTCGCAAAAGGAGTACACCCTTCTTTTAGATGCGTTTCAAACCGATCGCTCTAAAAAAGAAGCTTCACACGAAGTATTCGAGGAAAAGCGTAAAGAAAAAGAAGCCATTCGCGAGCAAGTTCAAAAAGAGGTACCTAAAGTAGAAGCTCCTAAAACTACTGATGCTGTTGTGCGTGCACAAAGTAAGTTAAGCGGACTTAAAACTGTGGGTAAAATTGATCTAACTCAAAAGCCCGCACCCAAAAAGGAAGAAGCTCCTATTTCTGATCCTACACCTAAAAAAGAGGCTACACCCACTAGTCCAGATATCGATGCAAAAGGTGTTGAAAAGAAGGTTGAAAAAACACCTCCTGTTGAAAAAGCCCCTGAAGTTAAAGTAGAGGCTCCCTCAACATCAGGTAAAATTGAAACTCAGTACAAAAAGCTTTCGGGATTAAAGGCAACTGGAGAAAAAATAAACCTCGATCAATTTAAAAAGGCAGAACCTAAAAAAACTGCCGATAGTGATAGTAATAAGCGAAGAAGAAAGCGTATTACCAAAGACACCGGCGCAGGGAATCGAAAACAAGGACAAAGTAGAGATGGGCAAAAACAGCAACGACCTGTAGTACAAAAAGAAGAACCCACTGAAGAAGAAATCCAAAAGCAAATTCGGGAAACTCTTGAAAAGTTGCAAGGAAAAACTACAAAGTCTAAAGGAGCCAAATACCGAAGAGAAAAACGTGATTCCCATCGTCAAAAATCGGAGGAGGAAGAAGCGTTGCAAGAAGCTGAAAGTAAGATACTTAAAGTAACAGAATTTGTTACTGTTGGCGAAGTGGCCACCATGATGGACATAAGTTCTACTCAGATTATATCGGCGTGTATGACTCTTGGTATAATGGTTACCATGAATCAACGATTAGATGCGGAAACCCTTTCAGTAGTTGCAGAAGAATTTGGTTTTGAGGTTGAATTTATCACATCTGATATTGAGGAAAATCTTGAAGTGATTGAAGATAAGCCTGAAGATCTCGAAGCTCGCGCACCAATTGTGACCGTTATGGGTCATGTGGACCACGGTAAAACATCACTACTAGATTATGTGCGAAATGCCAACGTAATTGAGGGTGAGTCAGGGGGAATCACACAACATATCGGGGCATATAGCGTGTTGTTAAAAAGCGGCCAAAAAATTACATTTTTAGATACTCCAGGTCACGAAGCCTTTACGGCAATGCGTGCTCGTGGTACGCAGGTTACAGACTTGGTTATTATTGTTGTTGCCGCCGACGACAATATTATGCCTCAAACCAAAGAAGCCATCAGTCACGCTCAGGCAGCTTCTGTACCTATTGTTTTTGCAATCAATAAAGTTGACCTACCAACTGCAAATCCCGACAAAATCAAAGAAAGCTTGGCAGGAATGAACCTTTTGGTTGAAGATTGGGGTGGAAAAATTCAGTCACATGATATTTCTGCAAAAACAGGACTAGGGGTTCAAGAATTATTGGAAAAAGTATTGCTTGAAGCAGAGCTTTTAGAGCTTAAAGCGAATCCTAATCGCGCACCTCAAGGTACGGTTGTTGAAGCTTTCTTGGATAAAGGACGTGGATATATTTCAACAATATTGGTGCAAACAGGAACACTCAAAATTGGAGACTATATCCTTGCAGGGCGTCACAGTGGTAAAGTTCGTGCTATGCACGATGAACATGGACGTGAAGTTACACAAGCTGGACCCTCAACTCCTGTTTCTATTCTAGGTTTGGATGGTGCACCCCAAGCTGGAGATCGCTTTAATGTGTATGTCGACGAAAGAGAAGCCAAACAAATTGCTTCTAAACGTACGCAATTAGTCCGTGAACAGTCTGTACGAACTCAACGTCATATTACCTTAGATGAGATTGGTCGACGTATTGCCTTAGGAGATTTTAAAGAATTGAACATTATTTTAAAAGGTGATGTGGATGGTTCTGTTGAGGCACTAACCGACTCATTCCAAAAACTTTCAACAGAAGAAATCCAAGTTAACATTATTCATAAAGGAGTGGGAGCTATTACGGAGTCTGACGTTTTGCTTGCCTCTGCTTCCGATGCGATTGTCATTGGATTTAATGTAAGGCCTATGGGGACTGCTCGCCAATTAGCTGAAAAGGAAGAAATAGATATCCGTAACTACTCTATCATTTACGACGCCATAAACGATCTTAAGGACGCAATGGAAGGTATGCTTTCTCCCGACTTTAAAGAAGAGATTACAGGGAATGCTGAAATACGCGAAACCTTTAAGATTTCTAAAATAGGCACCATTGCAGGGTGTATGGTTACTGATGGAAAAATTGTGCGTAACTCTGGGGTGCGTATCATCCGTGAGGGAGTTGTAATTTACACGGGTGTATTAGAATCCCTTAAGCGATTCAAAGAAGACGCGAAAGAAGTTACCAAAGGTTACGATTGTGGATTGCAGATTAAAGGATTTAACGACATCAAAGAAGGTGATATCGTTGAGGGATACCTAGAAGTTGCCATTAAGAAAAAACTTAAATAAAGGCTAAGGTTTCAACACAAAAGCCGAGGGGAATCTTCGCTTTATCATTGTTAGCACCGCCATTGCTTCGCGCTCTGTAATAAAACTACCCGCTCGTATTTTATAATTAGGAGTTTCAAAAATGATTTTTGAGGGAAGTGTTGGAAAAATGGAATCAAATTTTTGCATCATGGCAGTTGTTGTTTCAAAATCTCCATAATGAACCTGAATTGTGTATTGTTTTTCTTCAGAAGCTTTTCTGTCCAGTTCAACTTTTATTTGGAGGAGTTCATCAAGTTTTTCAGGTGCAGTTATACTCGTCTTGGCATTTTGAGCAAAGGTCATTGCCCCCAAAGAACTCATTAAGAATAGTGCCAGCTGATTGAAAAGAATGTTGAAGGAATTCATAATGACGCAAAAATACATGATTATTTGATTATTTTTTGTTAAAAATAGCCTAAACACTTGTTTTTTAACACACACATTATAAGGCATTTATAATATTATTTAGACCAATTATAAATTATAATTTTACGTGGGTTGTAGTTTTTAAAATGGTGTCTGTGTCGTAATTTTGCGAGCGAATTATAAACAGTAGATTTCATCATCAACTAACCTCTTATGTTTAAGGACAGCTTTTTGGCTCACCTTCCGTTACTGTTACTATCCTTTTGTTTTAGCTTTGCTGTTACTGCACAAGAACCCGATATCCAAAAAGGGAAGGCGTTGTATAATGCAAATTGCGCAGCTTGTCACAAGCTCAATAAGCGCGCTGTTGGTCCTGCCTTAGCAGGTGTTAGCGCAAAATATGACAAAGAATGGCTATATAGTTGGATAAAAAATTCTACGGCAATGGTAAAAGCCGGTGACGCTCAGGCCGTTGCCATTTATGAGGAGTACAATGGGTCAGTAATGACCGCTTTTCCTCAGCTTTCTAATGAAGATATTGACAATATCTTGGCGTACACAGACTATACCCCACCTGCAGCAATAACTACTGCTATGCCAGCAGCTGTAGCCCAAACTGAAAATAACCTGACCAATGATTTGGTATTAAGTGTTCTTCTTCTTGTATTAGCAGCTTTAGTTGTAATGTTGTTTCTGGTAAACAAAACCTTAAAACAAATCGCTACAGCTAATGGAATTGAGGTAATTAAAAAAGAGAAAGAAAAGCGCACCCCATTGTGGAAAGCGTACGCGCAAAATCCATTTTTAGTTTTTGTTACTGTAGTGTTTTTGTTGCTATCAAGTGCTTATGTGGGCTATAGTTATTTGATGCAAGTGGGAATTGACCAAGGGTATATGCCTATTCAACCCATTCATTATTCACACAAAATCCATGCGGGTGACAACCAAATCGAATGTAAATACTGTCACTCCTCGGCGCGTGTATCCAAGCACTCTGGAATTCCTTCACTTAATGTGTGTATGAATTGTCATATGAATATTGCAGAGTATAACGGCGAAGAGGATTTAGAGAAAGGATATACCAAAGAGTTTTATACCAACGAAATCAAGAAGCTATATAAAGCTGTAGGTTGGGACGAACAGACCCAAAGCTACACTGGAGATACGCAGCCAGTTAAATGGGTGCGAATTCACAACTTGCCAGATTTTGTGTATTTCAATCATGCGCAGCACGTTTCGGTTGCGGGTGTTGAATGCCAAAAATGTCATGGTCCCGTTGAAGAAATGGAAATTATGTATCAACATGCCCCTCTTACAATGGGATGGTGTATAAACTGTCATCGTGAAACGAATGTAAACGTTAAGGATAACGAATACTACACTAAAATTCATGATGAATTATCAAAAAAATACGGAGTAGAAAAACTAACTGCTGCCCAAATGGGTGGATTGGAGTGTGGTAAGTGTCATTATTAACAAATCAGCATATGCCCAATCAAAAGAAATATTGGAAAAGTGAAGTTGAGCTAAACGATCAAGCTACTTGGGTTGACGAGCTAGGCCATAAAGAGTTTGTACAAAAACTTCCAAAAGATGTTTTGGGGGATACCGAGCTCTCTGAAAGTGAAACCACTCGGCGTGACTTTTTAAAGTACATGGGGTTTAGCACCGCAGCAGCAACCTTGGCTGCCTGCGAGGGCCCTGTAAATACCTCCATACCTTACGTTATTCAACCCGAACAAATTATACCAGGTGTTGCAAATTACTATGCCACTACCATTGTTGATGGTTTTGATACAGCAAGCGTGCTTATCAAAACCCGCGAAGGGCGCCCCATCAAGGTCGAAAACAATAGTGATGCTCCTTTATATAATTCAGCAAATGCCCGTGTGCAAGCATCTGTTCTGTCGTTATACGACAGCATGCGCGCTCAAGGTCCAACGCAAGCTGGTGTAGATGTAAGCTGGAAAACCCTTGAAGAAAAGGTGGGACAACAATTAAAGCAACTTGCCCAAAACAATGAAGCAGTAGCGTTGGTTACGCCTTCGCTTTCCAGTCCTACTACCCAACAAATTATTGCTGATTTTCAACAAAAGTTTCCTAACGTGACGCATTACACTTATGATGCCGTTTCAGAAACCGCAGCCTTAAATGCTTTTGAAAAAGCCTATGGTAAACGTGCGCTTCCAAGCTATGATTTTAGTAAGGCCACATGCATTGTTTCCATTGGCGCTGATTTTTTAGGTGATTGGCAAGGTGGCGGATTTACTTCTGGATACGCCAAGACACGTATTCCAAAAGGGAAAAATGGCAGTGCTAAGATGTCAAAGCATTACCAGTTTGAAGCAAACATGACACTTTCGGGGGCTAATGCTGACCATCGTTTTCCAACTACTGAAACAGAACAACAATTTGTACTTGCCGAATTATATGGAGCACTTACAAATACCTCATATCCTACCCCAATTTCGACATCGCTTAAGCAGCAAATTAACAAGTTAGCTGCTCATTTAAAAAACGCGGGTAAAGGAGGTGTTGTGGTTACAGGTTTACAAAGTGAAGATGCGCAACGTGCAGTGTTGGCTATTAACAAAATCTTGGATTCAGCGGTTGTTGATACAGCGCAGAACTCAACATTGCGTCAAGGCGATGCGAGTCTTATGAATCAATTGGTGAACGACTTAAATGCAGGGAATGTTTCGGGTGTTATAATGGCGGGAGTAAATCCGGCATACACCTTACCTAATGCCGATGCATTTGTGGTTGGACTTAAAAAAGCAAAGCTCGCCATCACGTTTAGCCAAAAAATTGACGAAACTGCTGCAAACTGCCAGTGGGTAGGCGCAGCACCTCACTATCTAGAGTCTTGGGGGGATGTAGAACTTAAAACAGGATATTTTGCACTTACACAACCAACAATTCGTCCTTTATTTGACACAAAACAATTTCAAGACGTTTTACTTTCATTAAGTGGAAGCACTCAAAAATATGAAGATGCCATCAAAGCGTACTGGTCTTCAAATATTTTGACAGGGGTGTCGTTTAACCAAGCACTTCATGATGGGTTTTATGTAACTAACAAAACAGATAATTTACGGTATAACGATAACGTAAACGCTCTTATGCAACGTCTCATCCGCGCAAAAGCCAAGTCGGGGTTAGAATTACACCTCTACACCAAAACAGCTATCGGCGATGGGCAGCAAGCAAACAACCCTTGGTTGCAAGAACTTCCCGATCCCATTACCCGAGTTACTTGGGACAATTACCTTACCATTTCAAAAGCCGATGCAGAAGTTTTGGGGCTTATAAACAGCAACCAATCTGATGGGGCTTTAAATGGAAGTATAGCAGAAATAAAATTGAATAATACAAGCGTAAAAGCGCCTGTTCTCATACAGCCGGGTCAAGCAAAAGGAACCGTTGGTTTAGCATTTGGTTACGGTAAAACTGCCGGAATGAAATCCGAAATGCAGGTAGGTGCAAATGCGTATCAGCTTTACAACAATTTTAATTTAGTACAAACAGTATCCGTTGCAGCAACTTCAGGCATGCATGAATTTGCTTGTACCCAGTTACAAAATACGCTAATGGGTAGGGGTGAAATTGTTCGTGAAACTACTCTTGAAATTTTCAATACCAAAGATGCTAAGTATTGGAATCCGATGACACAGGTTTCTCGTGATCATGTGGAGATAGATGTTACATCTAAGGAAGCGGACATGTGGCAAGCATTTGATCGTTCTATCGGTCACCACTTCAATCTTTCTATTGATTTAAATGCATGTACGGGTTGTGGTGCTTGTGTGATTGCTTGTCATGCCGAGAATAACGTTCCTGTTGTGGGCAAGCACGAAATTCGCAAATCGCGCGACATGCACTGGCTACGTATAGATCGTTATTACTCATCGGAACAAACATTTGAAGAAGATCTTGAAATCGTTGATAATATTAGTGGATTAGGCGAATCACTTTCTACATTTGGAAAGTTGGAAGACCCTGCGGCGAACCCACAGGTTACTTTCCAGCCGGTAATGTGTCAACATTGTAATCATGCGCCTTGTGAGACTGTATGTCCTGTGGCAGCAACATCACATGGCCGTCAAGGTCAAAACCATATGGCCTACAACCGTTGTGTAGGAACTCGTTATTGTGCAAACAACTGTCCTTATAAAGTCCGTCGTTTCAACTGGTTCTTGTACAGCAAGAATGATGAATTTGATTTCCATATGAACGATGATTTGGGCCGAATGGTCTTAAATCCTGACGTAGTGGTACGCTCTCGTGGAGTAATGGAAAAATGTTCGTTATGTATCCAGCGCACACAAAAAACCATTTTGGACGCCAAATTGGAAGGGCGAGAGATAAAAGATGGTGAGTTTAATACAGCATGTTCAAGTGCGTGTGGTAATGGTGCCATGGTATTTGGCGACATTAATGATAAAGAAAGTGAAGTGGCTCACCTAAAAGATGACAAGCGGATGTATCACTTGTTGGAAAGTGTAGGTACAGAGCCCAACGTAATGTATCAAGTAAAAGTTAGAAATACCTAAGAAACGATTTATGGCTAGTCACTACGAAGCACCTATCAGAAAGCCCCTAGTTACAGGGAATAAATCGTACCATGACGTAACGGTCGATATTGCAGCTCCGGTTGAAAATCCACCTAACAAGCAATGGTTCTTGGCGTTTGGTATTGCCTTGACCGCTTTTTTGTGGGGGTTGGGCTGCATCATTTACACCGTTTCTACGGGAATTGGTGTATGGGGATTAAATAAAACGGTTGGTTGGGCATGGGATATTACCAACTTTGTATGGTGGGTAGGTATCGGACATGCAGGGACCTTAATTTCTGCGGTACTTTTACTGTTCCGTCAAAAATGGCGTATGGCCATTAACCGCTCTGCCGAGGCAATGACTATCTTCTCTGTTATTCAGGCAGGATTATTTCCAATCATCCACATGGGGAGACCTTGGTTGGCATATTGGGTATTGCCTATTCCAAATCAATTTGGGTCACTGTGGGTAAACTTTAACTCACCCTTGCTTTGGGACGTATTTGCGATTTCAACCTATTTATCGGTATCCTTGGTATTCTGGTGGACAGGATTACTCCCTGATTTTGCCATGATTCGCGATAGAGCCATTAAACCGTTCCAAAAGAAAATTTACGGCCTCTTGAGTTTTGGTTGGAGTGGACGGGCTAAAGACTGGCAGCGTTTCGAAGAAGTATCCTTAGTTTTGGCAGGGTTGGCTACACCACTTGTACTTTCGGTACATACTATTGTATCTTTTGACTTTGCCACATCGGTTATTCCTGGTTGGCACACGACCATTTTTCCACCATACTTTGTTGCTGGGGCGATATTTTCAGGATTTGCTATGGTAAACACTTTGCTTATCATCATGCGTAAAGTTTCACGCCTTGAAAATTATATTACTCTTCAGCACATAGAACTGATGAATATCGTAATCATGATTACTGGCTCTATTGTTGGGGTTGCCTATATCACGGAATTATTTATTGCGTGGTATTCAGGAGTAGAATATGAACAGTACGCGTTCTTAAATCGAGCAACTGGCCCTTATTGGTGGGCTTATTGGGCGATGATGACCTGCAACGTTTTCTCTCCACAGCTGATGTGGTTTAAAAAACTACGCACGAGTATCATGTTCTCTTTTATAATTTCTATAGTTGTTAATATTGGAATGTGGTTTGAGCGTTTCGTAATTATTGTAACCTCGCTGCATCGCGATTACCTACCTTCTTCTTGGACGATGTTCTCGCCCACTTTTGTTGATATTGGAATTTTTATCGGAACGATTGGTTTTTTCTTTGTTCTTTTTTTACTCTACGCACGTACCTTCCCAGTAATTGCACAAGCAGAAGTAAAATCAATTTTGAAATCATCGGGAGATAAATACAAAAACACCCATAGCCATGAGTAGTAAATTAGTACATGCCGTTTATGACGATGATGATACCCTTTTACATGCTGTAAAAGATGTAAAAAAGGCAGACTATCATATTGAAGAAGTGTTTACTCCTTTCCCTGTTCATGGACTAGATCATGCGATGGGTTTAGCAGGTACTCGAATTGCTGTAGCTGCATTTTTATATGGTATATTGGGTTTTTCCGTTGCTTTAACAATGATAAACCATATCATGATCGAAGATTGGCCTCAAAATATTGGCGGGAAACCTAGTTTTACGTTTATGGAAAACTTACCAGCTTTTGTTCCTGTGATATTTGAAATGACTGTATTTTTTGCTGCCCACCTTATGGTGATTACATTTTATTTGAGAAGCAAATTATGGCCTTTTAAAAAAGCCGAAAATCCTATGCCTGAAACTACTGATGATAAGTTTTTGATGCAAGTTGCCATCCAAGGGGATGAAAAAAAGTTGCTAACCCTATTGAAAAAATCGGGGGCGATTGATATTAGTATACATGAAAACCACGACGCATGAAAAAGTTAGGTTGTATTTTATTTGTTTCCTTAATGTTGTCGTCTTGTTTTGACGCATCGAAACCCAACTATCAATATTTCCCAAATATGTATGAGGCTGTTGGTTATGAAACGTATGTGGAGTCAGCTGCTTTTGCAAATGGTATCGCGGCACAACTGCCTGTTGAAGGCACGGTTGCTAGAGGGTGGGCACCTTATGATTACCCAGACACAAATGAAGGCTACGAAGATGCAAAATCTAACTTGTTATCGCCTCTTGAGAAATCCGAAGCACACCGTGCTGAAGGAAAAGAATTGTATGGCGTTTATTGTGCGGTTTGTCACGGTAGCAAAGGAGACGGACAAGGCATTTTAATGAAACGCGAGAAGTTTTTAGGAATTCCAAGCTATGCCGACAGAGAAATCACAGAGGGTAGTATTTACCACGTATTGATGTACGGCAAAAATGCTATGGGCTCGCATGCCGGACAGGTAAGCGCCACAGAACGTTGGCAGATTGCCCAACATGTAATGTATTTACGTAACGAACTGACAAAATAAATAGCCATGTATACTTTTGCTCAACGACTTAAAATCACAGCTTTTGCTCTTATGGGGCTTGGCGTTATTGGGTTAGCTATTGGCTTTATGACTGCCCCTTCTACTGTAGAAGAAGCACAAGCCATGGTTGCCGATGCCCATGGCGAACATGAAGAAAAACATGAAACGGTGAGTCAAGGCGAGGAAAAACATCACGAGACACAGGATGACCATACCGCAGCGAACACTCACGTTGATGCGCATGAAGAGCATCACGATGACGCTCATGGCAAACACCTATTGCACCAACTTCAAAACAAGCCTTGGGCGGCACTCTACGTTGCTGCTTTCTTCTTCTTTATGATTGCACTTGGTACCCTTGCATTCTACGCCATTCAACGTGCTGCACAAGCAGGTTGGTCCATATTGTTATATCGTGTCATGGAAGGAATCACGGCGTATTTAGTACCAGGGTCAATTATAATTTATGTATTCTTAGTGCTTACTGGACTTCATGCCAATCACTTATTTGTATGGATGGATGCTGAAACCGTAGCACATGACGAAATTATACAAGGAAAAGTAGGCTATTTAAATGTGCCCTTTTTCTTAATTCGCGCAGCAATTTATCTTTTAGGGTGGAACGCTTACCGCTATTTTTCACGTAGATTTTCACTGGCACAGGATCATGCAAAGGCTGGCGATATTAGCAATCACAAAAAGAATTTCCGCATCTCTGCGGCTTTCTTGGTATTTTTCTTTGTTACCGAATCTATGATGTCGTGGGATTGGATTATGTCTTTAGACCCGCACTGGTTTAGCACATTGTTTGGATGGTACGTATTGGCCAGTATGCTAGTTACGGCAGTTACTGTAATTGCTTTGGTTTCAATCTATCTTAAATCGAAGGGGTATTTACCTAAACTAACGCACAATCACTTACATGATTTGGCTAAGTTTATGTTTGGGCTGAGTGTATTTTGGACGTATTTATGGTTTTCGCAATTCATGTTAATTTGGTATTCCAATATCCCTGAAGAAGTAACGTATTTCCTCACTAGAATAGATGACTACAACCTGCCGTTTTTTGGTATGGTTGCAATGAATTTCATTTTCCCATTGCTTATTTTAATGAGTAGCGATTACAAGCGTTCTAATTGGATAATTGTAATGGCGGGAATTATTATAATCCTAGGACATTATGTTGATATTTTCAATATGATTATGCCTGCAACTGTTGGAGATCAATGGTTTATAGGATGGGCAGAAATAGGAGCGTTCCTGTTTTTTGCAGGACTCTTTATTTATGTGGTTTTCAATGCATTGAGCAAAGCTCCTTTGGAAACAAGTGGCGACCCATATTTAGGAGAAAGTGAACGATTTGTATATTAAATAGAGAACAAGTAAATGACTGCAGTTATTCTTTTCGCGATTTTGGTTTTAGTGGGAATTTCCATCTGGCAAATCACTAAGATTTTTGAGCTTTCCCAATATGGTCAAACCAAAGACGATTCGCAGGTGGCAAACGACCAAGACAACCACCGTAACGGACAGTTAATGTTCGCCTTCTTGGTATTCATTTATGTGCTTACTATTTATTCTTTTTGGGCGTGGGGAGATGTATTGCTTCCTGAGTCTGCTTCCGAGCACGGAAAAGACGTTGATCGCTTGATGTGGATTTCATTTGCCCTTATCTTCTTTGTGCAAACCATTACTCAAGCACTATTGCACTACTTTTCTTACAAGTATCGTGGGCAAAAAGACCAAAAAGCACTTTTCTACGCTGACAATGACAAACTTGAATTCATCTGGACTATTATCCCCGTAATCACCCTTGCCGTATTGATTATGTATGGATTGTTTACATGGACATCCATTATGAACATTGAAGAAAATGATGAAGCACTAGTTGTAGAGCTTTATGCGCAACAGTTTAATTGGAAAGCGCGTTACGCGGGTGCTGATGGAGTTTTGGGTGAAGCGAATGTTCGGTTTTTACAAGATTATGATGGCCGTAATTTGGTTGGTATTGATGCAACTGACCCCAACGGATTAGATGATGTTGTGGTACAAGAATTACACTTACCCAAAGGACGTGAGGTGCATTTTAGAATGCGTTCACAAGATGTCTTGCACTCAGCGTATATGCCTCACTTTAGGGCACAAATGAATTGTGTTCCAGGAATGATTACAGAATTTGCTTTTACACCAACCATGACTACAGAGGAAATGAGACAAACTCCTGAAATGGCAGCAAAAGTTGAGAAAATAAACCGTATTAGATACGAAAACAGTCAAGCGTTAATGGCTAAAGGGGAAGAAAGTCTTGAAGCCTATCAGTTTGATTATTTGTTGCTATGTAATAAAATTTGTGGCGCATCACACTACAATATGCAAATGAAAATTATTGTAGAAGAAGAGAAAGATTTTAACAAGTGGTTGGCACAGCAAACGACCTTTGCTCAAACCATTCAACAGTAAAAAAGATAACTATGGGAGCAGATCACGCACATCATAAAGAAACGTTTATTACCAAGTACATCTTTAGTCAAGATCATAAGATGATTGCAAAGCAGTACCTTATTACAGGGCTCATTATGGGAATTATTGGAATAGCCATGTCTCTTTTGTTTCGTTTGCAGTTGGCATGGCCAGAGAAGTCATTTGCTATTTTTGAAACATTTTTAGGCAAGTGGGCACCCGATGGAGTTATGGATCCAAACGTGTATTTGGCGTTGGTGACTATTCACGGAACTTTGATGGTATTCTTTGTGCTTACGGCTGGATTGAGTGGTACGTTTAGTAACCTGCTTATTCCATTGCAGATTGGTGCACGAGATATGGCGTCTGGATTGTTAAATATGATTTCGTACTGGTTGTTTTTCCTTTCTTCGGTAATCATGATCGCATCTTTATTTGTGGAGTCAGGGCCAGCAGCAGCGGGTTGGACGATTTATCCTCCATTGAGTGCCTTACCACAAGCGCAACCAGGTTCTGGATTAGGTATGACACTTTGGTTGGTTTCGATGGCAATTTTTATTGCCTCTTCTCTTTTAGGGTCATTAAACTATATTGTAACCGTAATTAATTTACGCACTAAGGGAATGTCCATGACACGTCTTCCACTAACCATTTGGGCGTTTTTTGTAACGGCAATTATTGGGGTGGTTTCGTTTCCAGTATTGCTTTCTGCAGCTTTGATGCTAATAATGGATAGAAGTTTTGGAACATCATTCTTCTTGTCTGACATTTTCATTCAAGGCGAAGTGCTCCACTATCAGGGAGGTTCCCCTGTATTGTACGAACACCTGTTTTGGTTTTTAGGCCACCCAGAAGTATATATTGTACTACTCCCCGCATTGGGAATAACTTCAGAAGTTTTGGCGACTAATGCGCGAAAACCTATTTTCGGATATCGTGCTATGGTCGCATCTATTTTAGCGATTGCCTTTTTATCTACCATTGTTTGGGGACACCATATGTTTATTTCGGGGATGAATCCATTCTTGGGTTCGGTATTTACGTTTACCACACTATTGATTGCGATTCCCTCTGCTGTTAAGGCATTTAATTACATTACAACGCTTTGGAAAGGAAACCTCCAAATGAATACTGGAATGTTATTTTCTATTGGTTTGGTTTCAACCTTTATTTCAGGCGGATTAACCGGAATTATTTTAGGGGATAGCACCCTGGATATCAACGTGCACGACACCTATTTTGTAGTGGCGCACTTCCACTTGGTTATGGGTATTTCGGCATTATATGGGCTTTTTGCTGGGGTTTATCATTGGTTCCCTAAAATGTTTGGCCGCATGATGAACAAAAACTTGGGTTATATTCACTTTTGGGTAACGGCAATTTGTGCTTATGGAGTGTTTTTTCCGATGCACTTTGTCGGAATGGCAGGGTTGCCGAGACGTTATTATTCTAATACGGCGTTCCCTTATTTCGATGACTTGGCAAACATCAACGTTATCATTACCATTTTTGCGCTTATTGCTGGGGCTGCACAGTTGGTATTCTTGTACAACTTTATCCACAGTATTTTCTATGGTAAGCGAACTGTTCAAAATCCCTGGAAGTCAAATACATTGGAATGGACAGCGCCTGTTGAACATATTCACGGCAACTGGCCTGGCGCTATTCCCCACGTACATCGTTGGGCATACGATTACTCTAAGCCGGGACACGATGAGGATTTCATTCCACAGGACGTTCCGCTAGCGGAAGGGGAGGAAGAACTACAGCATTAATAAAAAGCCTCGCAAGAGGCTTTTTTCTTTTCCGTATCTTTGGATAGATGAACGAACATCTAGACCCAACCGGCGAGCATCTAAGTAATGAAGAACACGATATTGATCGTGCCTTAAGGCCGCTTAGTTTTGATGACTTTAGTGGGCAGCCTCAGGTGCTAGAGAATCTTGAAATTTTTGTTGCTGCTGCCAATCAGCGCGAAGAACCCTTGGACCATACACTTTTACACGGTCCCCCAGGACTAGGAAAAACCACACTAGCACATATTTTAGCACATGAATTAGAGGTGAATTTAAAACTCACCTCAGGCCCCGTATTGGATAAACCTGGCGATTTGGCGGGATTACTCACAAATCTTCAACCTAGAGATGTGCTGTTTATCGATGAAATTCACAGGTTAAGTCCTGTAGTTGAGGAATATTTGTATTCCGCTATGGAAGACTACCGTATCGACATCATGATAGAAACGGGACCCAATGCCCGTTCGGTACAAATTGAACTCAGTCCGTTTACTCTTGTGGGGGCTACCACCCGATCGGGACTGCTGACAGCACCCATGCGTGCTCGTTTTGGAATTAATAGTAGACTAGAGTATTATTCTAGTGAAGTATTGGCCGGGATTATCGAGCGTAGTGCGGGAATCTTAAAAATCCCCATTCAGGAAGAAGCCGCCATAGAAATTGCGGGCCGTAGTCGTGGTACACCTCGTATTGCCAATGCACTCTTACGCCGTGTGCGTGATTTTGCACAAATCAAAGGAAATGGTACTATTGACACTGAAATCACTGCAATTGGACTCAAAGCCCTAAACGTAGATGCACATGGGTTGGACGAGATGGACAACAAAATACTTACCACACTCATAGATAAATTTAAAGGCGGTCCAGTGGGAATTAATACTCTTGCTACGGCGGTTTCTGAAAATGGCGAAACCATAGAGGAGGTGTATGAGCCGTTTTTGATTCAAGAGGGCTTTTTAATTCGTACCCCAAGGGGTAGGGAAGTGACCGAAAAGGCGTATAATCACTTGGGCAAAACAGTTCCGAACAATCAAAAGGGCTTATTTTGAGCTCCGACGCAAATGCTGTTATAATCAAAGAAATTGCCCAGCGCTTGGGCTTTATGGCGTGTGGGATTTCTAAAGCGGATTTTTTAGAAGACGAAGCCCCCAGATTAGAAGCTTGGCTTACGCAAAACTACCATGGGAAGATGGGATATATGGCGCGAAATTTTGACAAACGCTTAGATCCACGTAAACTTGTTCCGGGGGCTAAAAGTGTGGTGTCTTTACTCTACAATTATTTTCCGAGCGAAACACAAGAAGACTCGACTGCCCCAAAATTGGCACGATATGCCTATGGTAAAGATTATCATCGGGTTATCAAAGACAAGCTTTTTACATTTATGCATGAAATTCAATCTCATATTGGTGCTGTTGACGGCCGTGTATTTGTAGACTCAGCTCCGATTCTAGAAAAAACTTGGGCCGCAAAAAGCGGTTTGGGGTGGGTTGGCAAAAACACCAACCTTATCCGAAAACAAAATGGATCGTACTTTTTTATTGCAGAACTAATCATTGACCTGGAACTTACGCCCGATAGCGCCGTAACAGATCATTGTGGTAGTTGTACGGCATGCTTAGATGCATGTCCTACTAATGCTTTTGTTGCGCCCTACCAACTAGACGCCAGCAAATGTATTTCGTATTTCACCATTGAACTGAAAGACGCCATTCCAAACGAAGTAAAAGGGCAATTTGAGAATTGGGCATTTGGCTGTGATATCTGCCAAGAAGTCTGTCCTTGGAATCGCTTTTCCACCCCTCATAGCGAAGCTGATTTTGTTCCAAACTCAGAATTGATGCAACTTTCCAAAGCCGATTGGGAAGAAATTACGGAAGAAGTGTTTAATAAGCTTTTTGAGGTTAGTGCAGTCAAGCGCACAGGCTTTAATGGATTAAAACGAAACATAGAGTTTTTAAAACAATAAGAATTCAATACCTTTCGCTACACAAAATTATGGTGTATGAGTCAAGAAAGCAAACGAAGGGAAGCACTGTTGTATCACGCAAAACCAAAGCCTGGAAAGCTAGAGGTTAACCCAAGTAAACCATACGCTAGTCAACGGGATCTTTCATTGGCCTATTCCCCAGGAGTAGCTGAACCCTGTTTGGAGATTGAAAAAGCCACCGAAAATGTATATAAATACACCAACAAGGCCAATTTGGTTGCTGTAATTTCTAACGGCACGGCTGTCTTAGGGTTAGGGGATATTGGCCCGGAAGCCTCAAAGCCTGTGATGGAAGGGAAAGGATTGTTGTTTAAGATTTTTGCTGGAATTGATGTTTTTGATATTGAGGTAAACACAAAAGATGTTGATGCTTTTGTTGAGACAGTCAAAAACATTGCCCCAACTTTTGGAGGAATTAACCTAGAAGACATCAAGGCACCCGAAGCTTTTGAAATTGAACGCCGGTTAGTGGAAGAACTTAATATTCCCGTAATGCACGATGACCAACACGGGACCGAAATTATTTCCGGAGCTGCATTACTCAATGCCGTAGAGCTAGCAAATAAAGAAATGGCATCAATAAAAATGGTGATTAGTGGCGCTGGTGCTGCTGCGATTTCGTGTGCAAGATTATACCGCGCCTTGGGCGTATTACCACAAAATATGATGATGACCGACAGTAAAGGTACCATTAGGGCAGATAGAGAAAATCTAACTGCTCAAAAGCAAGAATTTGCTACGGAAATAGACGTGCATACCCTAGAGGAGGCGCTCGTTAATGCCGATGTATTTATTGGCCTTTCAAAAGCGAATATCATGACAACGGATATGCTAAAGGCCATGGCGGTTAATCCGATTGTATTTGCTATGGCAAACCCAGACCCAGAAATAGATTACAACCTTGCCGTTGCCACAAGAGACGATTTGATTATGGCTACGGGGCGTTCTGATTTTCCAAATCAGGTAAATAATGTACTGGGTTTTCCCTTTATTTTTAGGGGCGCATTAGATGTAAGAGCTACCAAAATTAATGAAGCTATGAAGATGGCAGCTGTGCACGCCCTTGCCGATTTGGCAAAAGAAACGGTTCCTGAGGAGGTAAACATAGCCTACGATACTACCAAATTTGCCTTTGGCGAAGATTATATTATTCCAAAACCATTTGATCCACGTCTAATAACCACTATTCCCATGGCGGTAGCAAAAGCTGCTATGGAAAGCGGCGTTGCGCAAGCGCCCATAGAAAACTGGGAGCGATACCAAGAGGAATTGCACCAGCGAACAGGATCAGACAAAAAACTGGTTAGGCTTATTACAAGTCAAGCTAAGCGAAATCCACAGCGAGTGGTGTATGCAGAAGCGGAAGAATTGGACGTGCTAAAGGCAGCACAGTTAGTATATGAAGAAGGTGTTGCTCAGCCTATACTTTTAGGAAACGAGGAGCGTGTCAGAAATTTAATGGAAACGTTGGAGTTTGATGCGGATATCACCATTATTGATCCCAAAAAAGATATTGTGAAAGCTCAACGCGAAGCTTATGCCAACACCTATTGGAAATTACGACAGCGAAAAGGAGTAACACATTACGATGCAAACAGAAGGATGAGGGAGCGTAATTATTTTGCCGCCATGATGGTGCGTGAAGGTGATGCTGATGCCATGATTTCTGGATATAGTCGAAGCTACCCAAATGTACTTAAACCTGTTTTGCATGTTATTGATAAGGCTGAGGGGGTAAATCGAGTAGCAACAACGAACTTGATGATTACCAATCGAGGACCATTACTATTGGCAGATACTTCTATTAACATCAACCCAAACGCCAAAGATTTGGCCAAAATTGCTCAAATGACAGCTTATACAGCAACTCTTTTTGGGTTACAGCCAAGGGTTGCCATGTTGTCATATTCCAATTTTGGATCTTCTAAAAACGAAGATGCTCAAAAAGTAAATGATGCAGTGTCATTATTGCACCGTTCTGCGCCTTATATTGATGTTGATGGCCCTATTCAAGCTGATTTTGCATTGAACAAGACCATGCGTACAGCAAGATTCCCATTTTCAAAAATCGCCGGAAAAGATGTAAATACCTTGCTTTTCCCAGATTTGAATGCGGCCAATATTGCTTATAAGCTCATAAAAGAAATGGATGGCGCACTTTCAATAGGTCCCATTATGATGGGGCTTAACCATGCAGTACATATTTTGCAGTTAGGGGCAAGTGTCGAGGAAATTGTAAATATGACGGCAGTTGCTGTAGTGGACGCCCAAAACAAAAAGAAGTTAATTTAAAAACGCATTTAAGTACAAACTTGCGACTGTTTTGAGCCTAAAAAAGTAATTTCCAATTCATTTTGTGGTTTAATTGTTTTAGAGCATAAGGAATGTCAAATGACTTCTTTATTTGCGCATTTAAAATGCTAAATTTGCTTTGTTCAACAACGGCTAAACATGCAAACATTAGGAGAGTTTTTAATTAGCACACAGCAAAAGCATCCGAAAAGCACTGGAGAATTTAGCCGCTTAATTCACGCGTTAAGATTGGCAGCCAAAGTGGTGAGTCATGAAGTAAACAAAGCTGGAATTGTTGATATATTGGGTGACGCAGGAGCAACAAATATTCAAGGAGAAGCACAACAAAAACTAGACGTATTTGCCCACGACCTTTTTATAAAAGCGTTAACCAATCGTAATATTGTTTGCGGTATAGCTAGCGAGGAAGCGGAAGATTTTATTCAAGTAAATTCACCCTCTGAACGGGGAAATAACTACGTTGTACTCATTGACCCTTTAGACGGTTCATCAAACATTGACGTAAACGTTTCAGTAGGAACTGTTTTTTCAATTTACAAACGTATAACTCCTTTAGATTATGATGTTTCGATAGAAGATTTTTTACAACCGGGAACAAATCAAGTTGCTGCTGGTTATATTTTGTATGGTACATCAACCATGCTAGTATACAGTACTGGCGATGGGGTAAATGGATTTACTCTAAATCCCGCAATAGGAACATTTTATTTGTCCCACCCCAATATAAAATTGCCATCTGACGGACATATTTATTCGCTTAACGAAGCTAATTTTCTGACTTTCCCTGATGCTATCAAGCAATATCTTCTCGATCGTAAAAAGCAAGACTCTCAATATACTACACGTTATATAGGGTCTATGGTCTCCGACATCCATCGAAATATGTTTAAAGGAGGAATTTTTTTGTATCCCTCAAACGCCAAAAGCCCTAATGGGAAATTACGATTGATGTATGAATGTAATCCCATAGCATTTTTGATTGAACAAGCTGGAGGGTTGGCAATAAGTATGAATAAAAGAATTTTAGAAATTAGCCCCAAAACTCTCCATCAACGAACTCCTTTTTTCTGTGGCAACAAGGAAATGGTAGAGATACTTTTAGAATACCTAACTTAAATTGCTATAAATGACACCCTCTTTTACACTTAAGGAATACGGGATACAACCAAAAAAATTATATCGAAATTTATCCCCTGCCCAGCTTTATTCTAAAGCATTACGATATGATTTGAGTGCTGTTATTTCTGATAAAGGAGCACTAATATTAAGCTCTGGCGAAAAAACGGGAAGAAGTCCTGACGACAAGCGCATTGTGAAAGAACCCCAGACCCAAGATGATATTTGGTGGGGAGATATAAATATCCCTATGGATGTACACACTTTTGGGATTAACAGGCAACGCGCAATTGACTATTTTAATACGAGAACAAGGATTTATGTAGTTGATGGATTTGTCGGGTGGGACAAAAAAACACGTTTAAAGGCTCGTGTGATTTGTACGCGCCCCTACCATGCCCTTTTTATGCACAACATGATGATTCGTCCAACTGAAGAAGAATTAAAAAGTTTTGGGAAACCCGATTACGTGTTGTACAATGCCGGAGAGTTTACCGCGAATCAATACACAAGCTTTATGAAAAGTAAAACTAGTATTGATTTGAGTTTAAAAGACCGAGAGTTTGTTATTCTCGGGACCCAATATGCTGGAGAAATGAAAAAAGGAATTTTTTCGATTATAAATTACATCATGCCTAAGCAGGGAATTTTGTCTATGCATTGCTCTGCTAATGAAGGAAAAAATGGAGACGTGTCCTTGTTTTTTGGGCTAAGCGGAACGGGCAAAACAACACTCTCTGCAGATGGCAGCAGGCTTCTTATTGGAGATGACGAGCATTGCTGGTCAGACGACGGCATATTCAATGTAGAGGGGGGATGTTATGCCAAGGTTGTTGGGCTTAGCAAAGAAAAGGAACCTGAAATATTTAATTCCATAAAGTTTGGAACTGTTTTGGAAAATGTAGTTTTTGATAAACGGTCTCATGCGGTTGATTATAACGATACTTCTATAACCGAAAACACTCGCGCAGCATACCCTATCGAATTCATCCATCAAATTAAAAAACCATGTGTTGGTGACCATCCTAAAAACATCATTTTCTTAACCTGTGATGCTTTTGGTGTTCTACCCCCTGTTTCAAGACTATCAGCGCAACAGGCAATGTACCATTTTCTAAGTGGGTATACAGCAAAGATTCCCGGCACTGAAATGGGAGTATCAGAACCTATAGCAACTTTTTCAACTTGTTTTGGTGCTGCATTTATGATGCTTCACCCCACACAATATGCAACCCTTTTAGAGCAAAAAATAAACAAGCATAAAACAAATGTTTGGTTGGTAAATACAGGATGGATAGGTGGTGGTCTTAAGGAAGGAAAACGCATTTCATTATCCAATACACGAGCTATTATTGATGCTATTCACGACGGTAGTCTTGCGAAGGAGTCCTTTGAGAAACTCCCTGTTTTTGATTTAGATATACCAAAAACTTGTAATCGTGTTCCAAATAATATTCTCAACCCTTCTGTTTTTTGGAAAAATCAAGAGGAGTATTGGAAAACCACCAAAAAACTTGCCTTACTATTTATTAAAAACTTTAAGCAATACCAAACTAATAAGGCTAGGAATTTGGCAAAATACGGACCAAAAATATAGCACTTAGAGAAGGAAAATTCCTCTTTTTTGATTACTTTGGCGGCTATTAGGGTATAAACCTTTTTATTCCGAAGTTTATACCCTAAAATTCACCATGATTACACAACTCAACGGTAGACTTGTTAGTAAAACCCCTACAACTTTGGTGGTAGATTGTAGCGGCGTTGGATATGAAGTTCATATTTCCCTTCATACTTATGGACATTTGCCTGAAGATGAACACATTTGTATTTACACGCACCATCAAATTCGTGAAGATGCGCATACACTCTATGGTTTTATGGAAGAGGTAGAGCGCAGCGTTTTTCGTTTATTGATTAGCGTAAGTGGTATTGGCGCCAACACGGCGCGCATGATGTTGTCTTCTATGACTCCTCTAGAGGTTGTACAAGCTATACAAACGGATAATGTGGTCGCTATCCAAGCAATTAAAGGCATTGGCGCTAAAACCGCTCAACGCGTTATTGTTGATTTGCGCGATAAAGTAACGGGCTTACTTGAAGAAGGTGAAATATCAGTGTTTTCAAGCAATACGCATCGAGAAGAAGCGTTATCTGCATTGAGTGTTTTAGGCTACCCATTAAAACAAACACAAAAAATAGTAGATGCGTTGTTGCAAGTAGAGCCTAGTATGCCCGTAGAACGCCTTATTAAAAATGCGCTCAACAAACTATAATGAACGGAAAAACCTATAGCAAACGCGGCTTATTTTTTATTCTTATTTGTGCGTTTAGTGCCTCTTACGTGTTTGGTCAAAACAAAACAAATAAAGACAGTTTGCTATTGGCACAAAGCTTACAGCAGATTGCCTTTAAGCATAAACCAACGTCATTTGCAAGTTCATATACCTATGACCCAAAACTAAACTTATATTTCTATAATGTTAAAGTAGGAGAAATTAACGCCGAGCAACCCCTAGTGCTTACCCCTAATGAGTACCGTAATCGAGTAATGACCGAAAAAACACGAGCATATATTAGGGAAAAGCAGCAAGCACTAGCAGGTATTGATGATGATCAAGAAACCCAACAGGATTTGTTGCCCGACTACTATGTTAACGCTAAATTTTTCGAAACAATTTTTGGAAGTAATGAGATCAATATACGCCCCCAAGGATCGGCAAGTATTGATTTGGGATTGCGTTATCAAAAGTCAGATAATCCTAGTTTGTCTCCTCGAAATCAGAGTAGCTTAAATTTTGATTTTAATCAACGTATTAACCTAAGCCTTTCAGGAACCATAGGAACCCGACTTAAAGTAAATGCTAATTACGATACCCAATCAACTTTTGATTTTCAACGAATTATTAAGTTAGACTTTTTTCCCGAAGATTTGATTCCCAGCAAGGTTACTAATACCATTAACAAGGGAAAAAACTTGGCTAATAAAGGAAAAGAATTAATAAATAAGGGCAAAAACCTAGCCGAACAAGGGGTTAGTGGGAATGAAGATAGCATCCTTCAAAAACTTGAAGTAGGAAATGTAAACATGCCACTAAACAGTTCTTTGATATCTGGCGCACAGAGTCTGTTTGGGGTTAAAGCACAGCTTAAATTTGGCAATACCAATATTGCTGCCGTTATTTCTGAACAACGTTCCCAAACACAAACCATTCAAACCAATGGCGAAGGAACCCTAGAAGAATTTTCGTTATTTGCCTTAGATTATGAAGATAACCGACACTTTTTCTTGGCTCAGTATTTTAAGGATAATTATGATTCATCCGTAAAAACGTACCCATATGTCAATTCACCTATACAAATTACAAGACTTGAAGTATGGGTTACCAATCGTTCGTCGCGCACCAATAATGTGCGTAACGTATTGGCCTTACAGGATTTGGGTGAAGCAGATCCTGAAGCTACAATACTCGACGATTTGACAACGGGATTTTTTAATGCTTCACCAAGTGCATTTCCCGCCAACGAAGCAAACAAACTAGACCCTTTGGCAATTGGGGGGGCAGGTTTGCTAACAAATGATATTCGCGATATTGCCACTGCAAAAAATGGCTTTGGTACTTTGTCATCACAAGTTAGCGAAGGACGAGATTATGCGTTACTGGAAAGCGCAAGAAAATTAAACACATCGGAATATAGACTTCATGAACAATTAGGGTACATTTCCTTAAATCAACCCCTCAATAATGATGAAGTATTGGCAGTGGCATTCCAATATACAGTAAATGGACAGGCGTATCAAGTAGGAGAGTTTGCGGGCGATGGTGTAGCGGCCACAACAATTGCAGGGTCAAATGTAGCCCCTGTTGTTAACAACAACAGTCTTATTCTAAAAATGCTTAAAAGCTCTGTTCTTGATGTAGCACAACCCGTGTTTGATTTGATGATGAAAAACGTCTATAACATTGGCGCTTTTCAGCTCGAACAAGAAGAGTTTGTATTCAATATTTTGTACACCGACCCCTCTCCAGCCAACTTTATTCGCCCAGAGGACGAAGCTTCTTGGCCAGCGGGTACAGATGAACGTATTTTATTGAATTTATTTGGTTTAGATAAGCTTAATGTATATCAAGATGCAGTAGCAGAAGGCGATGGTTTTTTTGATTTTGTCAGTGGAATTACGGTGTTCCCAGAACAAGGACAGATTATTTTTCCTAGCATAGAGCCCTTTGGTAAGTATCTTTTTGAGTTGTTAAAATCAAATGACCCTCAAGAGGACTATTCTGACAGGAATCGGTATAATCAAAACCAAAAAAAGTATGTCTTTAAAGAGATGTATGACATAACAAAAGCCGATGCCGCAGATTATCAACGCTATAATAAATTTGAGTTAAAAGGGCGCTACAAGTCCTCAGGCGGAGGACAAGGAATTGCATTGGGCGCATTTAATGTACAGCGCGGTTCAGTTAGGGTCACAGCTGGGGGACGATTGTTACAAGAGGGTTTGGACTACACCGTAAATTACCAACTTGGTCGTGTTACTATTCTCAATGAAGGCATCAAAAACTCCAATATACCAATTGAAGTATCAACCGAAAGCAACTCGCTTTTTGGACAGCAAAACCGGCGCTTTATGGGCTTTACTGCTGAACATAAAGTAAACGATGATTTACTACTGGGCGGAACCTACATGCGTCTAAGCGAACGTCCTCTTACCCAAAAAGCAAACTATGGTACGGAGCCTGTAAATAATAGTATGTTTGGACTTAGCGGAACGTTCTCCAAAGAAATTCCTTTTCTCACAAGAATGGTGAATAAACTTCCAAACATTGACACGCAAGTACCATCAAACGTATCCATCCGTGCCGAGGCAGCTTATTTGCAAGTTGGCGCACCTAAAGGCACACAACTTGATAATGCTGTTACTACCTACATTGACGATTTTGAAGGAACTCAAACCAACCTTGATATTCGTGACATTTATTCTTGGTACCTGTCAAGTGTGCCGGCACCATCACAACAACTCCCAATAATAGGAGGAAACGTTGGCGTTGATGATATCAGTGGAGGTTATCAGCGAGCAAAATTGTCATGGTATAATATCGATCCCTTATTTTATTCGCGAAGAAGACCAAGCGGTATATCAGACAACGACCTATCGAATAATGCTACTCGACGCATTTTTGTGGACGAAATTTTCCCACAACAAGATGTCGTTCAAGGACAGTCAACGGTACAATATACTTTTGATATGGCGTATTATCCAGCCGAAAGAGGTCCATATAACAATGCCCCAGCTTTTGGTACAACCCCAGAGGATAACTGGGCAGGAATTACTCGAGCCATGTCTTCAACTGATTTTAGTCAATCTAATGTAGAGTATATCGAATTTTGGCTACTTGACACCTTTTCAGAGCAAACTAGTGCAACCAATGATTTGGGGGAGTTGGTTTTTCATTTGGGGAACATATCTGAAGACGTACTTAAGGATGGTAGAAAGCAATACGAAAATGGCCTTCCTGCCTCTGGACAAAACACATCAACTTACACAACAGCATGGGGGGTTACCCCCGCAACTCAGTCGCTTGTATATGCTTTTGATGGAGATGGTCGAAACCGAGCACTTCAAGATGTTGGTTTGGATGGACTTACGGATGAGGAAGAACGCCTTATATATACTAATGGTCCAGCGGAAGATCCTGCAGGAGATAACTACTCTTATTTTGGACAAGGGAGCGGCTCTATCTTAGAGCGATATAAAAACTACAATGGGACACAAGGAAATTCTCCTTTAGAGGTAACCGAGCAGTTTCGCGGATCATATACCACACCCGATGCCGAAGACTTAAATCAGGACAACACCATGAATACGATTGATCGATATTTTCAGTATCGTATTCCTATAGGTAAAAACATGCAGGTGGGGTCACATCCCTTTTTATTTGATGTTCGCGAGACCGATAATATTGAACTTCCAAACGGACAGGTAATAACTGCACGTTGGTTGCAATTCCGTATTCCTGTGGTACCCGATTATTATGAAACGCCATCTTATCAAAATTATTTTGAAGCCATAAATGGAATGGAAGATTTACGTTCTATTCGGTTTATGCGTATGTTGGTAACTGGCTTCAAAAACCCTACAGTATTTCGTTTTGGCACATTAGATGTTGTTCGTGCCGATTGGACAAGAGTTCCCACTTCTTTGAACAATCAAGATATTACGTACCCAAATACACAACTTGAGGTAAGTGCAGTGAATATTTTAGAGAATGAAACTCGAACGCCCATTCGATATAAACTCCCTCCTGGAATCGTGCGCGAAACCCTTAATAGTTATAACAATCTTATTCGTGAAAATGAGCAATCCTTGTCGTTAAGAGTTAAAGATTTAGAGCCAAAAGATGGTGAAGGTGTTTATAAACATATCGATTTGGATATGCGTCAATACAAAAGATTGCGGATGTTCTTACACGCCGAATCCATCACTGGAGAAAACCCACTTCCGGGTGAGGGCGCTCAAGATGAATTCGATAAGCGCATCGTAGCATTTGTACGATTAGGCACAGATATCACAGAGAATTATTACCAAATTGAAATTCCCCTTAAACCCACGGCATTCACGGCAGGGGTTTCCAATAATTTGAGTGCTGAAGAAATATGGCAAAATGCGAGTAATGAAATTGACATTCCTGTGGATTTACTTACCAAATTAAAAGCAAAATCAATTTCAAACCGTCAAATTACAGGAGCTACATATTTTGATGAAGAATTAAACCCTATTAATGAGTTTACCCCGATATCGACCCTTCCCGGAGATAAAAAATATAAATTGGCAGTTAGAGGAAACCCTACTTTGGGCGCCATACGGACCTTGGTTGTAGGGATAAAAAATCCAAATACCGGAGTAGGTGAAAAACTAAGTGGTGAGGTCTGGTTCAATGAGTTGCGATTATCAGAGATAGATTCGCAAGGGGGCTGGGCAGCTTTAGGAACTGTAGATGCTAACCTTGCCGACTTCGCTAATGTTACCGTTAATGGTGGAATTTCAACGGTTGGTTTTGGATCTATTGATCAATCGCCAAATCAACGTAGTCAAGATGATACTCGCTCCTATGGGGTTACCACAAGTGTAAATGCAGGAATGCTGTTTCCAAAAAAATGGGGATTGGTTTTACCTGTAAGCTATAGCTTTAATCAGGAAGTCATCACACCAAAATACGACCCGTATTACAGAGACATAAAATTACAAGACCGATTAGATACAGCAAGTCGTGAATCGCAACGAGACTCTATTCGTGAACAGGCAATTAGTGTTTCTAAACTTAAAAGTATAAACCTAATTGGAGTACGAAAACAGCGGAATAGCGAAGCCAAAGAGAATTTTTTCGACATTGAAAACTTTGATTTTTCTTATTCTTATAATGAAGAAAAACGCCGCGATTTTGAAATTGAGGATTATGCCTATAAAAATGTGCGTTTGGGCGGGGGATACAATTATTCGTTTAAGCCAATTTCAGTCAAACCACTAGCTAAAGTTGAGGCAATAGCATCAAAACAGTATTTACGGTGGTTATCAGAACTAAATTTTAATCTCATGCCCAGTTCGGTGTCACTTGGTGCTAACATCAACCGAACATTCCAAAATCAGCGCTTTAGGCAAGTATATTTAGAAGGTATAGATAATTCAAATCAGATTGCGTTGCCCGATTTACAACAACGTAACTATTTGTTTGACTGGCTTTTTACCGTTAATCACAACCTAACAAATTCTCTTCGTTTGGACTTTTCGGCTTCAAGCAGAAATATTGTTAGGAATTATATGGAAGACGGTCCTGCTGGAACTACACGGGTTAATAAAGAACTCGATATATGGGACGGTCTTTGGGATATAGGGCAAATGGATCGTTTTGATCAATCTATTGGAGCAACATACCAATTGCCTTTTAAACTTATTCCAATTCTTTCATTCCTTGACGCAACATATTCTTACAGTGGGAATTTCAATTGGCAACGCGGATCGTCATCTCTTGCGGATGTGGTCGACGAAAACAACAATACCCTAGGAATCGTTCACACCTTACAAAATGCGAATACGATACAGTGGAATGGCAATGCCAACATGAGAACTTTATATTCAGCACTTAATCTTAGAAAGAAAACAGGTAATGCTGCCAAAAAGAAACCAGTGGTGAAAATCAAAAACACTCTTGTGGGGCTAGTTACTGCATTGGAGCGAATACAATTTAGTTACAGTGAAAATAATGGAACAGTACTTCCGGGCTACACACAAAACATTGGGTTTTTAGGCACACAAAATCCTGGTTTGGCTTTTGCCATGGGACAACAGAAAGACATTCGTTTCGAAGCTGCAAAAAAAGGTTGGCTTACAGCTTTCCCCAACTTTAATCAAGCCTACACAACAGTAAGCAATACCGAAATGAGTTACAACGCCACCGTAGGGCTGCTTCAGGGATTACAATTAGACCTTACTGGAAACCGAAGCTATGCTGAAAATAATGCCGAAAACTATAGCGTGGTAAATGGAGTTTATAATGCATTATCTCCGCGTCTTTTCGGAAATTTTGAAATTTCTACCATTATGCTTCGCACAGCTTTTAGCGGAAATGGATTGGACTCGCAAGCCTTTGAAGATTTAAGAAACAACAGATTGGTTATTGCCCAACGCTTGGCTGCTGCAGGCGGGATACCCGCAGGCGATTTAGATGACGATGGCTACCCTAAAGGCTATGGCAAAAACAATCAAGCGGTATTGATTCCAGCCTTTTTATCAGCCTATACGGGTGCAGACCCAAATAATGTGACAACAAAAGCAACTCGCTCGTTTCCACTTCCCAATTGGAATCTTCAATATACCGGTTTCATGCGCTTAAAGTCCTTTAAAAAACGATTTAATCGTTTTGCAATTTCACACGGTTATCGAGCAAGCCATACACTTAATGCTTTTGCAACCAATCTGGAATATCAGCCTAACGAGACAGATCAGTCGGGAAATTACTTGAACGAAATTTTATACACGAACGTAAACTTGGTAGAGCAATTTAATCCACTTTTTAAGTTGGACTTTGAACTTAAAAACAATTTACAACTTTCGACAGAAATTCGAAAAGACCGGGCATTATCGCTATCGCTAGACAACAATTTACTTACTGAAACCTCGGGTGATGAATGGATAGTAGGAATGGGATATCGCATTAAAAATGTTAAGTTTAAGACAAATATAGGGGGTAGGGCTACTAATTTAAAAGGAGATATAAACATCAAAGGAGACCTTTCGGTTAGGGATAATATTACCCTTATTAGAAACTTAGACTTGATGAGCGATCAAGTTACTGCCGGGCAACGCATTTGGTCGCTAAAAGTTTCTGCTGATTATGCGCTCTCACGCAACTTTACCGCCTTATTCTTCTACGACCATGTGTTCTCAAAATTTGCCATATCTACAGCCTTTCCTCAAACCAATATTCGCTCTGGATTTACCTTGCGCTATAATTTTGGAAATTAAACATTTTTTGCAGTACTTGTAACCAAAATTCTAACATGAATATTCCACAAGAAGTAAAGTATACTCAAGATCATGAATGGGTACTTATTGATGGCGATGAAGCTATTGTAGGTATTACCGATTTTGCTCAAGGTGAGCTGGGTGATATTGTGTATGTAGAGGTAGAAACTGTTGGGGAAACCTTATCTAAAGAGGAGGTTTTTGGCACCGTTGAGGCCGTAAAAACGGTATCCGATTTGTTTGTACCCTTATCGGGCGAAATAATTGCTTTTAACGATGCATTGGAAGATACGCCTGAATTGGTGAACGACGATCCATATGGGGAAGGGTGGATAGTGAAAATAAAATTGAGCAACCCCTCCGAAATTGAAGGATTGCTTTCAGACGAAGCATATAAAGATATTATTTCATAGATTGGTATACGTAAATAGAAGTATTTACTATACTAAAAATTAAAATTATTATTTTAGCCAGAACCTAATTAATTCTAATGCAACTAAAAAAAAATCCAAACGCAGACTTAAGAAAAAAAAGTAGCCTGTATTTTGCTATAGGGCTTTGCGCAGTGCTCTTTATTGCATGGCAAAGTATTGAATGGAAAACCTATGACAAATCAAGGTATGGTTATGAAGCTTTGGATGTTGATGACGACGACGATGAGTTAGTGCCGATAACAGAACAGATTAAAACCCCACCACCGCCACCGCCGCCCCCAGCTCCTGAAATTATTGAAGTTGTTGAGGATGAGGAAGAGGTAGAAGAAACCGTTATCGAGTCCACAGAAACCACACAGGAAGAAATTATAGAAGAAGTAGAGGTTTTAGAAGAAGATCTGGATGTTGATGTCCCTTTTGCTATCATTGAAGATGTGCCCCTTTTTCCTGGTTGTGAGCGTGTTAAAAAATCTGAAAGAAGACAGTGTTTTCAAGAGAAAATTCAACGGCACATTGCTAAAAATTTCCACTATCCTGAAATCGCCCAAGAGATGGGTGTCCAGGGAAGGGTTTACGTGCAGTTTGTCATTGACAAAGATGGTTCCATCACGGGTATTAGAACACGAGGACCAGATAAAAATTTAGAAAAAGAAGCCAACAGAATTATTTCTAAGCTTCCTACAATGACACCTGGAAAACAGCGAGGACGCCCGGTGCGTGTTCCTTTTAGTATTCCAATTACTTTTCGTTTACAATAAATCTTAGCCCGACAACTGTCGGGTTTTTTTTGGCAGAATTTTTGTATGTTTGGTTTAACAAATCTTAAACACCTATGTTATGCAGCCAAAAAAAAATCCAAAAAAAGATTTAATAAAAAACAGCAGTCTGTATTTTGCTATAGGATTGTGTGTTATGCTTCTTGTGTCTTGGCGTCTTGTAGAGCACAAAACGTATGAAAAATCATCTATTGACATTGGTGTTCTTGATGTTGCCGACGATGATGAAGAAGAGGTACCATTAACGGAGCAGCTTAAAACCCCACCACCACCCCCACCTCAAGTCATTGAAGTTGTGGAAGATGAGAAAGAGGTTGAAGAAACCGTAATCGAATCTACTGAAACTACACAGGAAGAAATTATTGAAGAAGTAGAAGTCTTAGAAGAAGAAGTAGATGTTGACGTTCCCTTTGCTATTATAGAAGATGTCCCCCTTTTTCCGGGGTGCGAAAATGTACCAAAATCGGAGCGTAGAAAGTGTTTTCAAGATAAAGTACAGCGTCATATAAATAAGAATTTTAGGTATCCTGAGATTGCACAAGAAATGGGTGTACAAGGAAGGGTTCATGTTGTTTTTATCATTGATAAAGATGGCACTATAACAGGAGTCAGATCGCGAGGGCCGGATAAGAATTTACAAAAAGAGGCAGAGCGCATCATTGCTAAGCTTCCCAAAATGATACCTGGAAAGCAACGAGGCCGAGCTGTCCGCGTTCCTTATAGCATCCCAATAAATTTTAGATTGCAGTAAACAGTTAACAAGCCTTGTTTTACGTTGCGTAAGCTGCTTTTGTACAGTATCTTTGCAGCCCTAGTTGCACGTACTGTATGCTTGTAAATACTCAAAAATCGTCTAGTCTTTCACTTTTAGTGGCAGATGTACTTTTGTTAACCAAAGTACGCTTAACGTTGAGTGTAGTATTTTCGTCAATTGCTGGATATTTGTTAGCTGCTTCTTCGCCAAGTGTTTGGCATATTTTTTTGTTAACCGTTGGAGGATATGGTCTGGCAGGTGCTTCAAATGCGTACAATCAAATTATCGAAAAAGATATTGATGCTAAAATGAATCGCACCAAAAACCGTCCCATACCCTCTGGACGTATGACGGTTTATAGAGCATTTGTTATTGCCTCCTTCTTGCTTATTTTAGGATTAGCGGTACTTTATTACCTTAATCCTAGGACTGCCATGTTTGGTGCCATTTCGGTGTTTTTGTACACATGCGCATACACCCCTCTTAAAACGGTTACGCCACTTTCGGTATTTGTAGGTGCCATACCTGGAGCAATCCCATTTATGTTGGGATGGGTGTCAGAAACAGGTAGTTTTGGTGTCGAGCCGGGCGTACTGTTTATGATACAGTTTTTTTGGCAGTTTCCACATTTTTGGGCAATAGGCTGGTATTTGCACGATGATTATAAACGTGCAGGAATCAACATGCTTCCTACAGGCAAGCCAGATAGGGCAACAGCACTTCAAATTATGCTGTATACCTTATGGACAATTGTTATTTCGGTTTTTCCTGTTCTTGGATACAGTGGCGCATTACTACTTTCAGTTCCGGCTGCAATTGCTGTATTTTTAGCAGGGCTTGTATTTTTATGGTTTGGAATTGCATTATATCGTAATCTGGATCGAACCAATGCAACAAAATTACTAGTAGTAAGCATTGTTTACATTTCAGTAGTACAATGGATATATGTTTTAGATAAATTTTTATAAATGAGTTTCCATCCTTCCCTTTTAACGCCTCAGGCCAAAGCCAAGAAAATGATGCTGTGGTTTGCCATGATTAGTATGACCATGATGTTTGCTGGGCTAACTAGTGCCTATGTGGTAAGCAAATCCCGCCCCGACTGGCTTGCAAATTTTGAGCTTCCAATGCCGTTTTTTATTAGCACAATTGTAATCATTGTTAGCAGTATTACCTTTTGGATAGCCTTTTCTAAATTAAAGGAAAAAAATGCTGCTGGAGTTACCCTTTTTACATTAATCACATTAGTCCTTGCGGTAGTTTTCTCGTTAACACAATGGGCAGGGTTTAGCGCTATTGTGGCACAGGGGTATTACTTTACAGGGGCAGAAAGCAGCGTAACCACTTCATTTTTATATGTACTTGTAATTACACATTTTGCACATCTTATAGGTGGAATGGTGGTGTTACTTATAGTGCTTGCTAACCATCTAAGAGGGCGTTACTTTGACAACCCATTGGGGTTTGTTTTAGCACATACCTTTTGGCATTTTTTAGGGTTTTTGTGGCTCTATTTATTTGTCTTCTTATTCTTTTTAAGATAAAGTTTAATACGTAATTTTGTACTCAATTTAACCATTATCCACATATGGAAGCAACAACAGACATAGTAGAAAACGAAAACGTATGGGGCGGAGGAAATAAACCGCTAAATGCATCATATGGTAAAATGATGATGTGGTTTTTTATTGTTTCAGATGCCCTTACTTTCTCAGGCTTTCTAGTCGCTTATGGCTTTTCTAGATTTAAAAATATTGACTCATGGCCAATCGCTGATGAAGTTTTTCATCACTTTCCATTTTTACATGGAGTAAATGCCCCGATGTATTATGTGGCATTGATGACATTTATTCTGATTTTCTCATCGGTGACAATGGTGTTAGCAGTAGATGCAGGACATAAAATGCAGAAAAACAAAGTTGCAGTATACATGCTGCTAACGATTATTGGCGGAGCGGTATTTGTGGGTTCTCAGGCTTGGGAATGGAAGAATTTTATTAAAGGCGAATACGGCGCACTTGAAACTAAGGGCGGACAAATTTTACAATTTGTTTCTGCGGATTCGGGCAAGCGTGTAGCTCTTTCTTCGTTTGCAGCCTCACAACCAAAGGACCGCGCACAACATTCAGCTGATAACGGCATTTGGTATGTTGATGAAGCCAAGCTTCCTACCTATTCCGTTGCTGAGGTTCAAGAAGGGTTTTTGACCCACCCCGATTTACGAATTAAAACGGAAATGATAGATGCTAAAACGGGTCATAAAATTGTGCTAGATAGAGCAGCCTCTGAAGCTAAGATTACTCAGGCTGTTTATGTGGTTGAGGGGGCAAATCTCATTCGCAACGAATATGGTAATCGTCTTTTTGCGGACTTCTTTTTCTTTATTACGGGCTTTCATGGCTTTCACGTTTTTTCAGGTGTAGTTTTTAACGGTATCATTTTTTTCAATGTGCTGTTGGGTACTTATGAGCGTCGAGGGCATTACGAAATGGTTGAAAAAGTAGGATTGTATTGGCACTTTGTAGACCTTGTTTGGGTATTCGTATTCACCTTCTTTTATCTTGTATAGTATGGCACATAAACTTTCTATTTTCCGTGGACTTGTAACCTTTAAGTCAAATGCACAAAAAATTTGGGGTGTTCTCATTTTCTTATCTATTGTTACTGCAATTGAGGTAGCGCTTGGTATTATCAAGCCATCGATTTTGTTGACTCCTATTTTTGGTATGAAGGGTTTAAATTGGATTTTTATTATCCTGACCATAGTCAAGGCGTATTATATTGCGTGGGATTTTATGCATTTGCGCGACGAAAGGCGCAGCTTTACTTCCTCAATTGTACTACCCCTTTTAATTCTGATTCCCTACTTAATCTTTATCCTTCTTGTTGAAGCCGAATACATCTACAGCGTGATGTTTAATGGGTTTGTAAGTTGGAATTTCTAAAATAACCATGAAAAAATATATCGTTCTAGTGATTCTTTTTGTGTTTCCACTAGTGGTATATTTGTTTTTTGCATCTGGTGTAAATCATTTTGCAAAGCTTCCTGTGCTTACCCAAGAAGTACAAGAAATTGGACAATATTCGGACATTCAATTTAAAGATCGTATTACCATTCTTGGATTCTTTGGAAATAATTTACAAGATAAAAAGGCGTTGGCATTAAATTTAAACCAAAAAATTTATAAGCGCTTTTATCAGTTTGAGGACTTTCAGTTTTTGATTGCTTTGCCAGAAGGCACAGAGGAAGAAGCGTTAGCCTTAAAAGCAGAACTTGAAGGAACCACTGGAACGGATATGTCGCGGTGGAAGGTTGTTTTCTTGAATCCTGAACAGTTAAATACTATCTTTTCAAGCTTATACTTACCACTAGATTTAGACCAAAACCTATCAAGCCCCTATGTATTTATCATTGATAGAGAAGGCAATTTGCGCGGAAGAGACGATGATGATTTTGTAGGTTATGATGCCCGTTCGGTTGCAGATATAAATAACAATATGGTGGATGATGTTAAGGTTATTTTGGCAGAGTATAGGCTCGCGTTAAAAAAATATAACCAAAATAGAAAACCATAACAATGCGTCGTTACACCTATATAGCTGTTGCTTTTATTGTATTGGTTTTTGGAATAATTTTTATTCCTCGTATCGTATCTCGATTTCAACAATCTGCAATTGTAGACAACAAACGATTGAGCGCACCAATGCCTCTTGCATTTATTGAATTAAACGGGGAAGCCAAGCGTGTTCCAGATTTTTTATTTACTAATCAAGATAATCAGCTAATTTCAAACGAAGATTTTTTAGGAAAAGCTTACGTAATTGAGTTCTTTTTTACTACATGCCCTACGATTTGTCCTATTATGAATGCCAACATGAAGCGTTTGGAAGAAGCTTATGGGCATAGGGATGACTTTGGAATTGCCTCATTTACTATTGACCCAGAAAAAGACACTCCAGAACAACTAAAACGGTATGCGGAAAACTTAGGCGTATTTAGTCAAAATTGGCATTTCCTCACAGGTGATGCTACTGCTATTTACGATTTGGCAAATAGCGGATTCAACATCTTTGCAGGCATTAACCCTAATGTTGCAGGGGGTTTTGAGCATCAGGGGTATTTTGCCTTAGTGGATCAAAATGGCTACCTTCGTTCTAGAACGGATCGTTTTGGTAATCCTATTGTGTACTACTTAGGCATCCCCGAATCTGAACTCGACATACAGGGTACGGATATGCTACTTCAAGACGTTCATAAATTGCTTAATAATGAATAAAAGAAATCTCCGTATTTACAACGGTATTATTATCGTTGTTTCAATTGTGATACCTATTGTAGTAGCACTACTATTTACGGTACGTATACCAAATGCTGCTCCCCTTGATATGTTGCCTCCAATATATGCTACCATAAATGGTTTAACGGCAATACTGTTGGTGGTAGCTGTACTTCAGATTAAAAGAAGAAACCGAACGCTCCACGAGCGTCTTATGAAGGTTAATATTTTTTTGTCAATACTTTTTTTGTTGATGTATATTGCCTACCATATTACTTCAGAATCAACTCCTTATGGCGGCGAAGGCTTTATTAGATATGTGTACTTTTTTATTTTGGTAACACATATTTTTCTTTCCATTGCGCTTATCCCATTGGTGTTATTTACATACAAGTATGCTGCTTTTCGTGATTTTAAGTCTCATAAGCGCTTAGCCAGAGTTACCTTCCCAATATGGCTATATGTAGCCGTTACGGGCGTAATTGTATATTTGATGATTGCTCCATATTACGGTTAATGGCATCTTTTTTAATTTTTTTTTACGGTCTTTTAGGTATGCAATGCGCGATGTGTCGGGCAGTACTGGAAACAGGTGCTAATGCCGAAACCGCCAAAAGTTTAAACGATGGGATTGTCTATTTGATGGTAATTCCATACATCCTTGTTGCCGTAGTAGGTTATGTTGCCTACAAGCAGTTTTACAAAAAATAAATTGTTCGTAACATATTCACTGTTATGTCGTTATTCATTTATATATTGAGACAACATTAAAGTTGCCCCTATGATAGAAATCAAAGATTTACACAAGTCCTATGCAATGGGCCAAAACGCCCTTCATGTGCTTAAGGGCATAAACTTTACAGTTCAAGAAGGAGAAATGGTTGCTATCATGGGCTCTTCAGGCTCGGGAAAATCTACGTTACTTAATATTTTGGGCATGTTAGATGTTGCAGATTCCGGATCCTATACCTTAGATAATAACCCTATTAAAAACCTTGACGAAACAAAAGCTGCCATCTACCGCAATAAGTTTTTGGGTTTTGTATTTCAGTCCTTTAACTTGATTTCGTACAAAACAGCATTGGAAAACGTCATATTACCATTATATTATCAAAAAGTTGGACGAAAAGAAAGACAGGAACGCGCACAAAAGTATCTAGAACATGTTGGCTTAGGACCATGGGCAAGCCATCATCCTAATGAACTCTCGGGTGGACAAAAACAACGGGTTGCTATTGCACGTGCTTTGGTGTCAGAACCTAAAGTAATTTTGGCTGACGAACCTACAGGCGCTCTTGACACCAATACATCTTATGAGTTGATGGAGCTTTTGCAAGCTATCAACGATCAAGGAATAACACTTCTTATAGTAACTCACGAAGAAGATATTGCTAGAATGTGTAAGCGTATTGTGCATCTCCGCGATGGTGTCATTGTTGAGGATAAAAAAGTACGACAAGTAAAAGCAAAACGAGATGTGGAGTAGAGACCGCTGGAGAGAAATGTTTCTTACCCTTCGCAAAAACAAACTGCGAACGGCGCTTTCGGGGTTTACTGTGGCTATGGGTATTTTCATTTTTGTATTGCTATTTGGTTTTGGGAATGGACTTAAAAATGCCTTTGAAGAATTTTTTTTAGACGACTCTACGAATACTATTTGGCTTTACCCCGGACAAACCGAAAAGCCATTTCGAGGTTTTAAGGCTAAAAGGCGCATTATTTTTAAGAATAATGACTTGACAGATATTGAACAAAACTTCCCTTTTTTTATTGACTACATCACGCCACGAATTAGTAGAGGCGCTCTTGTAAAACACGGAAAAGAAAGTAATAATTATACGGTAAGGGCAGTTGCTCCTGGACATCAATATGCAGAAAAAACCATTGTTACCAAAGGGCGATATATCAACGAATCAGATGTAAATGACAAAACAAAATATGCAACTATTGGAAGATTAGTAGAAAGAGATTTATTTGGTACTAAAACCGCTTTGGGAAATCATATCGATATAGGCGGTATATCGTTTAAGGTTATAGGAGTTTTTAAAGACGAAGGTGGCGATAACGAAGAACGCCTTATTTATATCCCCTATACTACTAGACAACGCATTGAAAAAAGCAACGACCGAATAGACCAAATCATCTTAGCTTTTCGTCCCGAACTTGGATATGCAGGCGCTATGTCTTTAGAAAAAAAGCTTAATACATTTATGCGTAAAAAGCACAATATTGCTCCCAACGACCGCCGAGGGATTTTTGTGCGCAATGTCGCAGCAGATCTCAAGCAAAGCCAGCAATTCGCTAGTGTGTTGCAGATTATAGTAACCTTTGTTGGGTTGGGAACACTTCTTGCAGGAATAATTGGGATTTCTAATATTATGGTATTTGTGGTTAAAGAACGCACCAAAGAGTTGGGCATTCGCAAAGCAATAGGCGCTACTCCCAAAGCGGTAGTAGGAATGATTTTGCACGAGTCTATTTTTATTACTGCCCTTTCAGGGTATGTAGGGTTATTGACAGGCGTGGGTGTCCTTGCCCTTATTGGGGATTCGCTTGAAGAGTTTTTTATAATCAATCCTTATATTGGTACAAATACGGCTGTTGGAGCTACCATGATATTAATCCTTTTTGGCGCAATAGCAGGGTATATTCCAGCGCGACGCGCTGCTAAAATTAAACCCATCATTGCCTTAAGAGACGAATAATGTTTAAAACACTTTTTGATAAAGACACGTGGCAAGAAATTTTTGGATCTATTCAAAAAAACAAACTGCGTACGGTAGTTACCGTTATTGGTGTGCTTTGGGGTATATTTATTTATATCGCTCTTTCGGGCGCATCAAAAGGTTTAGACAACGGTTTTGAGCGTGAATTTGAAGAAGTGGCTATAAATAGTCTTTTTGTCTGGGCGCAACGAACAAGTATTCCTTATGACGGATTTAGGACTGGACGCAGGTTACAACTAAAATTAGACGATAACATGTATCTGTCTCAACGCATTCCCCAGCTGCAATATATCGCCCCTCGCATTGCTCGCGGTGTTTTTGGAAGTGATGGAGCCAATGTAAAACGCAGTGGAAAAAGTGGAAGTTATACGGTTTATGGTGACTTCCCCATTTTGGTAAAAATTGCATCCAAAGACATTTTTGAAGGGGGTCGATTTATCAATCAGGCAGATATTGACGAAGAACGAAAAGTATGTGTTATTGGCGAAAGAACCCAAACAGAACTTTTTGAAGCAAAAGAAAATCCTATTGGAAAACACGTTCAAATTGACAATTTGTTTTTTAAAGTAATAGGTGTACACAAATATACCCCTGGAGGAGGTTTTGAAAGCGACAGCGATATTTTTATTCCTTTCTCCACTTTCAAAAAACTTTACAATACAGGAGACAATGTGGATTGGTTTGCTCTTGCGGCATATGATGATGCAGATGTGGTAGCTGTTGAAGAAGACATTAAGGCGGCACTTAAAGTGAAGCACCGTGTACACCCTGATGATGAGCGTGCTTTTGGAAGTTTTAATTTGGGAGAAGTATTTAACCGAGTAAAAGGATTTTCATCTGGCATGAACATTTTATCCCTAATTGTTGGTATTGCTACCATTTTGGCTGGGGTTATAGGCATTGGAAATATTTTATTGATTTCGGTTCGAGAGCGAACCAAAGAACTTGGTATTCGCCGAGCATTAGGCGCAACTCCTGGTGAAGTTAAGATGCAAATCATCATTGAGTCGGTCTTTCTAACCCTAATTGCCGGAATTTTGGGGATTATTTTAGGGGCGATTGTATTGGCTATTATAAACGTCATGACCGCAGACACCACTTCCCTTCCGTATACCAATCCAACGGTTCCGATTACATTTGTTTTAGGTGCTTTAGCCCTCATGGTTGGGTTGGGGACACTTATCGGACTTATTCCTGCACAACGAGCAGTGAGCATTAAACCCATAGACGCATTAAGAGAAGAATAATAATGAAAACCCTATAATATGAAAAAGATTACCAAATACATATTGATCGCCGCTTTGGTCTTCGGTGTGCTATTCTCTGCAGCCTACTTTGCTAAGACTAACAGTAAAGCGGCAATCACGTATAAAACCGAAAAACTATTTAGCACGGCCATTGAAAAAGAAACAGTGGTTACTGGAAAAATTATCCCTGAAGATGAGGTTGAAGTAAAACCACAAATTGGAGGAATTATTGACCGTATTTTTGTTGAAGAAGGAGACAAAGTTAACTCTGGCGATCTTATTGCACGAATTAAAGTAGTCCCTAATGAGCAAAACCTAAATTCGGCAAGGGGACGTGTTAAAAAAGCACAAATAACGCTCAATACCCAACAAAAAGAATATAACAGAAACAAAGAACTTTATAATAAAGGGATTATCTCTAATGTAGAATTTACGTCTGTTGAACTTCAATATAATCAAGCCATGCAAGACTTGCTCAATGCAGAATCCGACTTAAAGATTATTAAAGAAGGCTCTATTGGTGGGTCGAATGCCGCCAACACTGATATTCGAGCAACTGTTTCTGGAACTGTTCTGGAAATTCCGGTAAAGGAAGGGGATCAAGTTATTGAATCCAATAGTTTTAATGCAGGCACTACCATAGCAGCAATTGCTGATTTGGGGAAGATGATTTTCGAGGGTAAAGTAGATGAGGCAGAAGTGGCTTCTTTGCGTGTAGGCACTCCACTAAAAGTGAGTTTGGGAGCCATTGAAGACCAAGAATTAGATGCGAAGTTGACATTTATCGCCCCAAAAGGGACCGAAGAACAGGGGGCAGTACAATTTAAGATTGAAGCAGACATGGTACTTAATGACAGTATTTTTGTGCGTGCCGGTTATAGCGCTAATGCTTCGTTGGTATTAGACAGAAAAGAGAATGTGTTGGCATTACGCGAAGCATTGATTCAGTTTGACCGCAAAACACAAGATCCATATGTAGAAATTATGACTGGCGACCAGAAATTTGAGCGTCGCGAAGTGAAACTTGGCATTTCCGATGGTGAAAACGTGGAAATTATTGAAGGTGTTTCGGAAGACGAAGAAGTAAAAGTATGGAATCGAACTGAAGAACGTGATGATGACGAAAATACTGAGAACGATGAGTAGGATTGTATTTTTATTAACTTTTATTCCGCTGTTCTTTGGGTATAGCCAAGAACCCGAGCCTGTTGTTCCGTGGACTTTAGAAGCCGCTGTGGAACACGCATTAAAAAACAATCTGCAAATCAAGCAAGCTTATTTGGATGTTCTTGATGCGCAAGCCAATAAAAGCCAAGCGGTTGGAAATTTTTTGCCCTCGCTTAATATATCGGCTGGACATTCCTGGAATGTAGGATTGAACCGAAACCTTACCACTAACGTACTCGAAGACATGACTAATCAGTTTTCAAACGGGTCGCTTGACATGGGCATTACAATTTATAACGGCAGGCGTAATGTCTTTCAGTTGTTAGGTGCTAATTTGGGTATTTTGGCACGCCAATACCAGTTGGAGGACATGAAAGAAGATGTGATGCTATTGGTAGTAAATGGCTATCTACAAGTATTGTTCAACAAAGAAAATTTGGCTGTCCAAAATCAACAGCTTTTGGTTGCCAAGTCTGAATTGGCAGAAACAAAAGCCTTAGTCGATGTTGGGAGGTTGCCCAAGGGAGAATTGTTTGAATTGGAAGCCACTTTAGCAACTCAAGAACAGTTAGTGGTATCTGCAGAAAACGATTATAATCTAGCTCGAATTTCGTTGGCACAACTACTGCTTTTAGATGATTTTGAGCAGTTTCAGATTGCTGAAAAAGACTACGATATGGTCGCCTATATGATTTTAGACAAGACCCCTGATGAGTTATATGAAAAGGCAGTTGGGTCACGAAACGATATTATGCTTGCAGAGACTAATGTGGAAATTGCGGAAACCAACCTGCAACTTGCTAAAGCTGCATATCAGCCCACACTTTCGGGGTTTTACAGTTACAACACGCGTATTTCGTATGCTGACCGATTGGTGCCAACAGGAACATTTTCTTATGTGCCTTTTGGTGCGGTTGCTGAAACTGGAGAGCTTGTGGTTGTTCCACAGCTACAAACCGCTATTGCTGCGCATTTGCCTATAAACGAACAGCTTAAACAAAATGACGGTCAAAATTTTGGATTGAGTTTGCGCATTCCGATTTTGAACGGTCTTTCCGTTAAAAATAATGTACGAAGAAATAAAGTTAACGTCGAACGGTCAAATACCTTGCTAGACCAGCAGAAACAACAACTCGAACGCACCATTCTGCAGTCTTATAATGACGCCAAAGGCGCATTAAAGTCTTATGAGGCTGCCCAAAAAACCACTAAAGCTAGAGAAGAAGCGTATGCGTATGCGCTAGACCGATTTAATGCGGGAGCCGCTACTTCGCTACAGTTTTCTCAAGCAAAACAGCGCTATGACACTGCAGTATCTGCTCAATTGCGTGCCAAGTTTGATGCGATTTTTAAAATTAAAGTCTTAGAGTTTTACTTTGGTATACCACTAACGCTATAAGTAGTATTTTTGCCGCATGGCATATATGCTACACATAGAAACAGCTACAGAACAATGTTCTGTGGCGTTGAGTAATGGCACTGATATCATTGCATTTAGGCAATTACTTGAGGGAGGTTTTTCTCATGCTAAACAGCTTCATGTATTTATAGATGAGGTCCTTACTGAGGCTGCAATTAGTCCCGACCAATTTGCTGCGGTTTCGGTTAGCGAGGGTCCGGGGTCGTTTACAGGATTGCGTATTGGCAGCGTGGCTGCCAAAGGGTTGTGTTTTGCGTTAGCTATTCCACTTATCGCTATACCCACCTTACAGATTTTGGCTGCGCCACACTGGGAACACACTAAAGTAGTGGCGCTTTTAGACGCTCGGCGCGATGAGGTGTATGCCGCAACTTTTGATGTGGGCGGAAAAGAACTAATGCAAGCTCACGCTCATATTCTAACCGCTGATTCTTTTTCCGAAGGTGCTCACCAACCTCATTGTTTTGTGGGAACAGGCGCAGAAAAAGCAAAAGCGATATTGCCCAAAAACACAAACTGGCATTTTGTACCTACCTATCCAATCGCTACTGCAATGCCTGATTTAGCACAAGCTGCGTTTGAATCACAACGGTTTGCAAACCTTAGTGCTTTTGCTCCTGTTTATATTAAACCTGTTCGGATTACCCCTTCTAAAAAAGATGCGTTAGGACGCGAGTTGTAAAAAGAAGTTTTTTTTGGTGTTGAGCTTCTGATTAACGTGAATAATTGGGGTCTTTTAGATTAAACATAATGCGGTAAATTTTCCATTCGCCATCTTCATTTCTTAAGATGTTGGTAAACTCCGAAACCGAAAGGGTGGTGTCTTTAGCAATTCCGTTTTCAAGGGTATACCAAGTTAATTTTGACACACCTTGATAGTATGCAATTTTATTACTCCCTCCGATATCTTCATGCGCTATTTTATAACCAATAATTGGGTAAGAAATATCAGCCTTTGGAAACCAAAACGCTTCCACAGCTTCTTTTCCTACAATTGGGGTGCTTTTCTTTCCAGCTTGGAACAACACTATATCTGGGCTGAGGTGCTGTAGAATTTGGGTGTTATCTCCCGCTTTCCAGGCAGTTCTATAGTCATACATCAACTGCTGTATTTCGTCTGTAGCATGGAAATGCGATTGCTTAGAATTACACGATGTCAGGGCGCATAGTGAAAGAAGTAAAAACGCGGGTAAGCACTGTAGCGGATATGGGGTATTGATTTTCATTTTAACTTAAATATTTAGAGTGGGGGTTATAGCCCATGCCTTTATGTTTAGCAGGTCGTTGGATTAAATTTCCAAAAGATCGGGGATTTGCAAAGCAAATCGTAGAGATTTTGGTCAGCCAAAGGCTGAATTTAATCCAACGGCTAGTATATGAAAAGTAGCAGATTTGTGTATGCCATTTTTCAGTTTAGAAATAAAGATAGCAGAAAAGCACAAACTTTGTAGTTTGCACTTAACTGCTATTTTTTATATACCGTGTTGTAAACAGTTTTTATTCAGTTGCTTTTAAAAAAGTAGCTTTAAAACCATCCGATGAAGGGTCATCAGAGATAATCAAAGTATTTTCATTTATTGAAAAATCATATTCCACATTGTCGATTGTAACACGATTATCGTTTAATGAAAAATCATATTGACCCTCTGATTTTATTGGCGGGGTGCTAATTGTATTGTCTACTTGGATTTTTAAAACGTTAGTCTGTTCAAAACTCCAAGAAATTTGATTTACACTAAAATTTTCTGTTGGTGAAAATCCAGGTTCATATTTTATTAAACTCCATTTACCATAAATAGAATTCCCCTGTTGTTTTGCTTCTTCTTCATTACATCCTGTAATCAAGAAGAATATCGATAAAATTAAAATCATTTTTCTCATAATTTTTATATTTTGAATTAAAATCCTTTGTTTAGTATTCCATCAAAAAGGCCGCCAGGATTGGTAGAAGATTTTTTGACTTGAAAAGCAGCATCTTTCCATAGACTACAACCACATTCGTTGTAAACTCTTGTTTTTATAATCAATTGACCTTCGCCAGATACAGACACATCAATTCGGTTACTAATATCATTTCGTGTTAATATTGACATATTGCCACCAACAGGTTCGAATTTCCAATCCCATTCAGCCCCAATAAAATTATTGTGGTCTTGATGATAGGAAGTTAGAATACTCCAAATATTATTTATTAGTACATAGTCTCCATTGGTATTTGTTGTGTGTTCAATAGTGATTTTATTTCTATCAGGAATACCTACTTCAAAATCTTCTTGAATACTAACTCCATTACTCAAAATTGCTCGAACCCAACCATTACCAGTTGAATTTGATGAAGTGGCTCTTACTATAATTGAGCTATTATTACTTGATAATATTGTTACATTCGATGATACTTGCCAAGTAGTAGAATTATTTGAAATATCACTAATCGATAAAGTTTGGCTATTATCATAACATAACTGTTCTATAGAACTCAATTTTTGAACTAAGCAGTTATCAGTTACTACTTGTTGCAAATAGGGTAAAGTGTTTATTGCATTTCTCATTCTTTCTCCTTGACCTTCAGAAAAATATTCCATACAATTTACATCCGTGTAAGACATCACATTTTTCTCATCAGGATTATATGTGTCCCCATTTGCATCTGTTCCAGAACTATTCCATTCACAAGTTGATTGGTTTACATCAAATTGTAAATGAGGGTCTGCTGGCGTATCAGTTACATAATCTCCACAAGTATCAGAGTTAGAACCATTGACTAATTCAGGGCAAGGATTGTCATTACCTCCTTCGTTATATGTTCCATGATGTGTATGCCAAAGATATAAAACATGTCCCATTTCATGAGAAATAACGTGTGACCTTGTCAATGGATTGTTTGGTGTTTTCCAATAACTACCAGAAACCCAAAATTCAGAAGATTGCCCAACTCCATTTGCTCTACCTCCTGCACTTGAGGAATCATCATACAAATAAATATCAATACCATCTTGATGATTATTTACATTGAAAATAGCAGTAGTTGGAGAACTATAATAACTATCATTATCAATATAATCTATTTGATTATCCCAATTGAAAGAAATGTTATGTGGATTAAAGTCTTGATTTAAGATATTAAAAGCTTCATTAACACTTTCTATTGATTGTCCTCCAGTTCCATTACTCCTTCTGATTACATGAAAATATATTTTCAAACAATAGGAGTTATTATTTGAACTTTTCATTTGATAACTTGAGTTTAAATTCAAGTTGCTTGATGTCGAAGGAGTAAAACAAAAGTTTTGCCCAAATACAGAATTAAATTTCCAAAAGATCGGGGATTTGCAAAGCAAATCGTAGAGATTTTGGTCAGCCAAAGGCTGAATTTAATCCAACACTTGAATATACGCATTGCGTATATCCAACGTATATACACTTCGTATATCCATTTTAGGGATATTTTTATAAGTTTCTGTAAATCAATTAAATAGGCTATTTTTAGCTTGAATATCGATTTACCTAAAGCGAATGTTGTGAGCCCCAACACCAACAACCTAGGTTACGATTTTGAAGATAAACTACGTTTACAACACTATGCACCATTCTCAGTAAGGATTATTGTTCGCTAAATTGTCGTGTATCGATTTCCTGTTGCTTTCCCACTCGAGATACTGACAATAAACACAATTATTAGCCTTATGATAGTTGTGTTTTTTATATTTATGTGCTAAAACTTTCACTATGCGCCTTTATTTGATACTTCTCCTTCTAACCACATTTGCTTCTGCTCAAGAACAACTTTCTTTAGCCTATTACCTTCAAGAGCACCATGCGTACAACCCAAAAATACCCACTCCAGAAGCTGTTGTGGGGCATCAAGTGGGCGAGTGGCACATTACCCACGATAAATTAGTTCAGTATATGTACGCATTAGCTGAAGCATCTGACCGGATTAGCATTGAAAATCGGGGAACCACTTTTGAAGGGCGTCCGTTGGTGTTATTGACCATTACAAGTCCAGAAAATCATCAAAATATTGAAACTATTCGGCAGCAACATATTGCTGCTACAAATGGCAACAACATTGGAAGCGATCGGCCTGTAGTTGTGTATCAAGGATTCTCAATTCATGGAAATGAAGCCAGTGGTTCTAATGCGAGTTTGCTATTGGCGTATCATTTGGCAGCATCAAACACAAAAGAAACGCTCGATCAACTGGATTCAACGGTTATTCTTTTTGACCCTTCGCTCAACCCCGATGGCTTGCAGCGGTTTGCGTATTGGGCCAATACCAACAAAAACATGCGGTTAAATCCAGACCCCAACGACCGCGAATACCATGAAGTTTGGCCAGGGGGGCGCACCAATCACTATTGGTTTGATATGAACCGAGATTGGCTGCCTGTTCAGCTACCTGAATCTCGTGCCCGAATTGAGACATTCCACAAGTGGCTTCCCAATATTTTAACCGACCATCACGAAATGGGTACCAACGCCACTTTCTTTTTCCAGCCCGGAATTCCCTCCAGAACACACCCGTTAACACCAGCACTTAATCAGCAGTTAACCGAACAAATCGGAAATTATCATGCTGAAGCTTTAGATAACATTGGGTCTTTGTATTATTCTAAAGAGAGTTATGATGATTTTTATTACGGTAAGGGATCAACGTTTCCAGACATAAACGGCAGCATTGGTATTTTGTTTGAACAAGCTAGCTCAAGAGGTCATATTCAGGAGAGTGCCAACGGAATTCTAACGTTTCCTTTTACCATCAGAAATCAACTGACCACAGGGCTTTCAACACTCAAAGCAGCGCATAATATGCGAGAGCAATTGCTTGAATATCAGTACAACTTTTTTAAAGACAACCGAGCGAAGGCACAAAAAGAACGCTCAAATGCTATTGTTTTTGGCGATGCTACTGATCCGGCAAGAAGCTACCATTTGGCTGAAATGTTAATGCGGCATAATATTGACGTTCACGAACTTTCGTCAGATCAAACCATAGAAGGAAAATCCTTTAAAAAAGGAGCGGCTTATGTGGTTCCTAAAAAGCAAAAAAACCGCGCACTCATTGAGGCTATGTTTGAAACGCGTACCCAATTTCAGGACAGCTTATTTTATGACATTTCTGCATGGACACTGCCCTTGGCATTTAACCTAGACTATGCTATGAATGCCAATATGGAAAGCTCAGAACAGCCACCCCAATCAGTTGCTATTCCTTCTTCACCAGAAGTTAACGCCAGCTCCTACGCCTATTTGATGGCATGGGGCGATTATTATAGCCCGAAAGCACTTCAGAAAATTGGCGAAGCTGGAATTAGGGCTAAGGTAGCGATGAAGCCTTTTAAGATAAATAACAAAAAGTTCGATTATGGCACCATTATGATTCCTGTTCAAAACCAAAACAAGACCAGTGAAGCCCTTCATAAATTTCTACAAACGGTAGCCATGGAGGCACATGTTACAATCGAAGGAGTTACGGGCGGTTTGGCTCAGGGGCCCGATTTAGGGAGTAATAATTTTAGGACAGTCAAACTTCCAAAAGTTGCTCTTATTGTAGGTGAAGGCATAAGCCCATACGATGCGGGTGAAATTTGGCATTTGTTAGATACACGCTACGAAATTCCAGTAACCAAACTCGATGTGGCGCAGTTGGGGCGTAGCAATCTAAGTCGATATACGACCATTATTCTGCCAAAAACAAGAGGTCAATTTGATGAGGCTTTTGCTGCACCCATAAAAGAATGGGTAAAGGGCGGAGGCACACTCATTGCCTATCAAAATGCCCTACGTTGGGTAAACAAGAACAAATTGATGGAAATGGAGTTTAAAGAAAATCCTTTGACAGCTTCTGGAATTAGCTTTGAACAGCGTAGGAATTTTACAGGAGCGCAAGGCATAGGAGGGGCTATTTTTGAAGTTCGCTTGGATCGTTCACACCCCGTAAACTTTGGAATTAAAAACGACCAAATGGCGGTGTTTAGAAACAACACCTTATTCGTAACCCCCGACAAAAACAGCTACAACAACCCTATCCAATACACCAAAGCCCCTTTGCTGAGCGGATATATCGCTGAAGAAAAACTAGAGCTGCTAAAAGAAACCGTTTCTTTTAAAAGCAAGTCTTTGGGGAGGGGCATAGTTGTTGGATTTACAGATAATGCAAACTTTAGAGCGTTCTGGTACGGCACTAATAAGTTTTTAGCAAACACCTTGTTTTTTAGTTCTGAAATGTAAAGGGTGCTTTTCATAGTATAACCGTCAGTTACGGGTTTATATGCGTTAATTTTCGATTTGGCACTGTATTTAGCAATTCCGAGTGGATTCGGACGTAGTCGAATCCGCCGTAATTGCGGTTATACATTGTTGTGCGTAGGCTTTTTCCTTTTCACAATTCTTTCAGTGCGCTTTAAAGTCAGCTATTTGTTTCTCAAATTTTTCAGAGTCCTTAAAAGCACATAAATTTCCGTCTGGGTCATAAAATTTCGCAACTGTTCCCCAAGAGTGTTCTTGATAATCCACTCCCACATTTTTTTCGGTCAGTTTATCCACCAGTTTTTTCACGTTCGGAATGTTCATTCGTAAACAAGTTTTTATTCGTTCTGAATCATTTTGAGTTCCGTCATATTCATCGTCCAATTCAACCATTAAATATGAATTTCCGAATTCAAAACAAGTCAGATTTTCCGTTCCAAACATTTTGGTCAGTCCGATTGTTTTTTCATAAAACTCAACACATTTTTGGTATTCAATTGTGTACAATATTATTCCTGTTCTATCGAATTTCATATCGTTTTTTCAGCTTACCCCCCGCTGGCGCGAGGCTGTGTCTCGTGCCAAAATACTTCCACTACTACGTTTTTAATTAATTGCCATCACTCATACTATCTAAATATCAATAACAATTTGGCTATCTGCTCCCCCGTTGGCGCGAGGCTGTGTCTCGTGCCAAAATACTTCCACTACTACGTTTTTCATTAATTACCATCACTCATACTATCTAAATATCAATAACAATTTGGCTATCTGCCAATCCGTTATAGTTTTTTGCACTACTGTATTTCCAATGTTCAGGGCTAGTAACAAACCCTGCCCGAACTGGATTCATGTGTACATAATAAATTTTTTGGTTAACCACCTTATCTGACCATAATTCAATAGGCTTGTTGTGGTGTTGCCAAAACTGCCTTGGCTTGTTTTGTTCAAATAAAGCCAACATCCATTCCTGTCTGCTTTCTTGTGGGTGTGCTTCAATTTCTTCTAACACCCCTTTTGCGGTAAATGCTTTAAAATCTCGTAAAACTTCAGTAGGGTTTTCTTCTTCTGCACGGAAAATTAAATGCACATGGCTGGGCATAAAACAATAGGCATAAACACACATTTTTTTTACGCTACGACAAAAGTTTAACGATTGTTCAAGAATGGAAAAGTAGCATTGACGTGTAAAAACGTCTATCCAAAAGCAAGTTGCAAAACTGACAAAATAGGCTGCCTCGGGATTACGAAATTTGTACTTTCTACTCATGCATAAGAATTGGTGCTTTAAATTTACAAATTTTATTCGTGTAATTGATATTGATTAAAGGCACGAGACACAGCCTCGCGCCAGCGGGGGGCACGAGACACAGCCTCGCGCCAGCGGGGGATTTTATCCATAATTATGATTTTATAATTTAACTATCGTCTATCCGCATTTGTCATTAAAGCCCAACCTCCATAATATTTTAATTCACACCATTGATTTTTATGAAGTGCAATTTCATTGGTAGGGTCGCAATTTAAATCTAAATATGGTGCATAGCCCTTTGAAGTATGTACTCTGACAGTTGCAGATTTGTAAAAAGTAATAATCCAAGGGTCTTGATTAAAGTCTACTGAATAAACCGTTTTTTCATCAACTCCATCAGGTATCTCAATTACACTTTCTATTGCATTTTTAATCTCTTGTATAGCTATCCTTTTTTTCATAGTAAGTCAATTATTTATACCTAATTCTTTTTTTACTAGTTCAATTATATCTGTTGATTCTCCATCAGATAGTAAAAATGCGTATTCATTGCTACTGTCTATAACAAAAGAAAAACCATTTTCTCTTCCAACTTTTTTAATAGCTGACAAAGCTTTATCTTGAATAGGCTTTGTCAATTTAGTATAGCTTTCTTCTAAGGTTTTTTGCGCTTCTGCTTTTTTTTCTGATATCAATTTTTCAATTTTTTCTAATTTTTTAGAATTAGAACTTTTCGATTTTAGTTCATTATGTGTTATAATTAAACCGTAAATCTCTGATTCTAAAGAGTCTTGTAATTTGTCATACTCCTCTTTAGCCGTTTTCATTTCTGGCATTGCACTAATAAGTTCACTTGAATTTATATGAGCAACTTTAGTTTGAGCGCTTGTGAATCCAACTATAAATGATAGTAAGACAAATAAAATTGTTTTTTTGATTTTGTACATATTGTTTGTTTTAATTATTGCTAACACTTGAATATACGCATTGCGTATATCCAACGTATATACATTTCGTATATCCATTTTAGGGATATTTTGCTATGCTTTTGTAAATCAATTAAATAGGCTATATTTAGCTTGAATATCGATTTACCTAAAGCGAATGTTATGTGCCCCAACACCAACAACCTACTTTACGATTTTGAATTTAAACTACGTTTACAACACTATGCACCCTCTAGTATAAAAGCCTATAAAAACGCACTTGCCAAGTTTTTGGGCGCTTTTGAGGGGTATGATTTGAAACAGCTAACCGTGCTTCAAATCCAAAATTTCATACATCACTTGCAAGTCAAAAACGGGATTAGTGCTATTTATCAAAAGCAAATTTTGGCAAGTATTACCAAGTTTTATTTGCTGTACTACAAGCGCAAACTAGAACTCGCGCCACTTTACCCCAAACGCAGAGCCAAACCGCTTCCTAAGTATTTAACGGTTTCTGAAATAAAAAGATTGCTTCAACAATGCACCAACCTAAAGCATGGGTGTATTTTAAAAATACTCTACGGGTGTGGACTGCGGGTTTCAGAGGTGATTGCACTAAAAATAAAAGATATAGATGCTGATGCCATGCGTTTACTGGTGCGTGCTGCTAAGGGTAAAAAAGACCGTGCATTGCCTTTGCCCCTAACATTACTCCAAAACCTTCGTCAATACTACTTGGCGTACCGCCCTAAAGACTATCTTTTTGAGGGTCAAAACGGTGGAATATATACCGCAAAAAGCATACAGAGTTTTATTAAAAATATGCGCGGGAAGCCAAGATTCTAAAAGCGGTAACGCCCCATATGCTTCGTCATTCCTATGCCACCCACCAACTCGAAAATGGCATCAATATCCGGTATGTGCAAGAATTGTTAGGACATAATTCTATTAAGACCACAGAGCTTTATACCCACCTTACCAAAGTCTCAAAAAATAACATTACAAGTCCGCTAGACCGGTTGTAGTACTACACCGCCTTAAGCACATGCGTTACGATTCCCCAAATGATAAGCTCGTTTTCTTCGGTTACTTGTAGGGGTTTGTAATCTTCGTTTTCGGGCATGAGCCACACGCAGTCTTTAGCTACTTTTAGGCGTTTTACGGTAAACTCCCCATCCACAAAGCACACGGCAATTTTGCCGTCTTTGGGCTCTAAGCTTCGGTCTATCACGAGCAAATCGCCATCATCTAGCCCAGCACCTACCATAGATTGTCCCGCTACGCGTGCATAAAAAGTAGCCGCTTTGTTTTTTACTACGGCTTTGTCCAAGCTAATGCGTACTTCTTTAAAGTCGTCTGCTGGTGAGGGAAACCCTGCCGAAATGCCTTCTTCGGCAAGCCATACATCGGGTTTGTTGCTGGTATCGGGGCTGTAAAAATGTAAGGTTGTTGCTTTTTTCATCGGACAGTAATAATATCGTTAATGTCGGTCGTGTAGCGCGGCGACAGATGCGCTTGTTTCATTTTAAAGGTGCGACTCAGGTCTTGGTTAGCAAGTTTTAGTTTATGCGGGCCATACTTGCGGTGTAATTGGTCAATACTGTGCATGAGCGCATCGTGGCGCGTGTCTTCGTTTTCAAACAAACTGAGTTGCTGTTTGTTTTTGGGGATAATACCCGTTACCATAACTCCCGCTTTTTTGTATTGAATGCCATCTTTGTAAAGCTGTTCTAATCCTTTTAATGCATACCTGCTTATTGTTAAACTCGATTGTGAGGCAAAGGGCATAGCAAGTAGGATGCTGTTTCGGTATTGCGGTAAATTGGGCATAAACGGATTGCTGCGTACAAATACAACCACGGCATGGCAGTTGCTGCCTTGGTTTCGTAATTTCTCAGCACAGAGGGTAGCGAAAGTCGATACGCGTTCGCGCAATTCTTCGTAGGAGTCAATAAGCGATTCAAAACTGCGGGTGGTGGCAATCGCTTTTTTGGGCGAGGGTACCAATTCCATGGGAATGGTAGCGGTTCCTTCGAGATCTTTTTTTAACCGAAGGCCTACCACGCTCAGGTGTTTACGTACCCAATCGTCCGAAAGTTGCGTAAAATCGTAGGCGGTTTCTACGTTATTAAGTGCCAATCGGCGAGCGTGTTTTCGTCCGATTCCCCATACATCGGCAATGGGAAGCCACTTTAGGGCTTTGATGCGCTTTTCCTCCGAATCAATCACGTATACTCCATGGGTTTTTTCGGTAAATTTTTTTGCAATGCGATTGGCTACTTTGGCAAGTCCTTTGCTCGGAGCCAGTCCGATGCTTACAGGCATTCCCGTCCATTTGTGAACCCGTTTTCGCATCTGTTGCGCATACCCTTCCATGTCGTAATGCTGAAATCCCTCAAAATGCAAAAAGGCTTCATCTATGCTATATACTTCTACTTCGGGAGTGAACTGTCGTAAGACTTCCATCACGCGCTGACTCATATCGCCATAGAGCGGATAATTGGACGAAAAAACCTGAACGTTATGCTGTTTGAAAAAAGACAAAAATTTGTGTGCAGGCGCACCCATGGGCAGCCCCAACACTTTAGCTTCGTTGCTGCGCGCAATTACACACCCATCGTTATTGGACAAAATGGCAATGGGCTTGCCTTCCAATGTGGGTTGAAAAATGCGCTCACACGAAGCGTAAAAATTATTGCAATCGACTAAAGCAAACACGCTCAAAGCTACATTTTTTTACTATAGTTAAAAACACTTTTTTTTCAACCAAAACACGTTCGAATACAGACAAATGCAGTACATTTGTATTGTACAATTGCCTTCGATGGACCAGTTTTCGTTTCTCAATGCAGCCCATACGGCGCATTTTGCACAGCTCTACGACCAATACCTCATCAGTCCCGATAGTGTAGAGCCTAGTTGGCGCGCTTTTTTTCAAGGGTTTGACTTTGGCATCGAAAACAGCATTGAAAACGCCGAAACGGCAATCCCAGAAAGTTTACAGAAAGAGTTCCGAGTGGTTAAACTCATTGATGGATACCGAGGAAGTGGACATTTGTTTACACGAACCAACCCCGTACGCGAACGTAGAAAATACAAACCTACACTCGCCATTGAAAACTTTGGACTCTCGCATGACGATTTACATACCGTGTTTTCAGCAGGAGAAATTATTGGGATTGGCCCGGCTACCCTTGCCGATATAATTGTACATCTCGAAAGAATTTACTGTGAATCTATCGGATTAGAGTATATGTTTATCCGACATCCACAGCGTGTAAGCTGGATTCAAAAATGGATTAATAAAAACGGAAATCACCCCAATTTTAGCCCAGAAGAAAAAAAGCATATTCTCAAAAAATTAAACGAGGCCGTAACCTTTGAAAGTTTTTTGCACACCAAATATGTAGGGCAAAAACGCTTTTCACTCGAAGGTGGTGAATCACTTATTCCTGCACTTGACGCTTTGATTGAGGGAGCTGCCAAAGAGGGTGTAGAGGAATTTATAGTGGGCATGGCACACCGTGGACGGTTAAATACGCTAACCAATATTTTTGGAAAACCAGCACAAGATATTTTTAGTGAGTTTGACGGGAAAGATTACGAGGAAGAGGTGTTTGACGGCGATGTAAAATACCACTTAGGCTGGACCTCAAAGCGTCTTACCGATGCGGGATTTCAGGTAAACATGAACATTGCGCCAAACCCCTCACACTTAGAAGCCGTAAATACGGTGGTAGAAGGAATTGCGCGCGCCAAACAAGAAAAAAATTACGGAGGCAATACTCGAAAAGTGATGCCTATTCTGATTCATGGCGATGCTGCCATTGCGGGTCAGGGAGTTGTGTATGAAGTGGTGCAAATGGCACACCTAGACGGATACCATACAGGTGGAACGGTGCATATTGTGGTAAACAATCAAATTGGATTTACAACAAATTATCTTGATGGGCGCTCCAGTACGTATTGTACTGATGTGGCAAAAGTTACGCTGTCGCCTGTATTGCACGTTAATGCTGACGATGCCGAAGCAGTAGTTCATGCGATGCATTTTGCGCTAGCGTACCGAAACCGCTTTTCTCGTGATGTGTTTATTGATTTGTTAGGATATCGAAAATACGGCCACAATGAAGGAGATGAGCCCCGCTTTACCCAGCCCAAACTCTACAAAGCCATAGCCAAACATAAAAATCCGCGTGATATTTATGCCGAAAAACTAATTGCAGCAGGCGTTATCACTCATGGCGATTTAAACATAATGGAGGCGGATTATAAAAAAATTCTCGAAGAAAAACTCGAAGATGCCCGCCAAGCTTCAAATACTGTTATTACTCCTTTTATGCAGGATGAATGGGCAGGATTTCAATTGGGAAAAGAGGCAGATATGCTGCTCGACGTAGATACTACTTTTTCGTTGCAAAAGTTAGATGTTGTCGCCCAAACATTAACGGAACTGCCTTCCGACAAAAAATTTATCCGCAAGACTACGCGTCTGGTCGACGATCGTAAGGCCATGTACTTTGAGCGCAACCAATTGGATTGGGCGATGGGCGAATTACTTGCTTATGGATCCTTGCTTTTGGAAGGACACGATGTGCGTATCTCAGGGCAAGATGTAGAACGTGGTACTTTTTCACATCGCCATGCGGTGATGAAAGTTGAAGACTCTGAAGAAGAGGTAGTGCTGCTTAATGATTTAGATAAAAAGCAAGGAAATTTTAATATCTATAACTCTTTGCTTTCTGAATATGGTGTTATGGGATATGATTACGGCTATGCAATGGCAAGCCCAAACACCCTAACCATTTGGGAGGCTCAGTTTGGTGATTTTAGCAATGGTGCTCAAATCATGATTGACCAATACTTGTCTTCGGCAGAAGACAAATGGAAAATGCAAAACGGACTAGTGCTTTTCTTGCCGCACGGATATGAGGGACAAGGAGCAGAACACTCTTCGGCTCGTATGGAAAGGTACTTACAGCTTTGTGCAAAAGACAATATGTTTGTTGCCGATATTACCACTCCAGCAAACCTTTTCCACTTATTGCGCCGTCAATTAAAATCTACTTTTAGAAAGCCTCTTGTGGTGTTTACACCCAAGAGTTTGTTGCGCCACCCCAAGGCAATTTCTACCAAAGAGGAATTGGCAACCGGTCAGTTTCTGCCGCTTATTGATGATGACAGCGTCAACGTAAAAGAAGTAACCACATTGGTGCTGTGTACGGGAAAGTTCTATTATGACCTTGTAGATGCACGAGAAGAAAAACAACGCACGGATGTAGCCCTAGTACGGCTAGAACAGCTATTTCCGCTACCCAAAGCGGCATTGGAAGGATTACAAAAAAAATACAACAAAGCGGAGGTGGTATGGGCACAAGAAGAGCCAAGAAATATGGGCGCTTACGCACATTTATTATTACATTTACCTCAGGCACGAAATTTCCGTGTAGCTTCGAGACGTTTTTACGGAGCACCTGCTGCAGGAAGTTCAGCGCGTTATAAAAGGCGGCATCAAGAAATTATTGAATATGTATTTGACAAAACCAAAGACAACATGCGTTAACGCATAAAAGAGTAATTATGATTTTAGAAATGAAAGTGCCCTCGCCGGGCGAATCTATATCAGAAGTAGAAATTGCAGAATGGCTTGTAAGTGACGGTGATTATGTGGAAAAAGACCAAACGATTGCTGAAGTAGATTCTGACAAAGCTACATTAGAACTCCCTGCCGAGGAAAGCGGTATCATAACTCTTAAAGCTGAAGAAGGCGATGCGATTGCTGTAGGTGCTGTGGTGTGCCATATAGATACGGCTGCTCCAAAGCCCGAAGGTCAAACCAAAAAGCCTACTGCTCAAAAAGGGGAAGTTGCTGCTCCTCCTGCTGCGCCGGGAACACCAAATCAAACCTATGCTACGGGAACTGCCTCGCCGGCAGCCCGAAAAATTATGGCTGAAAAAGGCTTAGATACAAATGCCATAACAGGCAGCGGACGTGACGGACGTATAACTAAAGAAGATGCCATTAAAGCCGTACCGTCAATGGGAACTCCTGTGGGGAACCGCCCAACAACCAGAAAGAAAATGTCGTTGTTGCGCCGTAAAGTAGCCGAGCGATTGGTAGCTGCCAAAAACGAAACGGCCATGCTTACCACATTTAACGAAGTGGATATGGCACCTATTTTTGCACTTCGTGCACAATACAAAGAAGATTTTAAAACAAAACACGATGTTGGCCTAGGATTTATGAGCTTTTTTACCAAGGCAGTGGTGCGTGCTCTGAAAGCATTCCCTGATGTAAATTCCATGATTGACGGAAACGAACAAATTCTACATGACTATTGTGACATTAGCGTTGCCGTTTCGGGACCAAAGGGTCTTATGGTGCCTGTGGTACGTAACGCAGAGGATTTGAGCTTCAGAGAAATAGAAACCGAAATCAAACGCCTTGCTATTCGTGCGCGTGATGGACAAATTACCGTAGACGAAATGACAGGGGGTACCTTTACCATTTCAAACGGAGGGGTATTTGGTTCTATGCTGTCTACCCCAATTATTAACCCGCCGCAGTCTGGAATTTTGGGGATGCATAACATTTTGGAACGCCCTGTTGCCGTAAATGGAAAAGTCGAAATTCGTCCTATGATGTATGTGGCACTTTCCTACGACCACCGTATTATTGACGGCCGTGAGAGTGTAGGATTCTTGGTAGCGGTTAAAGAAGCTCTTGAAGACCCTATCACTTTGCTTATGGACGGTGATGCAAAAAAGGCGTTGGAACTTTAGGGCGGTAGTTATAGATAACAGTTATTTGTTAATAGGATTAACTCGGTTTAACTATTATCAGACCAGACAGCAAGTTCGTTGCCTGCGGGATCTGTGAAATGAAACCTGCTACCACCAGTAAACGTAAAGGTGTCTTTAGTTATTTTTCCACCATGTTGCACAATATGTTGTTGAATTTGAACTAAATTTTTATGATAGAGCACAACCAACGCACCATTGACAATGGGTTTGGTGGATAACTCAAATCCACCTTCTAAACCACTTTCCGAAAAGGCAGTATATCCCTTGCCATAGTCTGTAAATACCCACCCAAAACAGTCCAAATAAAATGTTTTTATCTGTGCTAAATCTGGAGCAGTAAACTCAATATAATTGATATGATTGTTTTCCATGTTTTAGACTTAAAAAATTGAATACCCAAATATTATAGAGATTGAATTATTATCAGAATTCCATAGCAAATAGTCCCCAAATAGCCCTTTATTCATTTGATAACGAAGTTCTAAACTGTAAGTTTCATGATGTTTATACCCAATGCCAAAAGCTGTGCTATAACTTCTGCCAATTTCTATACCTGCTGCGTTGCTGTATTCAATATTTGCATTTTGACCATACTCTAAAACAAATGCTCCGTTGACAAAAAAATCACTTCCATCGTTTAAAAACATATGGTGTCTTACTCCAAAGGGAAGCTCTATAGAATTCAGGTTAGCAGTTACATTATGTGAGGGAATCTCCTTTTCAGCCTTAAATATCCGATAGGTAGGCTCAATAAAAACTTCCCATTTATTTTTGTTAAAAGGTAAAATAAATCCAACCTCAACACCAACTCTAAATCCAACTTCACTGTCAAAATTTACGTTTCTTGATGAAAAATTAGTATTAGACACATAAACTTTTGAGTTATAAATACCAGGTCTTATGGTAAGACTAATATTTTTTCGTTTTTCAGTTTCTTCATAATTCACAAATTGTTTCCCTTGACAGTCGTTATACAAACTAAAAAAAGTAATTAAATCCTTCTTTTGATAATTTAAATTCTCCACCTGTTTCATTGTAATTTTTGAGCAATTGAGATTGTTTAAAAGTTGCTGTTTATACTGAGTATTAAATCCAATTTTATTAGCGTTTGTTCGATAGAATTTAAACACCAACTGCTCAATATTTTTAGTAGATGTAGTGTAGAAATAACATCTTAGTTCACCGTCTTCATACATATACAAACTTGCATCTCCTTCAATGAGTGTTTTTAAGAATAAATCCTCTTGTTTAAACTTTGGTGCTCTTTGGCTGCTTAACTTGTCGGTGTTATTGCTCGATCTGTCAATAGCAACAGTACGGCTTATGTACTTAGAAAACCCATCAATACCAAATTCAAGAATTTCATTTACTGCTGCCACACGCACCTCATCGCTTTCATTTAGTTTATATTCAATCTTTGAAGGGTTATTTTTCCAAACTATATTTTTAATTAAACATGTAATTTTTTCATTTTTTGGATTAATAAAATAACCTTTTTCAAACGTTATTTGCGCATAAGCGTTTATTGCAAAAAGTGTCAAAATAGAGGGGATAATATATGTTTTCATGGTAATGGTTAAGCAGCCTCGAAATCCAAAACCATGAAAAAACCAAGTGGTAGTTCATGCAAGTAATAATTGAGGCTTTGATTGGTTTAAAGATAGTAAAAATTACTTTTAAGGTACAATCCACTTCGCCTATAGTCCAACACGGCTTTTGCAGCGTGTAGCACATCGGCGCCTATAATGCCGTCTACGGGGGCTTCTTCAAACTGTGCTAAGGCGGTATTTACAGGGGTCATATCAAATAAAATAAGCTCTTGTTTTCGCTGCTCCCAAACCCCCATTTGGAGAAGGTTTTCTTTACTAAGACGGGTGTGCATATCGTTGCTACTTGCCGAGGCGGCTTGTTTTTCGGCTTCGGTGGAGGTGAGTGCAAAATGAGCTTCTTTTTCTAGGGCTACGCAGGTGTGTGATGCTCCCGTGTCCACAATGAATGTTCCAGAAATACCATTTAAAATAACAGTACATATATAATGTCCCGATTGGGTTTTGGTAAGCGGAATGCGAACATACCCTTTGTTGCGCATAAAGTAAGATAAGCTACGAATCATGGGTTAAAGATACGCGCATTCCATATTTTTGCATCATGTTAATAGACACCCATACGCATCTATATGTTTCGGACTTTGATGGTGACCGTGATGAGATGATTCTTCGCGCTATGGCTTCAGGTGTTGGACAATTTGTATTACCTGCTATTGATTCTGAAACAACTGCGGCAATGCATAGTCTTAAAAAACAATATCCCAAAGAGGTACATTTAATGATGGGGTTACACCCCACACATGTTGGGTCAAATGTTGAGGAAGAGCTTGCACATGTCTGCGAGCAACTCAACACACGCACCTATGTTGCCGTAGGTGAAATAGGCATGGATTTGTATTGGGACAAGACGTATCAATCCGCTCAACAGGATGCATTTGCGCGCCAAATTGGGTGGGCCTTAGCGTATGACTTGCCCATTGTGATTCACTGTCGTGATGCTTTTGATGAAATTTTTGACGTGTTGGAAGGAATAAACGATAAAAGGCTACGTGGGATTTTTCATTGTTTTACTGGTGATATCAACCAAGCTATGCGTGCCATTGATTTAAACATGCTCTTGGGCATAGGAGGGGTTGTCACGTTCAAAAATGGCGGACTTGCCGAAACAGTAGCTCAAATTCCGTTAAAGCACCTTGTTTTGGAAACGGATGCGCCCTATTTGGCACCCATGCCCTATCGTGGCAAACGCAATGAGGCAGCATATTTGCCAATAATTGCAGACAAATTAGCTCGAATTTATGATGTTTTCCCACAAGAAATAGCTGCAGTGACGACTCAAAACGCTAAAAAAATGTTTGGCATTTGAGTTTTATTATCCTTTTTTTTAGGGGTATTTTTTTTCGATATTTGCAGCCGAATTAGAGAGGTGGCCGAGTGGTCGAAGGCGCACGCCTGGAAAGTGTGTATACGCCAAAAGCGTATCGAGGGTTCGAATCCCTTCCTCTCTGCTACGGTTATTTGTTTAATTTTTATATATTTAGCCTCACTAATTAAACATTCTAAAAACCGTAATATATTTTTAAATGAAACGTTTTTTTTCCCTTACTTTCTTAACGCTAATTTTTATGGCTACTGCAACTACTGCTCTAGCACAAGAATCAGATTCACTTACAGTTCAAGAAACTGAAGTTACTACAGAGGCAACCCCACAGGTTGCTCAAGAACAACCTCAACCTGCGAAAGCTGGCTTCACACAAGAGCTCAAAAAGAGATTTATAGAAGGTGGCCCTGGTTTTATGGGCATTGTTCTTTTGTGTCTAATATTAGGACTTGCCATTGCCATTGAGCGTATCATATTTTTAAATCTTTCCACCACTAATACTGCCAAACTAACTGGCGCTGTTGAGGAGGCATTAGCTGCGGGTGGTGTAGAGGCTGCAAAAGAAGTTTGCAGAAACACCAAAGGTCCTGTTGCTTCTATTTTCTATCAAGGTCTAGACCGTGCTGGAGAAGGTGTTGAGAGTGCCGAAAAAGCAGTTGTTGCTTACGGCGGCGTCCAAATGGGCCAACTTGAAAAAAACGTATCATGGATATCGTTATTTATTGCACTTGCACCCATGCTTGGTTTTATGGGAACGGTAATAGGTATGATTCAGGCATTTGATAAAATTGAAGCTGCTGGAGACATGCAACCATCTCTTGTTGCTGGGGGTATTAAAGTGGCCCTTTTAACAACCGTATTTGGTCTTATTGTTGCCATTATCCTTCAAGTTTTCTACAACTACATCATTGCAAAAATTGACAGCATTGTTAATGACATGGAAGATGCGTCTATCACATTGATTGACCTTCTTGTAGCAAATCAAAAATAATTCATAAAACCTCGTATTATGAATATTCAAAAAATAACAACAATTGTGGCACTTGCCTTAGGAGTTTTGGGTTTGATTTTTCAAATTGTAATTCTCTCCAAAGGCGATGATGTCATTGAGATGAATAGCTTAGCAGGTAATTTTTCGACTGTCACACCAATGATCTCTCTTGCTTTAGTTATTTTAGCCATTGTAGTACTCATAACTCTTGCATCTTCATTAGCAACGCTTGCTTCTAACCCGGCCAAACTTAAAAAAGCGGGTTTATCAGTAGCTGCTTTTATTGTAGTGGTTCTCATTTCTTACCTTCTTTCTGAAGGAGTGGAAACGCCACGTAAAGATGGTGATGTGCTTTCTGCTTTTGGCTCACGATTAGTCGGCACTGGACTTCGCACTTTTTATATTTTGGCAGTAGTTGCTGTTGGAAGTATGGTGTTTTCTGGCGTAAAGCGATATTTTAAATAAGGCGTTATGGCAAAAAGATCTGCACCTGAAGTGAATGCAGGGTCCATGGCTGATATTGCGTTCTTGTTATTAATTTTCTTCTTGGTAACCACCACGATTGAAACCGATTCCGGGTTAAATCGAAAATTACCCCCAATGGAAGATGTTGTTGACCCACCTATTATTAAAGAGCGAAATATCTTTACAGTAGTGGTTAATAAATACAACGACCTTTTGGTAGAGGAGAAACCAATGGATATTAGTGAGTTACGCGAAGCTGCTGTTGCCTTTTTGGACAACGGAGGCGGTAAAGGAGAAGACGCTTGTGATTTTTGTCAAGGAGCCGGAGACACTAGTTCATCAGACAACCCTGACAAAGCGGTAATTTCCTTAAAAAATGACCGTGAGACGGACTACAAAGTTTATATAGCTGTGCAAAACGAGTTAGTTGCCGCATATAACGTCCTGCGTAATCGCGAGTTTGCTCGCTTAAACCCAAATTCAGGCTTGACGTATATAGAAGCCGACCGTAAGTATTCGGACCCTAGGACGTCTACTTCTGAAAAGGAAGCTCTAAAACCTAAATTGGATCAGGTTAAGGCACTTTTTCCTCAAAAGTTATCTGAAGCTGAACCCTCAAAAACAAATTAGTATGTCGAAGTTCAAAAAGAAAAAAAGCGGCGACTTACCAGCGATTTCTACAGCATCGTTGCCCGATATTGTATTCATGTTATTGTTCTTTTTTATGGTTGCAACTGTGATGCGTGACAGTACACTAATGGTTGCCAATACCCTTCCTGCTGCCGACCAAGTGCAAAAGTTAGACAAAAAAGATCGTGTGATGTATATCTATGCTGGCAAGCCCAGCGATCGCTACCAAGAAAAATTTGGTACACAACCCAGAATACAATTGAATGATAAATTTGCTACTGTTCAAGATGTAGGTGCTTTTGTTCTTGCTGAACGGGCATCTAAACGGCAGGAGTTACAAAATGTACTTACTACAGCCTTAAAGGTAGATGGCGAAACCAATATGGGCCTAATAAGTGACATTAAACAAGAACTGAGAAAGGTAAATGCGTTAAAAATCAATTACACAACGCGTAATGGCGAGTATACACAAAATTTGAAATAATTTTTCGTCATAATTCAAACCAAAACACCTTTAACCATTGTGGGATTTAGGTGTTTTTTTTCGTTTATATTTAGGGTATGAGAAACCTATTTGTTTTTTTGCTTGGCATAGTGTTGTTTTCTGTAAATGCACAAGATGCTGACAATTCTTTTAGAGAAGATCAACTATATTTTAGTGTTTCATACCCTTTCTTTTCCAACCCTCCAAATGAGCTTATTCAGAATAAGCTTTCGTATGCCATTTCGTTGGGTTTTATTAGGGATATGCCTATAAATACTTCGCGTACGTTGGCTTTGGGATTGGGATTGGGCTGGAGTCATGCCACAGTATTTAATAATTCGCAGTTTGTTGTTGCTGATGAATCGGTTAGCGCTACGATAGCTCAACAGGATTCTCAACAGAATCAGCTTTCTATGCAGTCCTTAGTAGTGCCTTTTGAGGTCAGGTGGCGCAATGCAACAGCATCAAAACACGCTTTTTGGCGCATTCATTCAGGGATTAGTCTTCATGTTCCAATGAAGCTAGCTTCATTCTATAGCTCGGGCAGTACTAAGGATAGGGTTGTGATTCCTTCTAAAGATGTTTTGTTGAGTTGGCACTTAAATTTTGGTTTCAACACATGGAATATCAGTGTATTACACGATTTACAGCCTTGGGCTAATGCAACTACCGCTAACGGAATCTTCGATATTAAATTCACAAGAATAGGGTTGATTTTTTATATTTTTTAGAAAATAAAACCTTAATATTTTGCTAATTGGCACTAATTGAAAAAAACAATATCTTTACAATCATAACAATCTAAACGATAACCACTATGAAATTATTTCTTCAAGTTATGCTACTTTGCTTATCTACAGCAGTTGTAGCACAAACACAAGTATCGGGAACTGTTAAAGACAACAATGGTCAGCCTGTGCCAGGCGCGAGCGTTGTAATTGACGACACTTCAGGTACTTTAACTGATTTTGATGGAAACTTTAGTTTAAGTACTTCAAAAACACCTCCGTTTACATTAACAGTTTCTAATGTTGGATTGGCTTCTAAAACTGTAACGGTAACATCATCGATCCAATCGTTATCCATTACCCTTAGTGAGTCTACTACGCAGCTAGATGAAATTGTTGTTTCTGCATCGCGTATGGCAGAGCGTATTTTTGAGTCTCCGGTAACAGTTGAAAAGTTTAGTCTCCAACAAATTGAGCGCACGCCAGCTGCTGATTACTTTAACGGATTAGAAAACCTTAGAGGAATTCAGTTAAACCAAGGAGGTTTGGTATTTAACCAAGTAACTACACGTGGATTTGCTACGACATACAACGAAGGTTTTGTAACCTTAGTTGACGGAATGAACAACCAAGCGCCTGTATTTGGCTTTGCCGTTGGTAACCTCGTTGGTCTTAATGAACTTGATGTACAAAGTATTGAGGTGCTTCCGGGTGCTGCATCTGCATTGTATGGAGCCGATGCCTACAAAGGGATTATGTTCTTAAACAGTAAAAATCCTTTTGATTATGAAGGGGTGAGTTTTTACTACAAAACAGGGGTTACGCAACAAGATGCTGCAGGTAACAACGATTTTACAGATCTTGGAATTCGATTAGCAACTAAATTAAATGATAAATGGGCAATTAAAGCAACTATTTCACATAAAGAAGGTACCGAATGGTTGGCAACGGATTACAGACATAACGTTGACGGAAAGCCTGTTGATGGTTACAGCAAATCAAACCCCGACTATAACGCTATTAACCAGTACGGTGAGGTGTCTGTTGGTTCAACTACACAATGGGGAGCGTTGATTGATTATGTTACTTCTGTAAGCCCTGCATTGGGTGGTCAATTATCACCACTATCACAGCTAGCACCAGATTATTTTGACACGGTTGCTACAACGGGATATAACGAAGTGGACTTGTCTCCATCTGAAGCAACTAACACCAAAGGTAACTTTGCGATTCATTTCCGACCTAATGATACTACAGAATTTATATTGAGCTCTTTAATTGGAACAGGAAGTTCTCCGCTTCAGGCTACAGGTAGATACTTCATTGACAATTTTAAGCTTCAACAGCATAAATTAGAAGTACGCTCTGGAGGGTTAACTGCAAGAGCATATCTTACTAAAGAAAACAGTGGTAACACCTATCAGATGGAAGCTGCTGCTATTGGGGTAGCCAATGCGCAACCCGGTGGCATTCTTGGTGGATGGGGGCAAACCTATTTATTAAATTATTTGGGAGCTTTAGCTGCAGCGAAGGGATATAATCCTTTAACAAATCCTTTTGCAACGCAACAGCTTTTAGGAGATATCGCTGGCCATATTTTGACTGGAGGTCAAGACATTAACGATTTATTTGGTGGAGCAGGTTCTACCATACCAGCACATTCGTTAGCGCGTCAAGCTGCTAATGCCAATATGCTAGTTCCTGGGTCTGCTGCTTTTAACGCAGCGTTAGCTACACAAACATCCAATCCCTTTAGGTTGGGTTCAGGAGCTGTTATTGTAGACGATACTCAGGTAATTGACGCGGATTTAATCTATGATTTTGAAGATTCATTAGAATTTGCAAATATCATAGCCGGAGCATCTTACCGTAGCTCAGAATTGAATACTGGTGGTACGCTATACACAGACTATAACGGTCCGATAACCTACTACCAATACGGAGCGTTTGTTCAGGCAAAAAAGGATTTGTTTGACGACTTTGTTAGCCTTACCGCTTCGTTACGTTACGACAAGGCTGAATTTTTTGACGGGTATGTTACACCACGTTTAGGATTGTTGTTTAATATTTCTGAAAATCAAAATGTTCGTGTTTCTTATCAGCAAGGTTTTCGTAACCCAACCAATCAAGACCAATACATTGCCCTTGATGCAGGACAAGCAATATTGTTAGGGTCTTCGCCAGACAGCATTGAGCGCTATGACCAAACGGTTACTTTGGAAAACGGTGCATCAGCCCGAATCACTGGAGATTATATTTTTTCTCAAGCAAGGTTATTAAACGGTGCTCCTGCTAATTTAGAAAATGTGCATGCTGAGTTTGTTCGTTCTTTTGACATAGGGTATCGTTACAATTCAAATGGATTTACCTTTGACTTAAGTGCTTACTACAGTGACTTCAACGATTACATTGGTTCTACCAATGTCATTGTACCTGTTTTAGGAGCTGGGGTTACAAATCCTATTTCAGAGCAGAATTACGCTATTTATAGTGTGGACTCTAACCAAGATGAAGACTTTAAGTCTTTTGGTGTTAATTTAAGTGCTACTCAGGCACTTAGTCAAAATTTACTTGTTAATTTGGTTTATGAATATAATGAGTTGGATTATACAATCGGCGATGATCCATCGTTTGAAACTTCATGGAATACACCCAAGCACAGAATTAAAGCTGGACTTAACGGAAAGGTTGATGCGCTTTCTTTTAACGTAAATGCACGTTACAATTCTGAATATATGTACCAGTCTACGTTTATCGATGAAATGATTGATGCAAATACAGTTATCGACGCTCAGCTTACCTTAGACCTTGCGAAGCTTAACGCTAAACTTCGTGTGGGCGGTAACAACATTGGCGGAAACGAATATGTAAGCCTTGCGGGTAGCGGACGCATTGGAAGCATTTATTATACTTCAATTTTGTTTGACTTGTAATAGGTCTTTAGACAGCAACATAAAGCACCCTTATCGGGTGCTTTTTTTTTGGGATAAAGCCATGAATTCTTGTTTTATTTCGCCTATATTTGCACTCGAAATTTAAAGGCCATTGCGGCTATCTTAAAAAACAATTCTTCGACTATGTCACAGAGCACAGGTAAAGTTTCCCAAATTATTGGTCCTGTTGTAGATGTGTCTTTTGACACGACAACCACCACCCTTCCAAACATTTATGATTCTTTAGAGATTAAAAAAACCGATGGTTCAACACTTGTTCTTGAAGTGCAATCCCATATTGGTGAAGATCAGGTTCGTACCATTTCTATGGACTCTACTGATGGTCTTGAGCGCGGAGCAAAAGTACTTGCTACTGGGAATCCTATTCAAATGCCAATAGGAGAGGATGTTTATGGGCGACTTTTTAACGTTATTGGAGATGCCATTGACGGGATTGGTGATTTGCCAAAATCGGGAGCCAAGGGACTTCCTATTCACCGCCAAGCTCCAGCGTTTGAAGATCTTTCTACTTCTACTGAAGTGCTGTATACAGGTATAAAAGTTATCGACCTTATTGAGCCTTATGCCAAAGGTGGTAAAATTGGTCTTTTTGGTGGTGCAGGTGTTGGTAAAACGGTACTTATTCAAGAATTGATTAACAACATTGCAAAAGGACACGGTGGACTTTCTGTATTTGCCGGAGTGGGCGAGCGTACACGTGAAGGAAATGACTTGTTGCGTGAGATGCTTGAGTCGGGCATTATCAAATATGGAGATGAATTCATGGAGTCAATGGAAAATGGCGGATGGGATTTATCTAAGATTGACAAAGAAGCCATGAAAGAATCTAAAGCAACTTTTGTGTTTGGACAAATGAATGAGCCACCGGGAGCACGTGCGCGTGTAGCCCTTTCTGGTCTTACTGTAGCGGAGTATTTCCGTGATGGTGCCGGATCTGATCAAGGAAAAGATGTACTTTTCTTTGTGGACAATATTTTCCGTTTTACACAAGCGGGTTCTGAGGTTTCTGCACTTCTTGGGCGTATGCCTTCGGCGGTTGGATATCAACCTACGCTAGCTACAGAAATGGGTGCGATGCAAGAGCGTATTACCTCAACCAAAAAAGGTTCGATTACTTCGGTTCAAGCGGTTTACGTACCTGCAGATGACCTTACGGATCCTGCACCAGCAACAACTTTTGCGCACTTAGATGCTACAACGGTTCTTTCTCGTAAAATTGCTGAACTTGGAATTTATCCTGCTGTTGATCCACTAGATTCTACCTCACGTATTCTTTCGCCTGAAATTTTGGGCGATGAGCATTACAACTGTGCTCAGCGTGTGAAAGAATTATTACAGCGATATAAAGAATTGCAAGATATTATTGCCATTTTGGGTATGGAAGAACTTTCCGAAGAAGACAAACTTGCTGTGGCGCGTGCGCGTCGTGTACAGCGTTTCTTGTCGCAACCTTTCCACGTTGCTGAACAGTTTACAGGTATTCCTGGAGTGTTGGTAGATATTAAAGATACCATCAAAGGGTTTAACATGATTATGGATGGAGAGTTAGACCATCTACCTGAAGCAGCGTTTAACCTTAAAGGTACCATTGAAGAAGCTATTGAAGCTGGTGAAAAAATGCTTGCCGAAGCAAACGCCTAATTCCGATGTATTTAGAAATTGTAAGTCCCGAGGCCACACTTTTTCAAGGCGAAGTAACTTCTGTCTCTGTTCCAGGAGCACAGGGTTCGTTTCAAGTTCTTAATCATCACGCTGCAGTTGTCTCTACCCTTGTAAAAGGAATCGCTAAAATTGAAGGCAAACTAGAGATTAAAGAAGCCTTCAAAGCATATTTTCAGCATAAAGGGGATGAGACTATTTTGACCTTAGAAAATGGCGGTATTTTGGAAATGAATGGCAATAAGGTTATCCTTTTTGTAGATTAGCACAGGCAGTGCTTTTCTCTTGTTGTTGCGTTTAATTTTTTCTAAATGAGTTCAATAAAACCAATATTTTTATTGTGTTTCTTGTTTTGTTTTCACCTATTTAGGGGTCAAAACAATTTAGAAGAAGTTGTGGTTTCATCTCCTAGACTTAGCGTGCCTTTTTCTGACGATTCAAAGTCTGTAACCGTTATTACTGCTGAGCAAATTGCAAACATGCCCGTAACGAGCTTAGTAGATGTGCTTAGATTTCAAGCTGGGGTAGATGTATTAAGACAGGGTTTAGAAGGATCAAATGCCGATATTTATTTGCGTGGCGGAACCTACAGCCAAGTACTTCTTCTTATTGACGGCATCCGTGTTGACGATCCCCAAACAGGCCACCACACGCTAAACAGTGCATTGCCTCTTGATGTTATTGAGCGTATTGAAATTGTTAAGGGTCCAGCAGCCCGTATTTACGGACAAAATGCCTTTACTGGCGCCATAAATATTGTTACTAAAAAAGCTTCCTCAAACAAAACGACCGTTGCCGTTGCACAAGGCTCATTTGAGAGCAATCAAATAAATGTAACCGAACAAATTCAAACGGAAAAGCAACAGCATATTGCGCATTTTTCACTGCAAGAAAGCGATGGCTATCGCTACAATACAGACTTTAAAAATCTTCATCTTTTTACCAAAAGTAGTTTTGCTACAGGCACATCCAATATCGATTTAATGACCATGTTTACGGAGCGTAAGTTTGGCGCAAATGGGTTTTATCGTGCCGTTACTGCAACTGAACAATACGAAGAAACGCAAAGCAGTTTGATAGCTCTTTCAACAGTTCTTGTTAGTAAAAACCAAAACTGGAGTTGGACCCCGCGTCTTTTTTGGAAACGTGGTCAAGATGAGTATGTTTATATCAGAAACAACCCCTCTTTTTTTCGCAACATTCATATTACAAATAGGTTAGGGGCATCATTAGATGCTAAAAGCACAAACCTTTGGGGTGCTACAGGTTTTGGTGTTGAATTTTCTCGTGTAAATATCCAAAGCAATAATTTGGGAGATAAAAACAGAACAATTGCCCACCTCTTTTTTGAACACCGTTTTACTGTCGGGACTTTTGACCTTACTCCCGGATTTGCGTGGAGTAACTACTCCGATATGGGCGGTTTTTTCTATCCCGGTATTGATATGGGATATCGGTTATCCGATCGAGTAAAAATTACTTATAACACCGGCTACACATACCGTATTCCGACCTATACAGACTTGTATTATCAAAGCACAACTACAAAGGGAAACGTTAATTTACAACCTGAAAAAGCGCTAAGCCACGAAATGTCAATGCGCTATAAGACGCTAAAGTGGTCCATTGAGACTACTGTTTTTCAACGTGATGGCGAGAATTTGATTGATTTTGTAAAGCAATCACCTGATGATGTTGCATGGGTAGCAGAAAATATTGCTAAACAAATTAGAACCGTAGGAGGTGAGTTAAATGCCGTTTGGAAATACAGTATCGGAAAACAACAGCATACCCTCAACCTTTCGTACGCTTATTTGCAAGACGATTATATCAAAACCGTGTATTCAAAGTATGCGCTTAATTTTCTAAAACACGATGTGAACTTGCAATTGACAAAGCAGTTTTCGTCTCGCTTTTCTTCAACAGCTGCTTACCGTTATGCCAAACGTGCTTTGGGGGACACCTATCAACTCTTTAATCTTCAGCTAAATTATGCGTTAGGTTCAAAATGGAACGTATCACTTCAAGGACGTAACTTGTTTAACGTTACTTACTATGAAAACCTTATTTCGATGCCCAGGGCACACGGAATACTTACCCTACGTTACTCTCTATAGTTTTCGGCTAACTGACCTATTTGGTCATAAATCAATTCGGTTTCCCAGCCTCGATAAGCCAAATAATCATATAGCTTTTTCTTTTTTTGTTCAAGGCTAATACCCTCTAGCTGATTCCATTTTTTTTGGCATATACTTGTTAACGTATTCAGGTAAGATTCCGTATCTATGGCCATAATGGCTTTCTGAATATCGTAGTCAGAAACGGCTCTTACCTTTAATTCTCTAACGATGCGAATTTTCCCCCAATGTTTGATGGTAAATTTACCATGGGTAAATTGCTGGGCAAAGCGACTTTCGTTTAGGTAGTTTTCGGATACTAAAGTTCCTGTTATTTGTTCCACAGCTTGAGGAATCATATTCATGGCATAAAGTTTTTCTTTAACCTCCTTATGGCAACGTTCTTGATAAGCACAGTAGTGACGAAGTTTTTGCAAAGCCTCTGCAATGGAATATGATTTTTTCATAAGTGCTAAAATAAAAAAAGCGGCACTATGGCCGCTTTTGTTTTATACGTGAATTACTTTTCCGTTATCATCAAAAAAACGATAGTGAAGATAAGTATATGCATCTCGGGGGACTACTTTAACCCATTTGTTGTACTCAAAGTACCACTTCATGCGTTCAGATTTCCACCCTTTTGCAACGTAAGCTGCAATAAATGGATGTATATGCAACACAATCTTTTTCTTTTTGTGTTTAGGATTTGCTATGATTTTTTCTAAATCAGCTTTTATTTTATCAATTAAAACAATTGGTGCTTCAACCTCTCCATTGACGTTAGGGTTTGGCTCTGTTGTTTTAATGTCCATTTCGGGACGAACACGTTGACGTGTCATTTGAATAAGCCCAATTCTACTTGGAGGTAGAATTTTATGCTTTGCTCGGTCACTTTCCATTTCACTTCGGAAGTGCTCAAAAAGCTTTTTTCTATTTTCTTGACGTACCATGTCAATAAAATCAATGACTATAATGCCACCCATATCGCGTAAGCGCAACTGGCGCGCAATTTCGGTAGCTGCAATCATATTAACCTCCAAAGCGGTATCTTCTTGATTTTTCGCTTTGTTGGATCGATTACCACTATTAACATCAATTACGTGGAGGGCTTCGGTGTGCTCGACAATCAGATAAGCGCCTCTATTCATGGACACTGTGCGTCCAAATGAGGCTTTGATTTGTCGTTCAATTCCAAAGTGCTCAAAAATAGGCACTTGACTTTTAAAAAGCTTAGCAATATTAACGCTATCGGGAGCAATTTGCTCCAGATATTCTTTAACTTCTGTTAGTAATTCAGGATCATCTACGTGTATACCAGTAAATTCATCATCAAAAATATCACGAAGGATAGAGGAGGCTCTGTTGAGTTCGCTCAACACCCTAGAGGGATAATCTGCTTTTTGAATTTTTTTACACATTTGAACCCATCGATTATAGAGATCTTCTAAATCTTTGTCAAGTTCAGCAACTTTTTTGCCTTCAGCCACGGTTCGGATAATTACTCCAAATCCTTTTGGCTTTATACTCATAACAAGCTTTTTTAAGCGGTTCTTTTCTTCTCGTGTAGAAATTTTTTGTGACATGGATACACGGTCAGAAAAAGGAACCAAAACCAAATACCTTCCCGCTAAGGACAATTCCGAACTGATACGGGGTCCTTTTGTGGAAATGGGTTCTTTGATAATTTGCACAAGCAGAGATTGATTAGCTTGAACGGCGTCTGTTATTATGCCGTCTTTATTAATTTCAGGTTCTAGGGGATATTTTCCAAGTGAAAAATCTTTTACTTTTCCTGAACTGGCACGCTTGATAAACTTTAGCAGCGTAGTTACTTTAGGCCCTAAATCGTGGTAATGCAAAAAAGCATCTTTTTCATAACCAACATTTACAAATGCGGCATTTAAACCAGAAAGAGTTTTTTTAACTTTTGCTAAAAAGATATCACCTACGTGAAATTTATTATCTTCAATTTCTTTGTGAAACTCAACGAGCTTTCCGTCTTTGAGTAAGGCAAAATCAACTGCAGAGGATCGTGAACGAATAATTAGTTCTTTACTCACAATTATGATTTTTAGTTCTGCAATACTGCAGAACGATTTAACAATATGTTGCGTTGGAAATAAACTTAGAGTGAACAGTTCTAAAAAATTCCATGTCAAAGAACTTGGGGTGTTCGGTGATTACAGAAACCTATTTTTTCTTATGTCGATTTGCACGGCTTCTTTTCTTACGCTTATGCGTGGCTACCTTGTGTCTTTTTCGTTTTTTACCACTTGGCATATGTTATCTTCTAATGATTAATATAATGTGGGCGTTATTTGACGGCCACTTTCGTTTTTACTTTCTCCAAGAAAACCTTTGCAGGCTTAAATGAAGGGATGTTGTGTGCAGGAATGTCTATAGTAACGTTTTTTGAAATGTTGCGACCTTTTTTGGCTTTACGAGTTTTTACAACAAAACTCCCAAATCCACGCAAATATACGTTCTCACCAGATTCTAATGCACCTCTAACTTCTTTCATAAAGTGGTTTACAATTGCTTGCGCGTCACTTTTTTCAACTCCTAACTTCTCGGAAATGTTTGATACGATTTCGGCTTTTGTCATCCTTAAATTTTTTGTGGTTGTAAATTTTAGGTCAGCAAATATAAAAATTTAATTGATACTTTAAGGTTATGAAAGGCATACAATTCTCATTCTTTGCGTGTATTTTTGGAACATGAACATATTCATATCCAAATTGTTAGCGTGGTATAACGAGAATAACCGTGATTTACCTTGGCGACACACCAAAAACCCCTATAATATTTGGCTTTCTGAAGTGATTTTACAACAAACCCGTGTAGCACAGGGACTTCCGTACTACGAAAGTTTTTTGGCAGCCTTCCCAACAGTTACAGATTTAGCTAATGCCAATGAAGACCAAGTTTTAAAATTATGGCAAGGACTAGGCTATTATTCTCGAGCACAAAATTTGCATAAAGCCGCCAAAATTATTGCTTATCAATATCAAGGTGTTTTTCCCAACTCCTACAAAGAGTTGATTGCCCTACCTGGTATTGGCTCTTATACCGCAAGTGCAATAGCCTCTATATGTTTTAATGAACCTAAAGCTGTTGTTGATGGAAATGTATATCGCGTTTTAGCCCGTTACTTTGATGTCGAATTCCCCATTAACAAACCTGTTGGAATACGTTACTTTCAAGAATTGGCACAGTCTTTAATAGACACCAAAGACCCGGGTATTTATAATCAAGCGATTATGGAATTTGGCGCAATGCAATGCAAACCAAGACAACCCATTTGTACTACTTGTCCTTTAGCAGAAAGTTGTCGGTCATTAGCCAATAATACTATTTCTTTGCGTCCACAGAAGATCAAAGCTAAGGCTGTAAAAAATCGCTTTTTTCATTATTTAGTACCTCTAGATAACAACCAAAACACCCTACTTATCAAACGAAAGGAGAAAGATATTTGGCAAGGGTTGTATGAGTTCCCGCTATTAGAAGGAGACGAAACTTTAAGTGAAGAAGCATTAAAATCCCATCCCAAAGCACCTTCTTGGGCTGAAAAAGCCCAATGGATAAAATTTGATGATAAAGTAATAATACACAAACTCTCACATCAAACCTTAAAAGCCCATTTTTGGATTTTAGAGTGTGCTGAGGAAGAGTTTCCAATTTCATGGAATAACGTACACACTTATGGCGTGCCGCGTCTTATTGAACGATTTTTGCACAAGTTCAGTCGATAATGTACATTTGATGGAAAATCTATTATGAGCGGAACATTAAACAAGGCGATGCTAATCGGTCATCTAGGAGATGATGTAAAGGTGACCTATTTTGAAGGAGGAAATTGCCTAGGGCGCTTTCCAATTGCAACCAACGAAACCTACACCAGTAAACAAACCGGCGAAAAAGTAACCAATACCGAATGGCACAATGCTGTAGTACGAAATAAAGCTGCCGAAATTTGTGAAAAATACCTTAAAAAGGGAGATAAGGTTTATGTTGAAGGACGAATAAAAACCCGAAAGTGGCAAGGAGAGGACGGGAAAGATCGATATTCTACTGAAATTCACGTTGATGATTTCACCTTTCTAACCCAACGCCCTAATGAGGGTGGCACTTCACCAGAAGAACCCAGACAACAACCAACTCAAGCGAGTCAACCTGAAAGCAATGACGACTTGCCCTTTTAAACCCTAGTTGTTGGAATTACCCCTTTTGGTTATTGATTTTGAAACTCTAGAAACAGCAAAAGTAGGTCTGTTGTTAATATTGCTGTTATGCTCTGCCCTTATTTCGGGATCGGAGGTAGCATTTTTTTCTTTATCTCCATCTTTTGTAAAACAAGCTTCAACCTCTTCCTACAAATCCGAGCGCGTTATTGCACATCTACGTAAAAACCCAAGACGCTTATTGGCGATTATTTTACTACTAAATAATCTTATAAATATTGCAACTGTTCTTGTTTTTGCTTCCCTTTCTTCACTGTTTTTTGATACCATTTCCCAACCTTGGTTACGTTTTTTACTTGAAGTGGGAATCATAACATCTATAGTTCTGATTTTTGGTGAGATATTACCTAAAGTATATGCTAACAAAAATCCAAAGGGTTTTGCTAAGTACATGGCATTACCAATATTTGCGTTGGATCGTTATGTGTTTTTTGCAATTACGTTTCCAATGAGCTATATCACATTTAAACTTCAACAGCGCTTGGGTAAGACAGCATCAAACATTTCGGTTGATCACCTTTCACAAGCTCTTGAAATGACAGCAGACTCAGAAACTACTAAAGACGAGCAAAAAATTTTAAAAGGCATTGTTACTTTTGGCAACACAGAGACCAAGCAAGTGATGTGTCCTAGGATTGATGTATTTGCACTTGACGAAAAAACACCTTATTTGCAAGTTGTAGAAGGTGTAGTAGAAAAGGGGTTTTCAAGAGTTCCTGTTTTTCGGGAAACTATCGACAAGGTTGTTGGAGTGCTTTATGTTAAAGATTTATTACCCCATTTAGAAGAAAAAAAATTCGATTGGACACGCTTATTACGGGTGCCTTATTTTGTTCCTGAAAATAAAAAACTGGATGATTTGCTAGAGGAGTTTCAATCTAAGAGAATACATCTTGCCATAGTTGTAGACGAATACGGCGGAACATCAGGAGTGATTTCTCTTGAAGACGTAATTGAACAAATTGTTGGGGATATCAGCGATGAATTTGACGAAACGGATATTAGTTATTCAAAACTCAACGAAACTACTTTCGTATTTGACGGCAAAACCTCCTTAAAAGATTTTTATGCTGTGATGAAGCTTTCTAACAGCAAAGATTTTGAAGAAAACAAAGGGGAATCGGAAACCATTGCGGGGTTTGTTTTAGAGCAGTTGGGTGGTTTTCCAAGGGTCAATACCGTAATGCGATTTAAAAATGTGATTTTTACTGTAGAAGCTATTGATCGCAAACGCATAAAACAACTTAAAGTACAATTACGCCCATGATTCGGTTAGTTCCTTTAGCACTTTTTATAATGGGCTGTCAAACGCCAACACCAAAACCCAAAGCACAACTTGCACTTACCTATCCTCAGCCAGAATACGCTGTCTTTACGAGCAACTGTCCGTACCAATTCGAGTATAATTATTTAGCTGAAACTAAACCCCTTTCCTTATGTGGAACTGAGTTAGCGTATGCAGAACTTAACGCAACGTTATACATCACCTATTTCGATTTAAATAAAGCGTCATTAGATACCTTACTTATGGATTTTGAAAAACGCATTCAGATGTTTGGTAAAGAGGCTTTTAAAGTTGATGAGAGTTCTTTTGAAAATCCAGAGCAAAAAGTTGTTGGTACTTGTGTGACTCTTATTGGAGACTCTCCATCAAACGTTCATTTTTTTGGCACAGATACCCAAAGACACTATATATCAGGATCATTGCTTTTTGAAGCAACTCCCAATTATGATTCACTTTCTCCTGCTATTGAATATATTAAGAAGGATGTGGAAAAACTTCTAGAATCCTTACGCTGGAATTAGGCTTTATCTGCTTCTTTATGAGCACAACAAGCCTTCTGACAATCGGCAGCACATGCTTTTTTCTCCATGTCTTTTTTGCCGTCTTTGCAACATTCTTTTTCACATGTTTTCTTTTCAGAACAACAAGGTTTATCGCAATCTGGGGCACAGCTTTTTGATTGATTGATTTGAAAATATTGAGAATCTACCTGTGCTTCTCCAACCTTGTAATCAGCACCCAACCCTTCAATGGTAGCACGAATGGCATCAAATGAAGTTGAAGAAGGATCGAAAGATACGTAAGCAGTTTTTTTACTAAAATCTACTTTTGAAGAAAAAATGCCTTCAGAAGCAGCTACTTTTTTTTCTATTCGTGCAGCACAGCCCACTTCACACGTCATTCCTTCAATAGGAAAAGAAATATGTGACAAGTCAGCGGATAAGGCTACAGTTTTTTCTTCGGCGTGAGTTATGGATTTTTTTTCAGGTTTTGTTGTAGTAGTACACCCGATAAAAAGCATAACTAAAAGGTAATAAAAAGGGCTTTTCATAATATTATATTTTCATCAAATGTAGTAAAATATTGCTATTTGTCGTTGTTTTTTACCAGTTTTGCGCTACCATGTTGCGTATTCCTCAAAACAAATGGCTGTACCTTTTTTTGTTATCCATAATTTGGGGAAGTTCTTATATATTGATCAAACGCGGACTAATAGGTCTAACCCCAATACAACTTGGCAGCATACGTATTGTTTTTAGCACCTTTTTTTTGATTTTAATGGGATACAAATCACTTAAAGGACTTTCAAGATATCAATGGAAGTGGCTTGTTATAACAGGTTTTATTGGAACTTTTTTCCCTTCATTCTTTTTTGCTTTCGCCCAACAACATATCGACTCAGCTGTAGCTGCAATCATGAATTCACTGACCCCTATTTTTACTCTTTTGATTGGGATGTTTTTTTTCGCTACAAAAATATTAACGCGACAGTATGTGGGGGTGTTATTAGGGTTTGTAGGTTCAGTTGGATTGATTTGGGGAGGAACTCAAATTAACGCAAGTCAGCCAACGGGATATGTGTTGCTTATTATGTGCGCTTCAATGTGTTACGCTGTGAACATTTATTTCTTAAAACACAAACTTGCCGATGTTTCTCCAATGGCAATGACTTTAGGAAATTTTATTGCCATTCTTCCTCCAGCAGTGGTCCTGCTATTTTTTACCGATCTTTTGTCCGTTAAAAATATACAAAATCCAGAGGTATTAACTAGTTTGGGTTTTATAGCGTTATTGGCTTTTTTTGGCACTGCCATTGCTAAGGTAATGTTTAATAGATTTATAAAAATGGCATCTGCTGTATTTGCTTCTTCGGTAACCTATACATTACCTATTATTGCACTTTTTTGGGGCACTTTAGATGGGGAACAAATCAGTAGGTTGCAACTGTTGGCAACGGCAATTATTTTGGTAGGGGTTTCGCTGGCCCATAGACCAGCGAAACCCAAATAATTTTTTATTCAGGATTTAATTCTACACTATCAAGAGATAGTGATATTTCCTGCCCACCAAGTGATAAGCTTTTTTTGCCTGGCAATTTTAACCCGGATTGCTCTGTGTAATCCGAATAATCTGTGGTGTTGGTTTGGATTTGTCCTCCAAAGTTTACCATAGTAGATTCTCTTACTTTTAACCCTGAATCTACATTGTAGTAATAAGTATAGCTGACTCCTGTCCCAGGGACCTTAAGGGTGTAGGCATTTTCACCATTTATATTCTCAATGCCTTCAAGTGATACCTCATCGCTGTTTAACAATGCCAGTTCAGGAAGAACACCAAGGGTTTTTTTCAGATCATCATGTATAGCTTTGGGCATATCCATTTGGTTTGGACCTTGTTTCATATAGGCACTTTCTGCTGAAACCACACTACTCATCATCGCATTACCACCAACGGATATCACTTGCTTTTGTTCGTTTGCAGAATAGGTTTCTTCTACTTCGATAACAGTCTGCATAAATTCCCCTTTATAAGTCATTTTCAACGCATTCAAATCGGAAATATTTGTAACCCCTGTTTTCTCTAAGTATGTGCTTAACACACTTTTGGCAGTAACATCCCCTTCAACCGAGGCTTTTCTTGGACGTTCAATTGGAATTCCATATTTGTCATAATAAGAAACAGCTAGAGGTTTTCCATTAAAAACTACACGCTCTAGGTTGTCCAGCACATCCACTCCTTTTCCTGTCACTACAACTCGAGCCTGATTTACATTAAAGTATTTTTGAGCAACTCGAGTCACATCTTCAGCGGTTACGGCATTTATTTTATCTAGATAATTCATGTAAAAATCTTTGTCTAATCCTTCGGTAGCAATTTCCAAAGCAAATTGTGCTATTGTAGCAGGATTTTCAAGTGAACGCACAAAACTCCCTACATATTTTGCCTTAGCTTTTTTCAATTCACTTTCAGTAACCAATTCTGTACGAATCCGTTTGATTTCACTTAACAATTCAACAACGGCGCTATCGGTAACTTCATTACGCACGCTTGCTGTAGCACGAAATCGGGTAGCGGTACGTTTATTGTTTCCAATGCTTGAATATGACCCATAAGTATAGCCTTTGTCTTCGCGGAGGTTTAAGAACAAACGTGCCTCGCCGCCGCCGCCAAGAATGGAATTTGCCATAAGTACTGGAAAATAATCGGGGTCTTTTTTGGCCAAATGGGTTGTGCTTTGCACAACGACTTCAGACTGCACAGCATTGGGCATGTTTACAAAATCGATTTGTGTTTGATTCACATTTTCAACATTAGGCAAAGGGCTTGAAGCAACTGGATTAGCTTTCCACTTTTTGAAGTGTTTTTCAGCTAATGCCTTCACTGAAGCGGGGTCTATATCCCCAACGACAACCAAGTACGCATTATTTGGTCTAAATCGGGCCTGGTAAAAACGCTGAACATCTTCCAATTTGATGTTGTAAACAGTTCCCGATGTAATGAATTCTCCGTAGGGGTGATTTCCACCATACGCCAATAGATCCTCTACACGTCGAGCAGCAGAAGTAACATCTTTTTCGTTAGACTTAAGAGCGTCAATAATCACATCGCGTTCTTTAATAAACTCTTCTTCATTAAAATTCGGATTTATTGCAGCATCTGCCATCATTTCAAAAACCCTAGGAAAGTAGCGCGTAAGGGATTGAGCAAATGCTCCAGATATGCTAATATTAATGTTAGCGCCCATAAAGTCTACCTCATCATAAAAATCATCTTTTTTGATTTTCTTTGACCCTTTTCCTAGCAAACTGCCTGTAAGCTGCCCCATTCCAGCTTTTATTCCTTCTAAAATAGGAGGATTATCTAAGGTCAAGCTCGCGCTTACTTGAGGAAGTTTTCGGTTTTCAACCACCATAACAGTAAGCCCATTTTTAAGTTTAAATTGAAAAGGTTCCTTAACCTGAATAATTGGGGCTGGACCTGGTTTAGGTTGTTGACTACGGTCAATTTGTGCGTATGACAAAAACGTCAATAATGTCGTAAATAAAACAAGTAATTTTTTCATCGTGCTAACAGTTAGTTGGTTTCAGGTTCTGGTAAGTATTCAAGTACCAAACGCTGATTGGTTTTTAAGTACTTGTTTGCAATGTCACGCATTTCCTCTCTGGTAATTGAACTGTAGATGTCAATTTCGTTGTTAATGAGGTTGGTGTCGCCGTATAACATGTAATATCTTGCTAACGAGTTGGCAATGCCTTCAACCGAACCGTTACTCCTTACAAAACCATTTTCATATTTGTTAAGTAATTTTTGATAGTCACGCTCCGAAATAAGGTTGGTTTGAAGTTTTACAATTTCCTCATCTATTTCAGTAACTAAGTCGGTAAGTTTAAATTCACCTTGAGGAAGTCCAAACAACACATACATACTGTAATCTTCTTGGGAAATATTAAACGCCCCTGTTTGCAAAGCCATTTTCTTTTCGTCGACTAATTTTTTGTACAACTTAGAGCTAGGACCATCACTTAAATAGGTAGAAATCATGTCTAAAACACGAGAATCCCTGTCTTTAAATGAGGGCGTGCGGTAGGCAGCAATTACAGCAGGAATCTGAATATTACCATCATACGCTTTTTTGTTTATTTCCTCAGAAATAGGGTCTTCAACAAAGTTTTCTCTAAAAATGTCTTTCCCTCTTGGAATATCCCCAAAATAGTCTTCAACCATTTTTTTTGTGGCATCGATATCAATATCTCCCGCAACCACAAGCACAGCGTTATTAGGCACGTAGAATTTTTTGTTAAATGCTAAGAACTCATCAAGCGTTGCAGCATCCAAATGCTCCATTTCCCCAATAGTTGTCCATCTATAGGGATGATTTTTGAATAGATGTTTTTTCACATTTTCCAAAAATTTTCCATAGGGTTGATTGTCTACTCTGAGGCGTTTTTCTTCTTTCACTACCTCGTTTTGGGTATCAACACCTCCTTGCTCGATTATAGGGTGTAACATACGTTCCGATTCCATCCACAAACCCAATTCCAGATTGTTAGACGGAAAAACTTCGTAATAATAGGTTCTATCATCAGTGGTATTAGCATTGTTTGTACCGCCGTTTTCAGTTACTATAGAAAACCATGCGCCATTGTCAATGTTTTCCGTACCCTCAAAAAGGAGATGTTCGAAAAAGTGCGCAAACCCTGTGCGGTTTGGTTGTTCGTCTTTAGCACCCACGTGATACATCACCGATGTGGTGACTACAGGAGCTGTGTTGTCTTGATGTAAGATTACGTGTAAGCCATTGTTAAGGTCGTATTCCTCAAAGGAAACGGACTGTGCTGCCACAACCCCCATTACGAATAAAAAGGCTAAAGATGTGTATTTATTCATGTTTTAAGATTTTAGTGTTCCAATTTAGTAATTAACGCTAACAACTACAACGACTTACTCAAAATATTGTTACACATAAAAAACGGTTGGTTGATTGAGAACAAGATTGTATATTTGCCCCCGCTTCAATTAGAAGTATCAAAAAACAAAAAATATGTTTGCAATCGTAGAGATAGCAGGGCAGCAATTTAAAGTTGCAAAAGACCAGAAGGTATTTGTACATCGTTTGGACGCCAAAACCGGAGATAACGTTTCGTTTGACAAGGTGTATTTGGTAGCAGATGGCGACAAGGTATCCGTAGGCGCCCCAGCTGTAGCCAATGCTTCGGTAGAAGCAAAAGTGGTTCGTCATTTGAAAGATGACAAAGTAATTGTATTTAAAAAGAAACGTCGTAAGGGATACCGCGTAAAAAATGGTCACCGCCAGTCGCTTACCGAAATCTTGATTGAGTCGGTAGGAGTAGGTACAGCAAAAAAAGCACCTGCTTCAAAAGCAGCAGCACCAAAAGCTGAAACCAAAAAGACTGAAACCAAAAAAGCTGCGGCACCAAAAAAGGAAGCACCAAAGGCAGCTGATTTTTCGTCTAAAACCGTAGCTGAGCTTAAGACATTGGCTAAGGAAGCGGGCATAGAAGGTATTTCTTCAATGAAAAAAGCCGACTTGATAGCGGCGCTTGAAGCTAAAAATTAAAAAGAGAACACCATGGCACACAAAAAAGGAGTTGGTAGCTCGAAAAACGGAAGAGAATCGGAATCGAAACGCTTGGGCGTTAAGATTTTTGGTGGACAACACGCCATTGCTGGCAATATTCTTGTTCGCCAACGGGGTACTACTCACCACCCTGGAGACAATGTATATTTAGGTAAAGACCATACGTTACATGCTAAAGTAGATGGTGTTGTGCGCTTTACTAAAAAGAAAAACAACCGCTCATATGTTTCTGTTGATCCTCAACAGTAAAGAAACGGTATATTATTAAAAACAAAACCCCGATGTGCATCGGGGTTTTTTGTTATCTAGTTTTCTAAAAAAAACCCGAGGCAATCGCCGCGGGTTTTGGTACAGTTCTAAAACAACTTTTAGTAGCGGTAGTATTCTGGCTTATAGGGTCCGGCTACCGGTACGCTGATATAATCCGCTTGGTCTTGGTTTAATTCTTCCAATTCCACACCGAGTTTGTCTAAGTGCAATCGAGCTACTTTTTCGTCCAGATGCTTAGGCAACATATACACATTGTTTTCGTAGCGGTCGGCGTGTTTCCAAAGTTCGATTTGTGCTAAGGTTTGGTTTGTAAAGGAGTTACTCATTACAAAACTTGGATGTCCTGTGGCACAACCTAAATTCACTAAACGCCCTTCGGCAAGTACAATAATATCTTTACCTTCAATAGTGTATTTATCCACTTGAGGCTTGATTTCAATCTTAGTGTTGCCATAGCTGTTGTTTAGCCATGACATATCAATTTCGTTGTCAAAGTGTCCAATATTACAGACTATAGCTTTGTCTTTCATCGCACGAAAATGACGCTCACCAACAATGTCTTTGTTACCTGTAGCAGTTACAATAATGTCGGCATTACCAATCACAGTTTCTAATTTCTTTACTTCATAGCCATCCATAGAGGCTTGCAGTGCACAAATCGGGTCAATTTCGGTAACGGTAACAATGGCTCCTGCCCCTTGGAATGAAGCCACAGTTCCTTTACCTACATCACCATATCCAGCTACTACAACGCGTTTCCCTGCCAACATGATGTCTGTAGCCCGACGCACCGCATCTACTGCTGACTCTTTACAGCCGTATTTGTTATCAAACTTCGATTTTGTTACCGAGTCATTCACGTTAATGGCAGGCAGCGGAAGCGTGCCTTTCTGTACACGCTCATAAAGGCGGTGTACGCCTGTAGTCGTTTCTTCAGAAAGCCCTTTAATGGCTGATGCCAATTCAGGATAGTCGTCCAAAACCATATTGGTAAGGTCGCCACCATCATCCAAAATCATGTTAAGGGGTTTGCGGTCTTCACCAAAAAATAGCGTTTGCTCAATACACCAATTAAATTCTTCTTCATTCATGCCTTTCCATGCATAAACCGGAATCCCAGCAGCAGCAATAGCCGCAGCAGCATGGTCTTGGGTAGAGAAAATATTACATGAGCTCCACGTAACTTCTGCACCCAACGCTGTAAGTGTTTCAATGAGTACTGCTGTTTGGATGGTCATGTGAAGGCAGCCGGCAATACGTGCGCCTTTTAAGGGTTGCTCTTGAGCGTATTCTTCACGAAGCGCCATTAGTCCTGGCATTTCAGCCTCGGCAAGTTCAATTTCTTTTCTTCCCCAATCGGCGAGAGAAATGTCTTTTACCTTAAAGGGAACGTAAGTAGTAGTTTTAGTAGCCATAGTTGTATATTTGATTCTTAGCAATTTGTAGGCAAAAATACAGTATTCCATGCCCATTTACAAAAAACATGACGCACCATATAATACTCAATTGTGGATATGGCATATTACAGAAGATGAAGTTCACCTTATTGAAGGGATTAAGCTTACAGATTCTTGTGTTAACAGGTTAGCAGACATGAAGTCGCAAGGCCACCGTCTTGGTTTTCTAAGTGTAAGACAGTTGTTAAAAGTTGCAGGATACACCCCCAAAGCCCTTTTATATAACAGCTTTGGAAAACCCCATTTATGTGACGGTAGGTATATTTCCATTTCACATTCCCATAGCTTTTCTGCTATTGCCATTGGGGATAAGCCATTAGGAGTTGACATAGAACTGGAGCGTGATAAAGTGCATCGTATCGCATCAAAATTTTTACATCCCACCGAGATGACCCCCAACGCCTCTGATCGACTTCTTACCACGCAATGGTGTATAAAGGAGGCGGTCTATAAGGCGCTCGGAAAAAAGGGGATTAGTTTTTTAGAAAACATTCGGATATCGAACATGGATACGAAAAACCCGTTAGCTGAAGTCTCGCTTAAAGAAACTACCGTAGTTTTAAAAAATTGGGTATATTTTTGGAAAGATTACTCGTGTGCACTTACCATTAAAACCCATTAAGTATGGAAATTTCCGTTGAACTCACGCTTACTCCTCTTCAAGATGATTTTGAACCACCTATAATTGATTTTATAAAAGCACTTCGCAATTCGGGATTTGCGATTAAAGAAACACCCCTTAGCACCCAAATTTATGGAGAATTTTCATCTGTCATGTCACTGGTTACTAGTGCTACTGAAAAGGCTTTTGAAAAAACAACCCACATCGTTTTAAACATGAAAGTGGTTAAATCCAATCGCAGCGAATATGAGCCGTTTTTTTAACTTCCTTTTTGGGCAATATGCCTCATATCAAGCGATAGATATTTCTCTCGAAATTACAGCAGTCCTTTTTGGTTTTTTTAGTGTATGGTATGCTAAAAAAAATCACATTTGGGTATTTCCCGCGGGAATGTTTTCAACAGCAATTTTTGTTTACCTCCTTTGGAAGTGGGTGCTTTTGGGCGATATGCTTATCAATGCTTATTATTTTATAATGAGCCTCTATGGATGGTATATTTGGACTCGAGAAACCAACCAAAAGAGCACTCCAATAAGCACTATTTCAAAAAGAGAAAGAAGAGTTTCTGTATTGATATTTACTACCACATTAGTAGTAGTTTTTTTAATATATCATTCTGCAGATAAATGGACGTCATGGACGGCTTATGTAGATACGTTTACTACTGCAATATTTTTTGTTGGCATGTGGCTCATGGCACGCCGAAAAATTGAAAATTGGTGGTTTTGGATTGTTGGGGATATTATTTCGATACCGCTTTATTTTTATAAAGGATTAACCTTTACCAGCTTCCAATATCTTATATTTACTGTTATCGCCTTTTTCGGATATTTTGCATGGAAAAAAATCTTGAACAATACCCGTCCAATTGCTTAAAAGTAGCCTTGTATGGGCCTGAGTCTACTGGTAAAACCACCTTGGCGCAAGCATTAGCTAAACACTACAACACGGCTTGGGTACCAGAATATGCTCGTGAATACCTTGAAAAAAAATGGCATGAAAAAGGCGAAATTTGCGCTTCAGAGGATATTTACCCAATTGGGGTAGGTCAAATGAAACTAGAAAACAAAGCAGCTCGACATGCAAATAAGCTTCTTTTTTGCGACACAACATTACTGTCTACACAGGTGTATTCTGAAGCTTATTTTGAAGGGTGGTGCGATGAACGAATTGTTCTTGCCAATAAGAAAAATAAATATGACATTTATTTTTTAACAGAGATTGATGTGCCTTGGGAAAAAGACCTTCTAAGAGATAGACCAAATCAGCGTGAGGTCATGTTTGGCTACTTTACAGCGGCATTAAAGCAAAGAAATATTAACTTCGTAACCTTAAAAGGAAGTATTGAAGCAAGAATGAAACTTGCCACCGACCATATACAAAGCTTTTTATGAACCATAAGTTTACGCAACTCGATAGGGAGGTTTTAAGCAAAGTTGGTATAGCTGAGAAAGAGGCTTTGCAACAGTTAAGTTTGTTGCAAAAAGGCTCAAATTTTACAAAGCTTCACCGTCCTGCAGCAACCGATGACGGAATCATGTCCCTCACTGAAAGCGAGGTTGGCAACTACGTCTCAGTTTTTGAAAATGAGAAAAGAAATTTTTCTGTTGCTAGGTTTATACCAGCCTCTGGACTGGCAACACGAATGTTTAAGTTTCTTCACTATTTTTTGGAAAAATATAATCCTGAAAAAGAAACCCTTGTCAGCTATCTTAATTATAATAAGTCATATAAGCTTGGTGTATTTTTAGGGGGTATTGAAAAATTCCCATTTTACAAACAGGCAAGAAATGCTGTGTCTGAAACTGAAAATGGGACATTTAAAACGGATTATAGGTATCAATTTATAGTTTATATTGTTAAAATACTAGGAAATTTGCCCAAGGCTCTTGTGCCTTTTCACAAGTATAAAGACTCGGTGCGAACTGCTGCTGAAGAACAGTTGATGTTTTCAAAAGAATTTATGGTAAACCATAAGAAAATGAACATTCACTTTTCGGTCCCTCCTTCAAAAACAGCAATTTTTAAACAGCACCTTTCTAAAACCATTAAAAAGTTAGAGGCCTATAATGTCAATACCAATCTATCTTTTTCAAATCAAAAAAGGAATACAGATACTTTAGCTGTTTTTCAAAACGGCACTCCAGTTCGTGATAAAAAAGGCAAACTCGTTTTTAGGGCAGCTGGGCATGGGTCGCTTATTGGAGTCCTTAATGACATGCAAGAGCAAATCATCTTCATATCTAATATTGACAATGTTTCTGTCAAAAAATACCACGTTCAATTGGCTCGATATAAGAAAATGCTGGCTGGGCTATTGATATCATTACAACATCAAATTTTTAATTACTGCCGCGCACTAAATGAAGAGGAAGAAATAAACCTTATTGAAATAAAAGCCTTTGTGCAAGAAAAGCTCAATGTAGAAGTTCCTCAAGCGCTGTTGGGCAATAAACTGATCCTGTTTTTAAAGCAAAAACTTAACAGGCCCTTGCGGGTGTGTGGTGTGGTAAAAAATGAGGGTGAACCAGGTGGTGGCCCTTTTTGGGTTGAAAAAAATAATGAACGAAGTCTTCAGATTGTTGAAAGCGCACAAGTAGATATGGATAATAATCATCAAAAAAGCCTTTTTAAAAGCAGTTCCCACTTCAATCCAACAGATATTGTTTGTGCAACACATGACTATGAGGGCAACAAGTACGACTTAACTAAATTTATAGATTACGACGCCTATTTTACTACCCAAAAATCTGTCGATGGAGTTGCGATAAAAGTGCTTGAGCGTCCTGGTCTTTGGAATGGTTCCATGGCTAACTGGAACACGATTTTGGTTGAGGTTCCTTCGCGGACGTTTAATCCTGTAAAAACGGTTAATGATTTGTTGCGTCCTATGCATCAATCACAATAATTTTCATACTTTTGCTCCTGTCTCTAGGGGTGCCCAACGGCTGAGATTATACCCATTGAACCTGGGCAGGTAATGCTGCCAAGGAATTGTTTAACTTAAATCCATTGTAAATAACACCCCTTTATTTGCCTTAAAGCAAATGAAAACCATTATTATACTAATGCTTGCAAGTAGTTCGATAGCACAGCAAGCCAATCCTAATATAGATACATTAAATGTTAAGACTGTAGCTTTAAAATCTGTTACAGTGAGTGCACTCAGAGCAAATGAAAACACACCAATAGCTTTTACAAATATTTCTAAAGAGGAGCTTAACAAACAAAACATTGGGAAAGACCTTCCTGTTTTGTTGCGTTTTTCCCCTAGCGTGGTTACAACAAGTGATGCTGGAGCTGGAGTAGGATATACCGGAATACGTGTGCGCGGCAGCGATGCCACTAGGGTAAATGTAACGATTAACGGAATTGCCTTGAACGATTCCGAATCGCATGGCACATTTTGGGTAAATCTGGCTGACTTTGCCTCTTCTGTTGAAGATTTACAAGTACAACGTGGTGGGGGTACTTCCACAAACGGTGCGGGTGCCTTTGGTGCAAGCATCAACATATTGACAGACAAGGCTTATGAAAGCCCCTTTGCGCAGCTTTCGTCGAGTATTGGAAGTTTTAATACCTTTAAAAACACCATTAAATTTTCTACCGGAATTACAAAAAGTGGTTTTGAGTTTAGTGGTCGTCTGTCTAACATCAGCTCTGACGGCTACATAAATAGAGCTTCATCACAACTCAAAGGCTATTTTTTGCAAGGAACCTATACCGCTGCCAATACCAAAATAAAGGCATTGACTTTTGGCGGAAAAGAGCGTACGTACCAAGCATGGTATGGCATTGATGCGGTTACTTTAGAAAACGATAGAACTTATAATCCTGCAGGTATACAATATGATGATAACGGAAACTTTCAAGGGTATTATGATAATCAAGTGGATAATTACATGCAAGACCACACACAACTTCATATTGAACAACGCCTAAGCAATTTCTCACGAATTTCTTTGGGGCTAAATTACACACATGGAGCAGGCTATTACGAAGAATTTTACGACCTATGGAACGTTCAGAATGTAACTTTTGGAAACGAGATTTCCTACGAATACCTAAAGCTACCTCAATTGAGTATTAATGGGCAGCCTGTTACACAAACTGAGAATGTGGTTCGCAAATGGTTAGATAACGATTTTTATGTTGCCAGTCTTTTGTTTTATCACCAAAAAGGGAATCACCTACTACATGCCGGAGCTTATTTTAGTCGCTACGAGGGTTTGCATTTTGGGTCACTTGTTTGGGCAAATAGGGCAAGCGTTAATCCCAATCACCGTTTCTATGAGAACATAGGCAAAAAGAAAGACAGTAATATTTTTGCCAAGTGGAACATTGCTCTGAGTAACCAATGGAACCTTTACGTAGACACACAGCTACGTTGGATTGATTATAACGCAATAGGTGAACTTGCAGGCCCAACGGCCATTTTGGTAAATGATGCACACACCTTTTTTAACCCCAAAGCAGGTGTAGTGTATAAGCCTCACGAGGCACTTCAGTTTTATGTGTCATACGCCAAAGCTCATAAAGAACCTAATCGTACCGATTATGAAAACGGAAATCCTGTTCCTGAAGAACTCAATGATTTTGAGTTGGGATGGCGGTGGAAATCCAAAGCGGCTTTTTTAAACGCTAACCTTTACTATATGGGGTACAAAAACCAATTGGTTTTAACTGGTGCCATTGATAACGTTGGGGCGCCTGTTCGAGAAAATTCTGGCGATAGTTACCGACAAGGGCTCGAAATTGAAGGCGGTTGGGCAGTAGCAACTAACTGGAATTGGCAAGCCAATTTTTCGTGGAGTAAAAACAGAAATAAGTATAAATATTTTGAACGTAACGGAAAGTTAGAAGAACTTGGTGAGACGCATTTATCTTATTCACCTTCATTAATTGCTGCCAATCAACTTACATACAATCAAGAAAGTTGGTCTATTTCAATAGGGAGTAAATATGTTGGAGAGCAGTACATGGGTAATATAAATGCAGAACTGTCAAAATTAGAAAGCTACTCAGTTCATGACATTCAGTTTCAGGCAACCTTACTAAATAATGCCAATGGCCCACAATTAGACATAAATGCTCATATCTACAATATTTTCAATGAAAAATATAGTTCAAATGGATACTTTTATACATATGATGATGATTTTACCAATCCAGGAATTGTAACTACCATTGAAGGAGTTGGATATTACCCCCAAGCAGGGCGTCATTTTCTGATGGGCATTACATTGATTTTTTAATTATAAACACGTAACAAAGTTCCGTTTTGCTGAACCTTATAAAATAGTAGGCTATAGGTAGCTCCTTCTGTTAGGGGCTGCCCTGTTGCCAAACTGTATTGAAAGTCTTCGCATAGACAAGATGCCGTAACGCCATTTATTTGCACAGTAGAACAACTGCTTGGCGCATGATTGGGACAACTGGCTTCCCATGCCATAATCGTCCCCGCTAAATTGAAAAGGAGCAATCCCTTAATCCCTCCATTTGCCCAGTACAAACTACCCCCTTGGTAGTTTAAATTGTTAAAAGCGGGGAGTGTCAAATTTAAGGTCTGATCAAAGCGGGTTTCGTATAAATACGGATTGCGCTCTACACTGTTTTTTGAGCAACCAAAAAAAACTAAAAACAGTACTAATGTCGTGTGTCTCACCCAAGGAAAACGAAAGAAAAAGGAAAATCGTATATTTGCAGTCATCCCTTAAAAATAAGGGATTTTTTTAACTATACCCCAATGAGTACAGTTTCATATTATACAGCCGAAGGGCTAAAAAAATTACGAGAAGAGCTAAATCATCTAAAAGATGTTGAGCGCCCTCTTGCGTCACAGGCAATAGCCGAAGCACGCGACAAGGGAGATTTGAGTGAAAACGCCGAGTACGACGCTGCTAAAGAAGCACAAGGGTTACTCGAAATGAAGATTGCCAAATTAGAAGAAACACTTTCTACTGCACGACTTATTGATGAGTCGCAGTTAGATGTTTCTAAAGTTTTAGTGCTTTCTAAGGTTCGGATTAAAAATCTGGCCAACAACATGGAAATGAATTATATCCTTGTTGCTGAAAGCGAAGCCGATTTAAAATCTGGAAAAATTTCGGTCAATTCACCCATTGGAAAAGGACTTTTAGGGAAATCTGTTGGAGATATAGCCGAAATGACGGTTCCAAATGGTACGCTCAAATTCGAAATTCTTTCAATCGAACGCTAATGCCTTCTATTTTTAGTCGAATTATTGCAGGAGAATTACCTGCTTACATTGTTGCAGAGGACGCAAATCATATTGCTTTTTTGGATATCAACCCAAACGCTATTGGGCACACCCTTTGCGTACCTAAGAAAGAAGAGGACAAATTATTCGATTTAAATCAGGAAGCCTATTTAGCGCTGATGCAATTCAGCCGTCGTGTGGCATTTGCTGTTAAGAAAGCAGTGCCCTGCAAGCGGATAGGGTTAACTGTTATTGGACTGGAAGTGCCTCATGTGCATGTACATTTAATACCGTTAAATGAAATGGCAGATGCTACTTTTCAAAAAAAGTTGTCCTTAACTAAGGAAGAAATGCAAGAACTAACCCAGAATATCAGCGCTGCATTTGTGTAAGGGGTAGTTTAACTTCAAAAGCTGTCCCGTTTTCAGAACTTTCCACAAGACTTAATTTGCCTTTATGGTATTGTTCTACAATTCGCTTAGCTAATGAAAGCCCTAGTCCCCAACCTCTTTTTTTGGTTGTAACTCCGGGACTAAAAATTTTGTTTTGAAGTTTTTTAGGAATTCCATTTCCAGTATCCCGCACTAAAATAATTGCTGTCGTGTCCCAACTTACAGAAAGTGTTATTTCACCTTTTCCTCTTATAGCGTCGATGCTATTTTTTATAAGATTTTCAAGCACCCAAGCTATGAGTTCTGGATTAATTTCAACTTCTTGCTCCAAACCACTTATTTGCACATTCAATGAAACTTTTTTGGGCATCCTAATTTCCATGTATTCGGTTATCCCATAAACAACCGTACTTAGCAAGATTTTTTTTCGTTGCGGCATGGAACCAATTTTTGAAAAACGCGCACTTATAGTTTCCAGTCGATGGATATCACTATTGATTTGCTTCAAAATTTCTGGTTTGACATCATTTTCTAAAAGAACCATCCACCCTAATAGTGATGAAATAGGGGTGCCTAACTGATGAGCAGTTTCCTTTGCCATTCCAGTCCAAAGTTTGTTTTCAACAGCCTGCTGCGAACTTTTGAAGAAAGCTGCTAAAAGCCCTCCTAAAAGAACAATAATTATAAGAAAGGCAACGGGATAGTATCGCAATTGACGAATTAGTTTTGATTGGCCGTAATACATTTTTTGATACAAACTTTCATTGTACATAATTTCAATAGGTGTATTCTCAGCACTAAATTCATAAATGAGTTCTTGAGTATAAACAAGAGAGTCTTTGGCTAGCTTCTTTTCATTTATATTATTTGAAAAGAGCAATTTTTCTTCAACGTCAACCACTATCATGGGAATTTTGTTTTCGCTAGTGAGTATTTCAAAGGTTACGGGGTCTATAGGTTGGCTTAGATCAGTGTTGTAAGCTAGTTCTTGCTGTGCCAATCCCCAAAGTTCCATTTGATTACGTTCATCTTGTTGAATACGCTGAATAAGTGTATTTGTGTTCCAAAGCACAATACCAACAAAGCTTAAAACAAGGACAAATCCTGTAATACGTATGTATTGTTGATTTAGTAGAGAGAAATCAATGCTCATGGTTACGAATATAGTGTATTTTCATTCTTTATATTCTTTATAAATTAAGTAAATTTGTAAGAGCAATATTACCCATCGCATGGAAATTACTGGAAAAATCAAACAAATTGGTGAAACAAAAGAATTTGGAACTAATGGCTTTCAAAAGCGTGAATTAGTGCTTACAACTGAAGAGCAATACCCGCAACATATTCTTGTTGAATTTGTACAAGATAAATGTGCATTACTCGATACTTTTGTTGTTGGCCAACGCATCAAAGTAGGAATTAACCTTCGTGGACGTGAGTGGCAAAGCCCTCAAGGTGAAATTAAATACTTTAACTCTATCCAGGGCTGGCGTGTTGATTCAGTCGAGGCAACAACTGCTGCGCCCCCTACTGCACCGCCATTCGAAACCATGCCCGATGCTCCGGAAAATGAAACGCCGGACGATCTACCTTTCTAGGCATTTAGTATGTACCATTTATCGGACGAATTACGTTTTCCTTCGCCTCACTTGGCCACAAAAGAGGGCATAGTTGCTGTTGGAGGAGATTTGCGCCCCGAGAGAGTGTTACTAGCCTATAAAAAGGGAATTTTCCCTTGGTTTGAAAAAGATGATTTTTTGATTTGGTGGAGTCCTGATCCAAGAATGGTGCTTTTTCCAGATCAACTTCACGTCTCAAAAAGCATGAAAGCATTTATGCGGAACCACACGTATGAAATCACCTTTAATAAAGCATTTAACGAGGTAGTTAAGGCTTGTGCTCGTGTAAAGCGATTTGGGCAAACAGGCACGTGGATTACTCCTGGACTAATGGAAGTTTATGAAGTGCTTCATGAACAAGGTCATGCCCATTCGGTTGAGGTTTGGGATGGCTCTGAGCTTGTGGGTGGACTTTATGGTATTGATATTGGCCAGATATTTTGTGGTGAAAGCATGTTTTCAAAATCGAGCAATTCAAGTAAGTTGGCTTTGATATATCTTGTGCGTGAACTAAAGAAAAATAAATATAAGCTTATTGATTGTCAAGTGCCTACTGCCCATTTAGCAAGTATGGGGGCAGCTCCTATCTCACGAAAAGAGTTCCTTAGCTATTTAGACTAAGCGCAGCTACTTCTTTGTGACGAAAACAATTTACAACGTGGTCGTTGACCATTCCCACGGCCTGCATGTGTGCGTACATCGTAATTCCGCCTAAATACTTAAAGCCTTGTTTTTTTAAATCATCGCTCATTTGTTGGGCTAGAGTTGTGGTTTGTGGAAGTTCTTGTGTTTGTGTAAAACTATTTTGAATGGGAACTCCATTGGTATAAGACCACATAAACTCACTAAAACTCCCGACCGCTTTTTGAATTTTGATAAATGCTTGTGCATTTGTGATCGCTGCTGCTACTTTACCTTTATTCCGTATTATTCCATTGTTTTTTAACAACCGTTCTTGATCATAAGTTGTCATCTTAGCCACACGCCCTACATTAAAATCATAAAAGGCTTCTCTGAAACATTCTCGTTTTCTTAAAACAGTCCACCAAGACAAACCCGCCTGAAATGTCTCGAGTAGTAGGGCCTCAAATAATTTTTGATCATCATAAATGGGAACCCCCCATTCGTTATCGTGATAGGATACGTAGGTAGCATTTGATAAACACCAATCGCATCGATAGGGTTCCATGCTTAAGATTTTTGCTCTAAGCTACTCAAAAAGTTATCAAGTGTCAAGCAATTCGAAAGAGTATAGTCTCCTATTCGAGTTCGACGTAAAGATGTTAAGTGCGCCCCACAATTTAGCGCCTGTCCAAAATCGTGTGCCAAAGACCGCACGTAAGTACCTTTACTACAAGATACAGAAAAGTCGATACAGGGAAGCTTTATTGCTGTTAATTCAAACGATGAAATTGTTATTTCTCGCTTAGGAATTTTAGCTGTATCCCCTGCTCTAGCTAGGGTGTATAATCGTTTTCCGTCAATTTTTATGGCAGAATGTAGAGGGGGTTTTTGCCAGATGGTACCCACGAAGGTATTGCGAGTGTTTTCTAACAATTTGTTGGTGATGTGTTCTGTTGATTTAAAACCACTCACTTCAGTTTCTAAGTCGTAAGAGGGTGTCGTTGCACCCAGTTTAAGGGTTCCCGTATAAGATTTGTCCATACTCATAAATTGCTCTATTTGTTTGGTCATTTTTCCAGTGCAAATAAGCATAAGTCCCGTTGCCAGCGGGTCTAGAGTGCCTGCATGCCCGACCTTAATTTTTTTGATCCCATAGGTTTTTCTAATCGCCCATCTAATTTTATTTACCAGCTGAAATGATGTCCATTCTAGAGGTTTGTCGATGAGCAGGAGTTGCCCCGCTAAAAAGGCATCTTTGGTATAAGTTAACTCCATGAAATAAATAATGCGGTCAACCCTACAACAGCACAATAAAGCGCAAAATAACTGAGTCTGCTTTGTTTTACTAAGCTTATCATCCAAGTACAAGCAAGAATACCAGAAATTAAAGCAGCTGCAAAGCCTACAGCCATAGGTATGGCATCAATAGCACTAAAAACAGCTATGTCGTTATCGAGGAGTGTTTTTGCCATGCTTCCAAAAATAAGAGGTATAACCATTAAAAATGAGAAGCGTGCCGCCTCGGGACGGGCTGAACCAATGAGTAATGCTGTGGCAATGGTTGCTCCACTTCTTGAAATTCCAGGAAGTATAGCAATTGCCTGCGCAATTCCAATAATAAACGCAATTTTATAGGAGATTGATTGTTTTTTTTCTGAGGTTCTGTCGGTAAAAAAAAGAAGTAATGCAGTAATGCAAAGCATAGCTCCTACTAGACCTAGGTTTGACCCAAAAAGGGCTGTGATTTCTTCTTCAAAAAACAATCCAATACCAACAGCAGGTAGCATCGAAACAACAATTTTTGCTATAAAATGACGTGCTTGGGTATCATCTTTTTGAAAAACTCCAGAAATAATTGCTGCAATATCTTTTCGAAACACAATAAGGGTTGCTAAAGCCGTGGCGGCATGCACCAAAATAGTAAATAGAAGGTTTTCTTCGGGAAGTCTGTCAGCACCCAGAATCTCGGTAAAAAGTGCCAAATGTCCACTAGAAGAAACGGGCAAAAATTCCGTTAGTCCTTGAATAATTCCCAGCAAAAGGGCTTCCCACAAGCCCATTATTTTTTCTTAGTAGATAAGATGGCAACAACCAATACAGCAAATCCTGCTAATACCAAGGCTGGAGCCACACGTATTCGAGTAAGACTGTAAATTTCTTCGTTAAAGATATTAGGGTCGTCGCTTCCGCCTCCTGACATCAGAATAAAACCTAAAACGATAAGCGCAATTCCAAGACCCATTATGCGGTAGGCTCGTTTACCAAATAAGAATACTTTTTCTCTTTTCATCTATTTAAAAATTTACAATTCGTTGATAATCAATATTGAATTCTATCATTTGACATTATTGTTTTGCTGCTAAATGCCCATTATGGGCTTTCATGTTAGTAAACGATATCATAGGTTAATCTAAGATGTTTTTGGGTGGCAAAGAAAGCACTCAAAGCACAAATAAGCACAGATCCACCTAAAATAGCGGCTGCTAAAATCAATAACGATTCTTGGTTCCCCCACCATTGTATTTGAGGGATCAGCTCGGCTAAAAAACGCAGTACTCCCCCAAAACCCAAAAGAGCAATTACTGCACTTATAGCTCCTAAGCCCATGTAGCGCCACATAAAAGGACGGCGAATAAAGCGTTTTTTTGCCCCTACTAACAACATGGTTTGAATGACAAGTCTTTTGCTGTAAATAGATAATTTAATGGAATGATTTATCAGTAATAATGCAATGCCCACAAAAACACCACTACACACTAATAACCAAAACCCAAATCGGGCGATGTTTTTATTGAGAAGTACAATAAGTGGACGATCATAAAGTACTTCAGAAACGTAAGGCTTTTGCTCCATAACATCGCTGAGACTATCTAAAACTTCAGTGGTTACAAAATCAGCATTTAGCCCAATGTCCAGTGCATCTTGTAGCGGATTATACCCTAAAAAATCCATAAAATCCTCGCCAATTGCCTCACTGTGCTCAATAGCAGCAGTTTCCTTGGAGATGTATCGAACAGCTTTAGTAAAGGAAGCTAAGCGCAACGTAGTCATCAGCTGTTCTCGCTCCATTTCTTTTGTCTCATCTTCTAAGAAAACAGTCATCATAACTTGCTCTTTAAAGTAATTGGCAATTGATTGGCTATTAAGTAATACAAACCCTAGTAAGCTTAAAACAAAAAGGACTAATGTAGTACTACTCACAACGGAGAGGTATGATGTAAAAAGGCGACGTTTGTAAATACGGGTAGCTGACATAGTTCTTATAAGCGATAAAAATAGAAAATATGCGGGAACAATCTTGCCACAATTTCTAAAGCACGTACTTAAAATGTTATTTTTGTGACTTAATAGCAGATATGGGATATCCTTTCAAAGACATAGAATATAAGTGGCAAACCTATTGGGCTGAAAATCAAACCTATAAGGTTTCGCATCCATCTGAAAAACCTAAGTTTTATGTTTTGGATATGTTTCCTTACCCCTCAGGCGCTGGGCTTCATGTTGGTCATCCGCTTGGATATATTGCTAGTGATATTGTAGCGCGTTACAAACGCCACAAGGGCTTTAACGTCCTCCATCCACAAGGCTACGATTCATTTGGTCTGCCGGCTGAACAATACGCTATTCAAACTGGGCAACATCCAGCTATTACTACCGAAACAAACATTAAGCGCTATCGCGAACAGTTGGATCGAATGGGTTTTTCGTTTGATTGGTCTAGAGAGGTGCGAACTTCTGATTCTGGGTATTACCGCTGGACACAATGGATTTTCTCGCTTTTGTTTGATTCATGGTTTGACACTAAGCAAAATAAGGCACGTCCTATTGAATTTCTTGTTCAACATTTGACACAATTTGGAACACAGCAGTTAGATGCTGTTTGTGATGAGATTACACCTGATGTTACTGCAGCCGAATGGAAGCAAATGAGTAAAGCCCAGAAAGAAAAATTTTTACTACACTTTCGCCTAACGTATTTGGCAGAAACTGAAGTAAATTGGTGTCCGGCCTTAGGGACTGTTTTGGCAAATGATGAGGTGATACAAGGGGTTTCTGAACGTGGAGGACATCCGGTTGAGCGAAAAAAAATGAAGCAATGGAGTATGCGTATTTCTGCCTTTGCTGATAGGCTTCTGGAGGGATTAAACGATGTAGAATGGCCCGAACCCCTTAAGGAAATGCAACGTAATTGGATAGGTAAATCGGTTGGAGCAAGTGTGCGATTCAAGGTTGAAAACAGTAACAAACAAATAGAAGTTTTTACCACGCGTCCTGACACACTCTTTGGGGTTACTTTTTTAACGCTTGCACCAGAGCACGAGTGGGTTAAAGACCTAACAACCCCAACACAAAAAACTGAAGTAGATGCCTATATAGCTCAAACTGCAAAGCGTACCGAGCGTGACCGCATGAGTGACGTTAACCGCATCAGCGGAGTGTTTACGGGGGCTTATGCTCAGCACCCCATTTCCAATGAAAAAGTACCTATTTGGATTGGAGATTATGTGTTGGCAGGCTATGGCACCGGTGCGGTGATGGCTGTACCTTGTGGTGATCAACGGGACTTTGATTTCGCAACACATTTTGGGTTGCCCATTATAAATATTTTTAAAGATGTTGATGTTACTAAGGCAGCGTATATCGACAAAGAAAATACCGTTATTACAAACTCTGCATTTTTAAATGGACTTTCTTATGCTGAGGCTACTCAGAAAGTAATCCAATACCTTTCTGAAAATGGTATGGGTGAGGGCGCAACTACGTATCGGTTACGCGATGCGGTATTTAGTAGGCAAAGGTATTGGGGGGAACCTATCCCTGTTTATTATGCAGATGGACAGCCCCAACTTATCCCTGACAGCTGTTTGCCACTAGAACTACCCGAAGTTTCAAACTATTTGCCAACCCCTGATGGTGCTCCTCCACTGGGAAATGCAATCGAATGGGCATGGGATACCGATCAAAATAGGGTAGTTTCTAACGATAAAATTGATCATAAAACTATTTTCCCTTTGGAGAAAAACACCATGCCAGGATGGGCGGGAAGTTCGTGGTATTTTAATCGATACATGGATCCGAGTAACACAGGTGTTTTTGCAAGTAAGGAGGCGTTGAGTTACTGGAAGGAAGTTGATTTGTATTTAGGCGGGAGTGAGCACGCAACAGGACATCTTTTGTATGCTCGTTTTTGGCAATATTTTTTATACGATTTTGGATTGGTGCCTGTTGCAAATTTTGCAAAAAAGTTAATTAATCAGGGTATGATTTTGGGGGAGAGTGCTTTTATTTATCGTGTTCCTGACACTCAGACCTATCTTTCAAAAGGCTTATGTGAAAACAAAAATGTGATTCCTGTTCATGTAGATGTTTCCTTGGTTTCGGCTCAAAACACGTTAGACATCGAAGGTTTAAAACAATGGCAGCCACATTTTTCTGAAGCTGTTTTTGAATTGGAGGATGGAAAGTTTTTTGTAGGTCGCGAGGTTGAGAAAATGTCAAAGTCCAAATACAACGTCGTAAACCCCGATGCCATCTGCGATCAATACGGAGCCGATACCCTAAGGATGTATGAAATGTTTTTGGGTCCTATTGAGCAAGCTAAACCGTGGAACACTGCCGGAATTTCAGGAGTAAGTAACTTTTTAAATAAATTTTGGCGCTTGTTTCATGATGGAGAAAATATTGACATCAGTGATGATCAGCCATCCAAGGAATCACTCAAAACCTTACATAAAACCATTGAAAAGGTTACACAGGATATTGATCAGTTTTCGTTGAATACTTCGGTAAGTGCCTTTATGATTGCTACCAATGAGCTCACTTCTCAAAAGTGTAACCATCGTTTAGTACTTGAGCCATTAACGGTACTACTTGCCCCTTTTGCACCACATATTTGCGAAGAATTATGGTCGCTGTTGGGTCACAACGAATCGATAACAACAGCTAGTTATCCTGTTGCAAATCCTGATTATCTTCAGGACGACACCAAAGAATATCCCATTAGTTTTAACGGAAAAATGCGATTTATTTTAGCACTCTCTACTTCTTTAAGTAAAGACGAAATTCAGGATGCCGTGATGGAAGATGACCGAACACAAGCTTATTTGGAAGGGAAAACACCCAAAAAAGTAATTGTTGTGCCTAATAAGATTGTGAATATTGTAGTGTAGTTATGTATAGCCCTGAATATATTGGTTTTTTTGCGGCAATATTAACCACTGCTGCCTTTTTACCACAAGCATTTAAAATTTGGAAGTCCAAAAATGCTGACGGTTTGTCACTTACTATGTACGCCACGATGGGTTTGGGTATTTTAAGTTGGCTTATCTACGGTATTATGATAGAAAGTCCTTCGGTAATTGCAGCAAATTCTTTGTCATTTTCTATAACCGTATTTATTAGTATTTTTATAATCCGCTATAGAAAATAGTACGGTATGTTATTTGCTTAACTTTAAATAAAAGATTATGTATTTAGAATATTATTTTATTATTGCTGTTTTTGCAGGAGCAAGTATGTGGGTGCAATACAAACTTAAATCAAAGTTTAAGCAATACTCAAAAGTACAATTAGGAAATCAAATGTCAGGCAAAGAAATTGCTGAAAAAATGCTTTCTGACCATGGCATTCGTGATGTAAAAGTAACTGCTGTTCGGGGAAAGCTTACGGATCACTACAATCCAAAAAACAAAACAGTAAATCTTAGCGAAAGTGTATATCACGAGCGCAATGCCGCTGCCGCTGCCGTTGCCGCACACGAGTGTGGTCATGCTGTACAGCATGCACAGAGTTATGAATGGCTTCAGTTTCGTTCGCTTTTAGTGCCTGTTGTAAGTGTAGCTTCACAATTTTCCATGTATGTTATTTTCGGTGGTTTCATGCTTGGAATTGGCTCTGCAATGGGATACAATCTAGCTGTTGCAGGGGTGGTGCTTTTTGGCTTAGGAACATTGTTTAGTTTTATTACACTTCCTGTAGAATATGATGCTAGTAATCGAGCTTTGGCTTGGCTACAACGTAAAAATATGGTTAATCAGCGTGAGTTTGCCATGTCAAAAGACGCCTTAAAGTGGGCAGCACGCACTTATGTAGTCGCAGCAATTGGGTCGTTGGCAACACTTATTTACTTTGCATTAAGAGTTGCTAGCTCTCGTCGTTAAATATTGATTTGACGGTCTATTTGTTGGTGAAGTGAAATAAAGGTTTCTGTCCGTGAAACACCCTCAATAGATTGTATTTTGTGGTTGAGTAGGCGCATTAAATCTTCATTGTTTTTACACATAATTTTGATTAAAATACTCCAATTCCCTGTAGTGTAATGACATTCTACAACTTCGGGTATTTTTTTGAGTTGCGCCACCGCTTCCGGATTTCGCATAGCTTTGTCTAAATAAACTCCAATGTAAGCCGTGGTGGTGTAACCTAATGAAGTAGGATTTAACTTTAAATAACTTCCTTTGATGAGCTTGGCATCCTCGAGTTTTTTAATTCGTTGATGTACTGCTGAGCCAGAAAGATTGAGTTGGCGTGCAATTTCTTGTATAGGTGTTCTGGCATTATTCATTAAAACACGTAATATAGCCTTATCAATTCCGTCAAGTGAAATATGTTCCTCTGCTTTTTTCAATGTGTTTAATTTTGGATGTATAAACTTAATAAGTATTTTAGAAATAATATTATATGACACAAAAACAATGTACTATATGGGGGGCATTCCTTTGTGGAAGCGCCGTAATTCTTGGTGCATTTGGTGCACATTTACTAGAAAAATGGTTAAGTGAAACGGCAATCAATAGCTTTGAAGTAGGCATTCGGTATCAGTTTTTTCATGGTCTTGCCTTACTTTTTTTAAGTTTAGATCAAAATAAAAAGAAGTTTGCTCGTACTTCGGCCTTACTTTTTTTGTTTGGAGTGATAGTATTCTCGGGCTCTATTTACGGGTTGACTTTTGCAAGTACAATTTCAAACCCAATCTTTCTCAAAATTTTAGGACCAATTACACCTGTTGGGGGGTTGCTGTTGATTTTTGGATGGGCAAACCTGTTGGCAGGTTATATTCGAAATAATTAACGTTTATTAGCTATAACAATATAATCGTCTAGCGCCTTTGTCATTGATGGGTTTTGAGGCGTTGGCGCTAAAATGTCTATACGAAGGTCTTTGCTTTCAGCAGCTTTTTGAGTTGAAGCTCCAAATACCGCAATACGGGTATTGTTTTGTTCAAAATCAGGAAAATTATGGAATAATGACTCTATTCCAGATGGGCTAAAAAAGACCAAAATATCATAATAAACATCTCTTAAATCAGATAGATCGCTGATTACGGTTTTATAAAAAACTGCTTTTGTCCAATTTATGCCTGATGCATCAAGGGTTTGTGGAATGGTTGATTTAAGCACATCTGAACAAGGAAATAAAAATGATTCATTTTTATATTTAACGGCTTCTTTAAGCACGTCTTCCAAAGTTCGAGCACCTACATATACTTTTCGTTTACGATAGACCACATATTTTTGCAGGTAGTAAGCAACCGCCTCAGACTGACAAAAATAACGCAATGTACTTGGGACAGTATAGCGTAATTCTTCCGCTAAGCGAAAGAAATGATCAACGGCATTTCGGCTTGTAAAAATGATCGCACTAAATTTAGTGATATCGATTTTTTGCATACGCACTTCTCTAGAAGGAACTCCTTCAACATGAATAAACGGCCTAAAATCGATGGTGACTTTACGTTTTTCAATAAGTTGATTATATGGAGAGTTTTCAACCAATGGCTCTGGTTGCGAAACCAAAATGGTTTTTACTCTAGATGGTTTTGTCAATGTTTGAGTGTTTGTATCAATAGCCATACAGGAGCGATTTCAAAGGCGCAAAGGTACAAAATAATATACACCTGTTTTATTTTGTTGTGTCTAAAATAGAGTTTAATAAAACGTAAGTGAATAAAGCATAATCCAATCATATAACTAAGGCCAAACATAATAGCGGCTGTTGAAGAAAGCTTTAGATAAACAAGAAATAGCAATAAACAAGCATAAAAAAAGGCAAACTTTTCTTTAAAAACACTTCGGATATAAAATATTTTTAAAAGCCACTCTTGCTTATTTACCAACGAAACAAGTCCACCCTCAACAAGAGTTTTAATTGCCCAAAATACTATAAAACCCCCAGTCCAATTTAAAGCCATCCCGTCAAAGACAGACACACTTACATCTTTAGTCAATACTATTTGGATTATCAATCCAAAGATGATTGCTCTAAACAAAAAAGGAATAATTGATAGCGCTTTATCTTTATTAAAAGGCTTGTTTAATTCTGAATTACTACTTGTTCGCGCCCAAAAAGACACCATGGACTTATAGCGTGAGGGATTATAACCCTTTAGAATTACGAACATTACTAAAGCCGTAAGCAAATAAAGCCCCAAGTAGGATGTTTCAAGTTCACGAAGCCAATACATGGCACAAAAGTATCTAATTTTTTACCGTGACTTCACACATTTAAATACGTATTTTAGCTTTTCTATGAATCCCACTGTAGTTGTCATTCCGACCTATAATGAGGCAGAAAACATTCAGCGCATTATTAAAGTCATCTTGGCATTGCCACTAGCTGTTGATGTTTTAGTGGTAGACGATAACTCCCCAGATAAAACGGCATGGATTGTTAAAGAAATGATGGGGGATTACCCACAAATACATCTCCTAGAAAGAGAAAAAAAAGAGGGGCTAGGCCCGGCTTATGTGCACGGATTTTCTTGGGCACTAGAAAAGCATTACACCTATCTTTTTGAAATGGATGCTGATTTTTCGCACCCACCCAAAGCACTCGAACCCATGTTTGAAATTCTCAGCCAGGATAAAGCGGATGTTGTGGTCGGATCTCGATATAAAAGGGGAATTCGTGTGCGAGAATGGCCCATTAGTAGGATAGCACTTTCTGTAGGAGCATCTTTATATGTTAGACTGATAACTAGACTTCCCGTGGCAGACCCCACAGCCGGATTTGTTGGATATCATACTAAAGTTCTTAAATCATTGGACTTAAGTGAAATAAAATTTAAAGGATATGCCTTTCAAATTGCTTTAAAATTTAATGCCTGGCAAAAGAATTTTCGTATTGTTGAATTCCCTATTACTTTTACTGACAGAACTAAGGGCGAGTCAAAAATGAATACATCTATTATAAGTGAGGCTATTTTTGGAATTGTCGTTATGAAATGGAGAAGTATATTCAAAAAAAATAATGATAAATAGAGTTTTAATTCAAGGAGCAAAGGTTGTTAACGAAGGGGAAACAGTTCAATTAGACGTTCTGGTCGAGGGGGAGCGCATTGCTAAAGTTGCCCCAAAAATTTCTGCTTCAAAGGACATGATAATCATTGATGGACGCGGTAAATACCTCTTGCCTGGCTGTATTGACGATCAGGTTCATTTTAGAGAGCCTGGACTCACACACAAGGCAACCATTGGCACTGAATCTAAAGCATGCGTAGCAGGCGGGATTACTTCTTATTTGGAAATGCCCAATACCAACCCACAAACCACCAATGCTGATGCGTATGCTAAAAAACTGGAAGTAGCTGCCAAAACCTCATGGGTAAATTATGGGTTTATGTTTGGAGGCACAAATGACAATCTTGACCAGATAAAAGCAGTTGATCCTAAAACCACACCCGCATTAAAATTATTTTTAGGCTCCTCTACAGGGAATATGCTTGTAGACAACCCTAATACGCTCAAAGAAATCTTCTCAAACATTAAACTTCCTATTGCGGTTCATTGTGAAGACGAAAACACCATAAGAACAAATCTTAAGGAATACACTAATAAATATGGCGATGAAATACCGATTGCATATCACCCGAAAATTCGTTCTGAAGAAGCATGCTATTTATCGTCATCAAAAGCTATAGCACTTGCCAAAGAGACGGGCGCAAGGCTTCATGTTTTTCATTTGTCTACTGCAAAAGAAACGGAATTATTTTCTAATGAGTTGCCATTACATAAAAAACAAATTACATCTGAAGTTTGCATTCACCATTTGTGGTTTTCAGATGAGGATTATGAAAATAAAGGCACACACATTAAGTGGAACCCAGCTGTAAAAACTGCAAAAGATCGTGAGGGGCTTTGGGAGGCACTTAACGACGATCGCATTGATATTATAGCGACTGACCATGCGCCACATACTATTGAAGAAAAAAATCAACACTATACAAAAGCACCTTCGGGCGGTCCTATGGTACAACACGCGCTTCCTGTACTTTTAGAATGTGTTCAACAAGGAAAAATAACCTTAGAAAAAGTAGTTGAGAAAATGTGTCATAACCCAGCTATTTTATTTGACATCAAAGACAGGGGGTATATTCGCTCTGGGTACTTCGCCGACTTAGTTTTAGTAGACACCCAACAGAGCCAAACAGTAACCAAAGACAATATTCTTTATAAATGTGGATGGTCTCCACTCGAGGGCACTACACTGCGAGGAGTAGTAACCCATACTATTGTCAATGGTACACTGATGTATGAAAAAGGTAATTTTACGGGAGTAATCAACGCCAAAGCACTTAGGTATTTACGATGAAAAAAACAGTTCTTATATTCTTTTTGGTCTTACTTTTTGGGTGTGCCCAAGACCGTATCCAAAAACCCAAGCCATTATTATCACTAGAAGAAATGACTGCTTTCCATGTTGATTTAGCACTGCTAAATGCAGCTTCAAGTTATGTCAAAGACAGCTTTGTGCCTATAGATTCGTTATATAAATTTCATGGCATTGATAGCCTCACATTTGTTAAAAACAATCTTTATTATGCTTCAAAACCTAAAGTATATACCAAAATTTTTGACCAGGTTAAAACAGAGTTAGAAAAGATGAATGAAATAGACACATTATTAAAACCAATCAAGATGCTACCTAAAGAATAAACGATTAACTTTTTTAGGTTCGTTAATAGAGGTCTATATTTGCTAAAATTTGTTACATGGCATCATTTGTTGAAGAACTTTCATGGCGCGGGATGCTGCACGACATCATGCCCGAAACAGAATCAACCCTTGCTAAAGGATTGACGGCAGGGTATATTGGCTTTGACCCTACAGCAGACTCGCTACACATAGGCAGTTTGGTTCAAATTATGATTTTGATGCACTTTCAACGTTATGGGCATAAGCCCTACGCTTTAATTGGTGGTGCGACAGGAATGATTGGTGATCCTTCAGGAAAGTCTGAGGAACGCAATTTGTTAGATAATTCAACCCTTAATCGGAATTGCCAAGGAATTGAAAAACAACTTGCTAAATTTTTGGATTTTGATAGCGCCAAACAAAATGGTGCGGTAATGGTCAACAATTACGACTGGATGGAATCATTTAGTTTGATTGATTTTGCCCGTGATGTTGGAAAACACCTCACCGTAAACTATATGATGGCAAAGGACTCAGTGAAAAAGCGCCTGGGAGCTGACGCCAAAGAAGGTATGTCGTTTACTGAGTTTACATATCAACTTATTCAGGGGTATGATTTTCTACACTTATATCAGCATCACAACTGCTTGTTGCAAATGGGAGGCAGCGACCAGTGGGGGAACATTACTACAGGAACAGAGCTTATTCGAAGAAAACTTGCAGGAAAGGCTTATGCACTTACTTGTCCGTTGATAACAAAAGCTGATGGAACTAAATTTGGAAAAACCGAAAGCGGTAATATATGGTTGGATAGAGAAAAAACATCACCATACAAGTTTTACCAATATTGGCTTAACGCTTCAGATGAAGACGCAGAAAAGTACATTAAGATTTTTACATTTTTAAGTAAAGATGAAATTGAGGCCTTAATAGAAACCCACCGAGAATCGCCACACGAACGGCAGTTGCAACGAAAACTAGCACAAGAGGTTACTACAATGGTACATAGCGAAGAAGACGTAGAACGTGCTGAACAAGCGTCTCAAATTTTATTTGGCAAAGCTACTTCAGAAGCACTAAAAGCCTTAGATGCTCAAACCCTTCTTGATGTGTTTGAAGGCGTGCCTCAAGCGGAGGTATCTGCTGATTTACTTTCTGGAGGTGGACTGGATATTTTAGACGCACTGGCGGGAAATACAGGCTTTTTAAAATCAAATAGCGAGGCGCGAAGGGCACTGAATGAAAATTCCATTTCGGTAAATAAAGAAAAGGTTTCCGAAACAAAAAAAATCACATCTGTAGACCTCATATGTGAACGCTATGTATTGTTGCAGCGTGGGAAGAAAAACTATTTTTTATTAGTTGTTAAGCCGTCATAAGCGAACAGCCGCGCACATCTGAGGCATCAAAGCGACCGAGTACTTCAAACGTTCCATTTCTGTGGCATTTCCCTAAATCTTGTGTGGCAATAAATGCACAGGAGTCTTTATTGGAAAGATCAATTATATTTAGTCCTCCCGAACCAGTTTTACGAACGTGTTTTGGGTCACGCAAATCTCTAATAAAAACCCGCATACTTGGCGAGGGCTCAAAAACCCCATTTCCTTTTGAATAGGCTTGAGAAAGTAATTCAGTCATCCCATATTCGCTATGTATGGTTTTAACACCAAATCCCTTTTGGAGTTTGGCATGCAATTCTTCACGAATTAATTCTTTTCGCCTACCTTTCATGCCACCAGTTTCCATTATGGTAGTGTTTTGGAGCTGTAGGGGAAATGCTTCACAAAAATCAAGGAGGGCAAAGCTCACGCCAATAAGAAGGGTTTTCTGTTTTTTCTCATTCAATGCTGTTAAAGCTGAATGCAATGCTTCATTTTGATTTAAATAAAATCCGCTAAATTCTTTTTTGGCATGCTGAATCAAATCTTTGCACATATACACAAGAGAGGCATTTGGGCGTTCGAGGTAACCAGGCAAAAGTGCTAAAATATGGTAGTTTGATGGTGATCCATAAAAATGGGTAAACCCACTCCGAAAACTTTCTTCGTAGGTCTTTAAAGACTTCAAATGATGCTGGCTAACAGGCCCACCCGTTCCAGAACTTTCAAAAATCTGTTCACTTTTAGCGCTACAGCTAACTCGATGGGTTTTAAACAGCTCTATGGGTAAGAAAGGAATTTCAATTAACGAATTCACTTCTGTTGGGCTTGTGTTAATTAAATCGCAATAGGAACGGTACACAGTGTTGTGTTCGTACTGATAGGCAAAAAGCTCAATAGCGACTTTCTCAAACGTTTCCATGATTATTCAAAAGTATTGATGATTTTTTAATACTTGACATCAAAAGGGCAACTCTATTTTTTATATTTTTGAACATACTACGAAAGCAATGAAAAAAAAGCAAACGCGTATTTTATTGGTTGATGACGAGCCCGATATTTTAGAAATATTAGAATATAACTTGACTTTAGAGGGGTATCAAATTACTACTGCCAAAAATGGGCTTGAGGCTTTAAAAAAAGCAACCGATTGGAAGCCTCATTTAGTGCTTTTAGATGTGATGATGCCCGAAATGGATGGAATAGAAACCTGTGAAAAATTACGTAGCAGTAAAAAACTTTCTGATTTACTTATCGTTTTCCTCACAGCTCGTAGCGAGGATTATTCTCAAGTTGCAGGCCTTGAAGCTGGCGCAGACGATTACATTACTAAGCCTATTAAGCCTAAAGTGTTAATGAGTAAAATCAAAGCGTTATTACGTCGTTTTAAAGACGATGAGCAGACGAGTCAACTTGTGGAGGCGGGGGACTTAGTCATTAATCGGGAAGAATATAAAATTGTTTACCAAGGTCAAGAAATAATATTGCCTCGTAAAGAATTTGAATTGATTTCATTGCTAGCATCAAAACCTAACAAGGTTTTTGAGCGTGAAGAAATCCTTAGTCGCGTTTGGGGAAACGAGGTTGTTGTAGGCGGTAGGACCATTGATGTTCACATTCGAAAATTAAGAGAAAAAATAGGCGACCAACACTTTAAAACAGTGAAAGGCGTAGGTTATAAATACGTGGTTTAAGATGCCAATCAAACCACTTAAGGCGTATCGATTTTCACTGACACTGTCTTTGCTAATTACCCTTGTTGTTGTTGTGTTTATTGCTGGACTACTGTTGTTTTTATCTGATGAATTTCTATTTACCAAAAGCATCATGGTTTCCTTGGCTTTATCCAGTATCGCTATTTTTTTAGCGTGTTTTTTGATTTTGAATTTTGGTGCTGAAAAATTTATTTACAAACAGATTAGGGTCTTGAACAATGATTTGGAGCCAATGCCAAAAGAAGAACTTAACGATATTCTTATTACTAATGATATGGATGCGTTACTAAAAAACGTAAAAGAGGTTGCTCGAAAACGAAGTATTGAAATCGATAGTTTAAAAGACCAAGCTGCTTTTCGGCGAGAATTTTTAGGAAACATTTCTCACGAACTCAAAACGCCATTGTTTACAGTTCAAGGATATATTCTTACATTATTGGACGGCGCGATAAACGACAAAGCAGTTAACAGAAAGTATCTATCAAGAGCAAGCAAAGGAGTTGAGCGTTTAATTTATATTGTAAAAGACCTTGACTTATTAATCAATTTGGAAAAGGGAAGAACCGAACTTGAACTCGATTATTTTGATATTTTAGACTTGATTCAAAACGTTTTTGACATGTTAGAGATACAGGCTTCTAAGTCGAGTATTCGACTAGAGTTTGACAAAACGTATAACGAGCCTATACCGGTATACGCTGATTTTGAAAGGGTGCAACAAGTAGTAACAAATTTGATTATGAATTCTATCAAATACGGAAAAATCAAAGGAACTACTGAGGTAAGCATACAGCCAATATATAAGGATAAAATCATTGTTCGCATTAGAGATAATGGAGAAGGGATTGAAGAAAAACACCTTCCGCGTTTATTTGAACGTTTTTACAGGGTTGATAAAAGTGGTAACCGGCGCATGGGCGGCTCGGGCTTAGGGCTTGCCATTGTGAAGCATATTATTGAGGCACATGAGGAACAAATTTTTGTTGAAAGTCAACCTGACATAGGGTCTGAGTTTTCATTTACATTAGAAAAAGGAAAGGCCTCAAAAGGAGATTAAAGTTGTGTTTTGGGAAGTAAGAATAAGTTAAAGCGTTTTAAGGAAAATGAGTCGTTTGAGAATGTCATTCAACCTACTCGAGAAGCGTTATTGTCGGGGGCATTTACCCACAAAGGCAGTTGGGGGAAGTACTTCACAAACGACAATCCCATTGTGGTAGAGCTAGGCTGCGGAAAAGGGGAATATACGGTTGGATTAGCACGTAAAAACCCAGAAGTTAATTATATCGGGATTGATATTAAGGGGGCTCGTTTTTGGCGCGGCGCCAAAACAGCACTAGAAGAACAGCTTAAAAATGTAGCTTTTGTGCGTACTCAAATTGAGCTTATTCAACATGTTTTTACTGCAAATGAAGTTTCAGAAATTTGGATCACCTTCCCCGATCCGCAATACAAATTTAAACGCACGCATCACCGATTGACCAATCCCTCGTTTTTATGTCAATATAAGGGTATTTTAAAACCCAATGGAATAGTGCATTTAAAAACGGATTCAGCCTTTTTGCACGGGTATACTCTTGGTGTTTTGGATGGTTGGAACATCAAACCCCAAATGGCACATCATAACGTATACGAATATGTTCACGCCCCCAAAGAAGTTATTGGAATTCAAACATTTTACGAACAGCAATATCGTGAAAAAGGGATACCCATAACATATCTTAAATTTTCATTTCCTACCCATGCCCAAATCCAATGATTTTTTTGAACGCGTATATGATGTAGTACGTCTAGTCCCTTATGGCAAAGTAACTACTTATGGCGCTATTGCTCGTGCTTTAGGCGCTGCCAAAAGCGCAAGAACTGTTGGATACGCCATGAACGCAGCTCACAACCTAGATGACGTGCCGGCACATCGTGTTGTAAACAGGGTAGGACTACTTACAGGGAAACACCATTTTGGTGGAATAAATACCATGCAACAGCTCCTTGAGGCTGAGGGACACATTATTGTTGACGATCAAATCAACGATTTTAATAACGCATTTGGGGAACCAAAACCTATACAATAGTCTAAGCCGTATACCCTATATTTGTATTCTTATTTAGACTGAATGAAAATTACACGCTCCAATGTAGAAAAAGCTCTCGCCAGTATTAGCCTTCCGGGTGAGGGTAAAAATCTCATTGAAGCCAAGGCAGTTACAAACATCAATATTTTTGGTCAAGAGGTAGTGATTGATATTCTTATGGCAAATCCTGCATTGCAAGCCAAGAAAAAAGTAGAGGTGGAGGTTATGAAAGCTGTCCATGATAAGGTCTATGAAAAAGCGAAGGTTTCAGTAAATATTACGGTTACTGCTCCTCCAAAGAAGGAAAATGCGAATCTTATAAAAGGAAAACCAATTCCTGGCATTCAAAATGTAGTGGCAGTTGCTTCAGGAAAGGGGGGTGTTGGTAAATCTACGGTTACCGCAAATTTGGCGGTCTCACTTGCCAATATGGGTTTTCGTGTCGGCGTTCTTGATGCTGATATTTATGGCCCCTCTATGCCCTTGATGTTTGATGTGGTAAATGAAAAACCCTTAGCTAAAAATGTCATTGGGGTTTCTAAAATGGTACCTGTCGAAAATTTTGGAGTTAAGCTTTTGTCGATAGGCTTTTTTACCAAGCCCGACCAAGCAGTCATTTGGCGGGGTCCCATGGCGGCTAAAGCCCTTAATCAAATGATTTTTGATGCTGCGTGGGGTGAATTGGATTTTTTACTCATTGATTTGCCTCCAGGAACGGGAGATATTCATTTAAGTATAATGCAGTCGTTACCCATAACGGGTGCGGTTGTGGTAAGTACGCCACAGGCGGTGGCACTTTCTGATGCCAAAAAAGGGGTAGCCATGTTTCAACAAGAAAACATTCAGGTTCCTGTTTTAGGCATTATAGAAAACATGGCATATTTTACTCCCGAGGAATTACCAGACCATAAATATTATATCTTTGGGAAAGCTGGTGCACGATTTTTAGCCGCCGATTTGGACGTTCCCTTTTTGGGGGAATTGCCATTGGTGCAGAGTATACGCGAGGCGGGCGATGTGGGAAGGCCCGCAGCCATGCAAGAAAACACCACTGTTGCCCAGGCGCTTACCGCAGTTACCCGTGCTGTGGTTTCCGAAGTGGTAGCCCGAAACGAACATTTGCCGCCAACAGAGGCGATAAAAATAACCACTATGGCAGGTTGCGCTGCTGTAACAAAAAAATAAACGTTATGTCTGACCTCAATACTCGTATAGAATTAGCCCTAGAGGAAATTCGTCCGTTTTTAAAATCTGACGGCGGCGACATCGCCCTTGTAGACATTGAAAACCACACCGTAAAAGTACAATTGTTAGGTGCTTGTGTGGGTTGCTCGGTAAACCAAATGACCCTAAAACAAGGCGTTGAGCTTACCATCAAAAAACACGCCCCCGAAATTCAGGAGGTGGTGAGTGTGTAAGTCTAGGACAAAAAAAAGCCCCCGTTGTGGAGGCTTTTAAATTCAATATTTTTATTTGATAAACTTTTTTATGGTACGTTCCTTTGAAGCATTATCGGCTACATTCAGTATGTAAAGCCCTGATGATAACGCGTCACAGCTTAATTTGTTCATTCCCTCGAAAAAATAGCCATCCCTAATAAGTCTGCCCCTAACGGTATAGATTCGATAAGCCAATTTTTCAGGAGCTGATACTATATTTACATTAAGTGTTTTCTCGGATGAATTATAGTGAATGTCAACTAGGTCGTTCAACGCCGTATCATTATTTGAAGCAGTAGTGCTGACCGTAAACGTGTACGCTAGGGTTGATAAATTAAATGAAACATCATAAGTGTTTGTTGTTCCAATAACAATATTATCTCCACTATTTGGATCTGCGGTGCCATCCGCTGTAGCAGTATCACCCCAGTTACACTCCCATCCAGAATCACGTCTGAATTTGACATTCCCCGCTGAAATAGAAATGGCATCTAGTGTATAGGTTATGTTGTCTGTAGTATTCATAGCTGTATCGCCCCAGGTGTTAAAATCGCCAATCAAGCTTATGTTTTGATTTGAACCTGAACTTAAAGAAGTTAGTGTAATTGTGTTTGTAGTGGTATTTAATGAAATGTCATAAAAACCTGCATTGGCCACATTATAATTGTCATCGCCGCCTGGCCATTTACCTCCAACCCAACCGTTCCCTTCTCTAAACTTAATACCCCCAGCGGGTAAATAATAATTAGTCTTAGTGTAAATTGTATTGTCCGAAGTAGTCATGTCAATATCATCCCCCCAGCCATTAAAATCTCCCAAGAAGCCTATACTTTGACTATATGAATATGAAATACATATAATAAAAATAAAAAGTAAAAAATTTCTCATAATTAATGATTTAAAAGTTAAACAAACATTTCATAGCAATTCGTTATTTTATTCAATCAACACTTTACAGAGTCCGTATTGGTTGGTCGTTGTGTTTTTTACTACCACAAAGTACATTCCCTGTTGCGTAGGTGCTTTTAGTGACAGTAAATTACCTGTGCTGTGTATTCCATGGTGTAATTCTTGCCCCAAAGCACTATACAGTTTATACGAATATACAGCTGTAGTGGGGAGGTCAATTTCAATACGTTCTTTAACGGGGTTTTGGCGCAAGCCTAATGCCAGCAGTTGCGGGCTATGGGTACTAAGCGTTGCCTGCTGGTTGCCGTAAATTTTAAATTCTCCAGGTGCTAATGTTACCGCCTGCCCAGTAGAACTTACGCTGAGGGTGCTGTTGTCCATTAGGTCAACCCAAGTACCGGTATACGGGAAATCAGCGGTTACGTTTTGAGTGGTTACGCTAAAGTTTGCGAGAATAACCACATTTTTAAGTCCGCTTAGGGTATCGTCCCATAAATAAATTCGCTGTAAAAGGCTATTGGTGCTCATGGGACTAATGCTAGAATTTCCCTTAAAAACCGCATTGCTTTGTTTTAGGATATTCATATGGCTCCAGTCGTCATAAATTTTCTTGCGTTGCGTATTCGTAAGCCAATTGTTTGCCCATTGCGGTTGTGGCTTGGTGTCTAGTTTGCAGTCGCCTACTGTACCGTCATTGCAGGTGTTTATAGAAAGCTCCATGCCCAATTCACCAAAATGCCAAATCATTTTGGGTCCTGGAACGAGTAAACTCACAGCACCAATAGCGGACATACGGCTTAACGCAACATTTAGATTTTTCACATTGTGTCCCGATTGTGTAGCGTTACCAAACTGAAGATTTTTATACATCAACCTTTCTTCGTCGTGACTTTCGGGATAGCCGACCAAACGTTTGCCGTTAAACCCACGACTTTCGGAACGCATTCTACTAATATCATTGCTAGAACCGAATCCCATACTAAGTTGGTTATACGGTTCTGTCATTTTACCCCAAAGCATGATGCCTTTACCTTCACTTAGGCGGTAATCTGCCCACTCTTTTTCTTCCGTATCTCCACCCAAATGCTCAAAAATTACATAATGATTAGCATCTAACGACCAAGAATAATCGGCGTATTCTTTGAGAATTGCTACTCTGTCGGGTTGGTAAGTTCCTGTACAACCTTCATCGTTGGCGGTACAGTTTTGGGTAAATCCTTTGGTTAAATCCCAACGAAATCCATCAATTTTATATTCTTCTATCCAATGCTTGATTACTCGTTTGGTAAAGTATTTTGTCATTGCAGATTGATGATTAAAATCGCTTCCCACATTGTAGCTATGTTTAGCTTCTACATTAAAATAGGGATTTTCACTTGAGGGGTCGCCCCAACCGTTACCGTCTTCATCGGTCATCCACATGCGAATACCAGGCGCGCGACCAAAGGCGTGATTGATGGCCAGATCCAAAATTACGGCAATACCATTTTGATGGAAGGTATCAACCAGCTCTTTGAATTTTTCGGGAGTTCCATAAAACTTATCTAGCGCCATGTGAAAGGCAGTGTTATAGCCCCAACTTTCGTTGCCTTCAAATTCCATTACGGGCATCAGTTGAATGGCGTTAATGTTTAGATTTTTGAAGTACGATACACGATCAATAAGGTCTTGGAAAGAGCGATTTGCATCAAAATCCCGAATAAGAACCTCATAAATGACGAGGTCTTCCTTGGCGGGTTTTTGGAAATTGGGCACTTGCCAGTTGTAGGCAGCTTGTGCGGTTTGCAATACGCTTACTTCACGATCTTGCCCTATGGGATAAGCAGGAAGATTAGGGTAAGAACTTGTCGGAATGTATTCGTCATCAAAAGGCGATAAAACCAATGTGGAGTAAGGATCGGCAGTTTTAACAATGGCAGGGCTGTTTGTAATGGGAGTGGTGTCGTAAACCCAATACTGATAATGATAAATTTGCCCAGGATTTAGTCCCGTAAGCTCCAACCAAAAGATGTCAGAGGTGGGGTCTTTTTTCATAAGGTAAGTACTGTTTGTGGTGTAGTTATTAAAACTCCCTGCCACATATACAAAATCTTTACCGGGCGCATTAAGCACGAGTGTGGCTTTTGAAGTATCGGTGTGGTAGTTGATGCCCTCTTGTAACCCTAAGGGTAGGGCTTGCTCAGGTACTGTTGGGGCAACTAAAACCTCGACAGAATATTCACCAATATCAGATGAATTTTTAGGTTGCCCTTCAACTTTTATTACGCCACTTTGCGTAATGTTTGTAAGAGTTGTTGTGTAATAAGGAAACCCTTTTCCAGATGCTTTAAGCACATTATCAAAATAAATTCTGATATCGGCTTCGTATTGCGGCGCACCCCCAACTACGGCACGTCCAGAAATCGTAAGGTTATCTCCTGTTTGCAACACAACAACATTAGTTGATGGCTGCGACAGTTCTACTTGCACCTTACCTACATACTGAAGGAAATCTTGTGTTTTTTTATCGCCTGTCCCGTCTTTGGCTTTAACCAAAATTCCCATTCGGGTAATATTGGTATCGTTAAACAATTGTGTGGGAACAAAAGAAAAACTGTATGTGCCGTTGCCGTTATTGGTGAGTTTTTGCGCTTCACCTGAATTATTCCATTCGCCATTATTTACAGCATCTCCAGTTGCAGTACTGCTATTATTTTTAAAATACCATGCCCATATATATAGGTCGGATACACCCCATGTTTGTGGATTTACGCCTGAAACGGTGAGGGTTACACTTTCAGTCTCTTCAAAGGTGGAAGGGTTAAATATAAATGTCCCTGATTGGACTTGCCCGAACAGATAGACTGGGATAAATAGTAGTAGGTAGCGCATTATTGAAAAAAGCTGCGCCTAAGCGCAGCTTTTTGAATTTAAGGTTATAAAACTAAAGTTTTTGAATAGAGTAAGTGTTATTCGTGATATCCAAAGTGATGTTGTAAGTACCAGCTGATACAGCAATGTTGTCTCCGCCAGCGTCTAATGATCCATCAGCTCCAGTGTCACCCAAATTAACACCCCAGTCATCATCTTGACGGAATTTTATTTCACCATCTTTCAGACCAATTCCTTTAAGTAAATACACACCGTCATTACATGGATCAGGAGTAAACTTAGTGTCTTTGGCTCCATTACCCCATTCGGCAACATCACCTGAACCATCATCTTTCTCTATTGTAACCCCACTACCTACAATACCCCAGACTTCTGTAGATACGGCAGAAATTGAATAAGAATTATTGTTTAAGTCTAATGTGATGTAATAAGTACCTGCAGAAACTGTAATGTTGTCTCCACCAGCATCAATAGTTCCATCATTTCCAGTATCTCCATAATTTACACCCCAATCACCATCTTGTCTAAATTTGAATTCACCATCTAAAAGGGTAGCATAGGTACTATAGTTTTCAGCGCCATCGGTTAACATTTCTATGTCCTTAGTAGCTGAAAAACCTCTACTAATATTCCCCCAATTATTTACAGCACTTCCAACTAATCCCCAATTGCTTGAAACTAATTCATCACAGCCATCAACTTCAAGCATTTGTATAGTCATTGAAAAGACTTCTGAAGTTGAACTAACAGAAGCTGCTGCAGAGGATGATCCGGCGTATGCAGTAATTCTGCCGTATACACTGCCTGAATCGCCAGGCTCTAATCCCTTCTGTTCTGCCATACTTAATAAGTCACTTACATGCAGTGACATGAAGTTTTCAGAAATATCCCCTGAACTCAAATCAATGGTTGAAAAGCCACTATTCAATGACATTTCAACAACATAAACATTTGGTGTTGGTGCTCCAAAATCTGGCTCACTCCAGACAATTCGTTCAGCAATGTTTGACGATACAGCTTCTGAAATAAGGTATAGAGGCTGAACAGTAGTTAGTAATGTTACTTCTTCCGATGGTTCGGCTGCTGTAAATATAAGGTAGTCTTCATTTTCACATGAAATGAATATTGCCATAAAAAAGACAACACTTAAAAAAGAAATTTTATTTAAAGTTTTCATAATTAATAATTAGGATTTTGTTTAATGTTTGGATTAACTAGGAGTACATCTTCGGGAATAGGAAATAATTTTAAGTAATCACTTACACCTGTTCCGTTAGCAGCTCCACCCTTAAATGGCCATAAGTAATTACTTGAAACAAACTTATTGGCGCGGATTAAATCGGGTCTTCTTAAGCCTTCCCAGAATAGTTCTCGTGCTCTTTCGTCCATGACCATTTCGGTTGTTAAATCAGAAACGCTAATTAAGGGAGCACTAGCTCTAGAACGAAGCTCATTAATGTAATCAGTAGCAAGGGTAGTGCTTCCACCACCACCTTTGGTTACGGCTTCGGCATAATTAAGATATACTTCTGCTAATCTGATTATTGGAACATCCATATCTGGATGATTTCCAGATGAATCGCTTCCAGGATTACCATTAACATCAACATTTTTAAATTTTCTAACAGCGTAGCCACTTTTAAAGGTTGACATTTTTTCGGTTTCATAGGTTTGACCATCGGTGTGAAACATTGCACGAGAATCACTCCAAGTAATAGGATGACCATTTCCGTCGGCTTGGGTTACAGCATAATCAAATTTTTTGACTAGTCCCTTTGTAGTACGAAGACCACCCCATCCTCCATTCACACCAAATTCAACAGGATTCATAGTTCCGCCAATGGGTGCATGCACTAAAAATGTAGCTCCACCCCAAGCTTGGGTATTTATTCCATCGTATAAGAGTGCAAAAATAAACTCATTTTGCGCCCCATTAGTGTCGTTATCAGCTAAAAACAACTCATCATAGGCGGACCCGTTGTTATTTCCATCACTTTTATTAATTGAATAGCTGCTGGAAAACACATCTTCCGCATGAGTAATTACTTCCGCATATTTAGCTTGACCAATATAAACTTCAGCATTAAGGTAAATCCTAGTCAATAAAGAAGAAGCCGCAATACGGTCTACATGCCCATATTCACTTACGCCAGGGGCAGGTAGTACACTCGCCAAATCTTTGAGTTCAGATTCGATAAATGAAAATACTTCTGCTCTAGAAGATTGATTAGGTAAAACTGCACTTACGGATGTAACTAATGGAACATCTCCAAACATATCTATTAATTGGGAATAACAATATGCCCTAATAAATCTTGCTTCATTAATGTAGTTCTGAACTTCTGTACTATTTGCTGCTAAAGCTGCCGCATTTTCAATAAATGAATTAGCATATGAAATATTTTGTGCTAATCTGTAGTACATGCCTTTAGTCCATGGATTATTAGGTTCCCAATTCAATTGATTTATATCTGGAACGCCTGAATCACTAACCCAGCTAATTATACCAGTATCGGTAGTAGCTTCATTAAGATTCCACATAATTCTAGTAAAGGAAGAAAATCCTTCATCAATTATACTTCCATCTATATCAGGCTGCCCTGCAGGACCTTCTTGGCCTGTAACAGCCAATCCAGAGTAAACTTTAGCTAATGCACTTAAAGCCTCTTGTGAAGAGCTGTAAACATCTACTTCTGTAAATAAATCAGGATCAGTAGGATTTTGATTCAAATCATCAGTACATGAAATAACGAACAAGGCACTTATAAAAAATGCTCCCAGTAAAAAAATATTGTTTTTCATTTTATTAATAATTAGAAGTTAAAATTTAGGCCTAAGGAGAATACACGTGACCTTGGATAGAAATTACTATCAATACCACCTGTAATTTCTGGATCAATACCATCATATTTGGTTACAACCAAAACGTTATCAGCAGCAACATAAATTCTTACGGGATTGGTCTTCATAAAATTTTCAATAGTATAGCCTAAAGAAATATTATCGATTTTGAAGAAGGAAGCATTTTGTATAAAATAATCACTTCTATCGCTGATTCCAGATGTTCCGGTAAACCCTGAATTCAAGTAGTCTCCACTGATATTTGACAATCTACCCAAATTAGTTATCAAACTAGACTTAGCAGCAGCATGAGAAGAATTGAAACTATAATTTCCAATGCTAGCTCTTGATGTCATGTTTATATCAAAGTTCTTGTAAGTAGTATTTAATGTAAAGCCCATCAAAATATCAGCATACGGATCTTTGTAGAAATAACGATCTTCACCATTTATTACGCCATCATTGTTTAAATCTGCATAGGCACCCTCTATGGGCTTTCCATTACTATCATAGATTTGTTTGTAAACAAAATAGGCAAAAGGAGCCATGCCCTCTCTGTGACGTTGAATGCTACTTCCAAAACCAATATCACCCACATTTTGCTCATTTTCTAAACGGATAATTTCGTTATCGTTATACGAGATATTATAATTAAAGGAAAGAGTAAAATTGTTTTTTTGCACCAAAGTTCCCCCGATTTCAAATTCAACTCCTTTATTTTCCATATCTCCAATGTTGGCATCAATTGTAGTCCCAAAATTGGTGAATGGATCAATTACTGCAGTAGCAATTAGGTCATTGGTTTCTTTAACATAAAAGTTAACCGAACCACTTAAATCAACACCTTTCAAACTAAAATCTAGCCCCGCATTAAGTGTAGTGCCTATTTCCCAACGCAAATCTTTGTTAATTGGTGCTGGCCTGTAGGTAGTATAGAAAGAGTTTCCAAACCCATAGCGAGCAGAATTTGTACTTGAAACATAACGAGTAAGAAAGTTATAGTCTCCCAACCCATTAACATTACCTACTTGACCATATCCGAGACGTACTTTAAGCTCATCAAATATCACAAGGTCATCAGGATTTATAGTTTCGTGCACATTCCATGCTAAAGCAAAAGACTCAAATTGGCCCCATCGGTCACTTTCAGGTAACTTAGATGATGCATCAGCTCTTAGTGTTGCAGTCAATAATAAAATATCCTTATAATTAATGTTTGCTCTACCAAAATAAGATAAGAGTACATTTTTAGAAGTATCTATAAAAGAATTAATGATAGAAGATGTAGTGTTTACTGATCCATTTGCATTAAGGTATTCCGTGTAGTTTGAAGAGGAATTATCATACTCAAAGCTTTGGTATGAGTATCCAGCTGTAACATTATAGTCAAAATCTTTTATTGAATTTCCATAATTTAAATAACCATCAAACAGAATATTTGTTGATTTATTAGAGTAAGTACTTTCACTTCCATTAAAACCATCAGCATCGTCAGGCATTGATGGGTCTGTAAAAGTATTTCCAATTCCATCAGAGGCATCATACCCAAAATTTATAGTGGCTACCAAATCTTCTATAGGAGTGTCCCAATCCGCCTTAACATTTGCAATGATTCGATCAACGGATGAGATATCCTCTCTTAAATTAAGTAATGCAAGAGGGTTAACTTCAGATAATGCCAATTTTGTACCGTCAGTATCTAACCAGGTATAATAACCCCCAAAAGGTGAACCCAAGTCATAAATTGGTTTAGTTGGATCGAATCTAAGTGCAGATCCTATGGCATCTCTATTTGCAAAGTCATTTTCAGTAGCCATATATCTTAGATTAATACCCATACGTAAGCTTTGATCTAAAAAACTAGGATTCAAATTCAAGGATCCAGTTAACCGTTCAAAAGAATCATCTTTTAAAATACCTCCTTGGTTAGTAGAACCAATAGATACTCTGAAAGGAGTATTTAAAAGGCTACCTGACATGGAAAAATTATAATCTCTAGCAAAAGCCTGTTTGTAAATTAATTTCTGCCAATCAGTACTTTCGTTTCCTAACCTTGAGATGTAATCTGAATTTCCAGTAGAATTAATGATTTTTCTAAATTCATCAGATGTGAGTACATCAACATAATCAACAGGAGTATAAGTTGACATTCTTGAATTAAAATTAAATTGAAAATCACCAGACACTCCTTTTTTGGTAGAAATAAGTACTACACCATTGGCAGCTCTCGAACCATAAATAGCAGTAGCTGATGCATCTTTAAGAATGCTAATAGATTCAATATCATTTGGATTTATAACATTAAGTGGGTTTCGCGAACCACCAACACCTCCTGAGTCTAAAGGTATTCCATTTACTACATAAAGTGGATTTGAATTCAAGTTTAATGATCCGATACCTCGAATGAGTACATTAGCACCCTCTCCTGGAGCACCACCATTATTAACAATGGACACACCTGCAACTTTACCTTGTATAAGTTGTTGTGGAGAGAATATAGTACCCCTATTGAAGCTTTCATCTTGGATGAGATTAACAGCTCCTGTCAGGTCTTTTTTAAGTGATGTTCCATATCCAATCAATACCACTTCATCTAATTCAGAAGTTGATTCAATTAGTGTTACATCTAAATTAGCCCCAGAAACATTGATTTCTTGAGTTTCGAATCCAACAGATGAAAATACCAATACGCTGCCATTGGCAACGGAAATGGTGTAGTTTCCATCAAAATCAGTAGAAACTCCGGTAGTAGTTCCTTTGACCACTACGTTTACGGCAGGAAGCGGACTCCCCGAAGTATCCGTAACAACTCCGCTTACGGTTTGTTGTGCATACAACCCAAAAGAGGTTACAAACAACAGGCAAACAAAAGCGTTTTGTATTTGTTTTTTCATATAGTTAATATTGGTTAATAAATAAATTTAACACACTTCTTCATGAGCTAAACTATGTAAAGATTTTCGTATCCTAAAGGATATAAATCATTGAATTTGAACTACAACGTTTTCGATAGTTACGAAAACGTTGTAGTGTTAATAACTTTTATATTGATAAAATTAATAAAATAAAAATAAGATATTATTAGATAAATACCCCTAATATTAAGTATATCGCAAAAAAAGCTTTTTTGCGATATATGGAATCAGCGTAATTAAAATCAAAAAATAAGTAATCAAAAAAAGCACATTCCCTTAAGATTTGGAAACACTTTTACTAACTATCTTTTGCTTCTGAATGAAGATGCAGGAAGCCCCTCATTGTTAAATAAATTTACCTTAACATAGTTTTTCCAGGCAAAGCGCACTTTTTGTGGATTGGTAACTTTTTCTGTCCATACAACTACTTTATTGTTTACAATCTTGGCTTTAGCAGGATAATAATGCCCGTCAACTCCAGCAAGTTCAAAGTATTTGATATTTTGCTCTGGGCAATAAAGACCTGAACCTATATGATTGAAACTTACAAAAGCTTTGGAATCATTATATTCAACAGACTTAAACACCGGACCACAATGTACCAAGTCGTCATACCCATAATTTTTAGCCAAAGACCAAAGAGCTAGCCGCTCTCCAACTTCTTTTTTCTTCGGAGGGTGAATCAATTTTTCGTTTCCAATATCCGTAATTATTGCCATCCCAACATCATTTTTAAAGAGGGTTAACATTTGGCTTTCCCTTAGCTCTGCGCCGCTTACTTTTGAAATTTCATCATTCCCCCAAAATCCTCCACCAAAAGGGGCAATTTGAACATAATAAAAGGGCATATTTTGGTTTTTCCATTCATCCCTCCAGCTATCAATTACAGCTGGAAATAACGTCTGGTATTGATCAGCTCTTGACTCATTTGATTCTCCTTGATACCAAATCACGCCTTTTATTGAAAATGGCACTAATGGAGCAATCATGCCATTGAATAGAACAGTTGGAGAGTTTGGATGATGCGGCATTCTTTCTGGATTAGGGAAAACAATCTCATCTTTTTCATCTGATAATAAATAAAAATGCCCATTTGTAAGGAAAGCTACAACATTTATTTTCCACCAATTTCCTAAAGACTTTATTTTTTTATTTTGCTTAAAAAATCCGCTTTTTTCATTTTCAACAGGACCCCCCTTTCCCCAAACATCAATAAAGCGAATAGCAATGTTATTGATGCCTTCTTTTAAAATATTTTTTGGCACAGAAAATTTATTTGAACTAATTCCCCAATATTCTTTTCTACCAATCATTTCCCCGTTAATAAAAACTGCATACAGATCGTCAATATCACCTAAATCTAAAGTTAAATTCGCCTCGGGTATTGTATCAAAAATTATTTTATTTCTAAGCCAAACAATTCCATTAAAATCATTTTCTTCAAAAACGTTGTTAATATCATTAGAGTGTATTTTATTCCAATTTTCATCATCAAAATCAACGGAACTAAATTTTTTATTGTCATTACTAATCCATTTAAAATTTTCAACCTCAATTATGCTATCCCAATGAACAAAACGGCGATTTTTTAACCATTTGTTGTATGTAGTGTTAGGGTCTAATGCTATTTTAAGTTTAGCTTCCGTTTCATTAAATCCACTTATTTTTTCAAGATAATCCAGCCGAGTCCAGCTCTCAGCTGGGGATCCTCCCCAACTTGAATGAATAATTCCTATAGGGGTATTTAATTCTTGGTGAAGTTTTTTAGCAAAAAAATATCCAACCGCGGAAAAGTCACCAACTGTTTTTGGAGAACAAACTATCCAGTCCCCTTCGAGTTTTTGGTCTGGTTGATATGCGATATTTCTTTTAACAGTAAACATTCTAATTTTTGGAAAGATAGCTTTAGGGATTTCTTCATTTGCTCCTTCAACAATTTCTGAAATTTTAGCATAGTTAAACCCTTTAATAGGCATTTCCATATTAGATTGGCCAGAAGCAAGCCATACTTCACCTAAAAGAATATTTTTGATTTCAAGGGAATGGTTATTGTTAATCACAGTCAATTTATGTGTTTTTTGATCTGTTTTTGGTGTTTTTAATGTAATACTCCATTTTCCATCCTTGTCCGTCTGAGTTGAAGCAGTTTGTCCCCAACTACTTATCAAACGTACAGAAGAACCTGTCGGTGCTTTACCCCAAATAATGGGTTCTGCGTTATGTTGAATTACCATATTATCAGAGAACAGGCGATTAATTGAAAAATGTTGCTCGGATTGATTGTTGCAACTCAGTATTAAAAAAGAAAACGCGATTATTAGTTTATTCATCAGTATAATTTAAGGATGGGAGTTACAATGTTTAGCAGTAGCAGACTTCTGGGCCAGCTATTTTGGCGCTTTTTATTGTCATAGCATGTGTTGTTAATCTATACAATTTAATCCAGTTACTAAACGGCCCAATTCAAAACATAAAAAGATTGATCTTTATAAAACATAAGAAAATTATTTTATTGCATATCAGAATTTAGTTCTTTCACACCATCATTTTATATGACCTATATAGCTTACCCAGTCATAGTCAGCATATGCTTTTGTTTTTTGACCATTTGAGGTAGCATACAAACCAATATTTGCTCCAGTATACCCTTGACCCAATACTATATTATCCGATATTTGATGAAAAATTTTGTAAGATTTTTCATTATCATTTGAAAATTGAAAAGAATAAAAACCCTCTTTTGATACAACTTTTAAAACTAATTGTCCGCTATAATTTGCAAGTATTTTTATTTTTTCCTTCAGCTCTGGCAAAATGGATTTTTCTCCTTTTTCTTGAACTGTAAGCTTTAAAACATAGTTGTTTTCTAGCTTTTGAATTGTAAAATTAATATAATTCAAATCTTTTTGATAAATACTGATACCTGCCTCTTCTAGATTTTGTTTTGGTGAAAACATGATATTAGTTTTAAATTCAAAAGCACTTTCTTTTTGTGTGAATCCCATAGCACTATAGCGACCTCTTAGGCTAAACTTTTCTGGTTTTAAATAAAGCCTTAAACTTCCTTTTTTAGCAGAAAGCGAGTAGGTATTTGGCTGAGGGAATCTTCTAAAAGACCAATTCTTATGGAGCTCAGAATTGTTAAAATTGTCAAAGAAATCAGTATTGTATAGCTGTGGTTTATTAGTAAATGGAAGTTGATCTATTCTTTCTACCCTTCCCGTTCTTGGCGCAGCTACAGGGAAATCAACTTTAACAGGCTGCCAGTCATCAATGCTAACTTGTTCCCAACGAACAATTTGTGACTCCCATATTACAGGAATTAAGTGGGTTTCTCTTGCCATATTGGAGCGGCCGTCACGATCATTTCGAATACCCAAGGCAACCATATACCATCTGCCGTCTTTGAGCTCTACCAAATCAGCATGGCCAGTACTGTGCACCCAATTATTGAGTGATAAATGCCTTGAAGTTAAAATTGGATTCCTAAGACCACTAACATAAGGACCAAAAATGTGATCACTTGAAGCCACCATAACTGCATGATGATGACCAGTTCCTCCTTCGGCTACCAACAAGTAATAAACACCATTTCTCTTGTAAATGTGAGGCCCTTCTGTATGATTTTTATCACAAGCGCCTTCCCACAAACTATAACGTTCACCTACAAGTTTCCAGGTTTCAATATCAATTTCTTGTGCCCATATGGCGCCGATTCCATTTGCGTTAACATTCCCAGGACTATGTGTCCCAATAAAATAAACTTTTCCGTTATCGTCAAAAAATAAATCTGGATCAATTCCAGGAGCTCCTTCAATTATATGGGGTTCAGACCAAGGTCCAGCAGGATTTGTTGCTGTGATGATAAAATTTGTATTTTGTAAAACACCATTTGAATTGTTTGGATCAATTTGGTCATACATGTTGGTGGATACGATATAAAAAATTCCTTCATGATAACGAATACTTGGTGCATGTATCCCGCCATTTTCCTGTACATCAATAAGATTTAATGCTCCAGAGACTTGATTTTCTCGGTTAAGACCATGTCCAATAAGTTTCCAATTCACTAAATCTTTACTGTGGTGAATGGGTAACCCAGGAAAATATTCAAATGACGAATTGACAATGTAGAAATCATCCCCAACCCTGCATATAGAAGGATCTGGATAACCTCCAGGGATAATCGGATTCATAAAGGTTTGTTGTCCAATAGAAAATGAAGCAAAAAGTAAAAAGTAAATTAATGATTGTAAGCGCATGTTTTAAATTTAATTACAATAACTACTATTCAATTTTAACACAAAAACTTGCTGTTAATGTATGTAACAAATTGGCACAATAATTCCAGCAATTTACGATATTAGCAGAATAAGTGGCCTAAAAATAGAATACGTGAAAAAAAAGATGACCTTAAAGCAGCTTGCCAACGAGCTGGGTGTATCGGTTTCTACCGTTTCTAAGTCGCTAAATAACAGCAGCGAAATAAGCCACGAAACGCGCCTTAGAGTACAAGCATTTGCCAAATTCTACAATTACCGCCCCAATAATATCGCCCTTAGTTTAAAGAACAAAAAAACCAAAACCATTGGGATGATTATACCGGAGGTAGTGCATCATTTTTTTGCTATGGTAGTTCAAGGGGTTGAGCAGGTGGCCATGGATCGTGGTTACAATGTGCTTATTTCACTATCCAATGAATCTTTTGAAAAAGAGGTCATTAACATGGAAACCTTTGCCGATAGTCAAATTGGTGGGTTTATTATTTCATTATCCAAAGAAACCCTTAAAAGGCAAGACTATCATCACATTCATCAAACAATAGATCAGGGCATGCCCGTAGTGCTTTTTGATCGGACTGTACCCGAAATCAATTGTGACCAAGTGGTAGTAAATGATGAACAAGGAGCCATGTTGGCAACACAACACCTTTTAGAACAAGGAAGAAAAAATGTTCTCCTTGTTACTACTGAAGATTATATTAGTGTAGGTCGTTTGAGAACCCAAGGCTATGTGAAAGCATTACGAAACGCTGGAATACCACTTGACAATTCCTTGATAATTAAAACCGAGGATAGCAAACGTTCCGATATTATTCTACCAGCATTAGAAGAGGAATTGAAAAGTGCCCTAAAAAACAACCCCGAAATTGATGCGATTTTTACCGTAAATGAAATCTATGCTGCTGCCGCTATGCGGGTGATTCGCGCATTTGGATTGCAAATTCCAAAAGACATTGCTGTAATTTGTTTTACTGACGGGGTGATATCTAAATACGCTTCACCACCGCTAAGTACCGTAAATCAACATGGAACCCAAATTGGCATCGAAGCCGCTAACATGCTCATTGACAGGATTGAGCAAAAAGAAATATCGACAGATGCAATCACAAAAATCATTGCATGTGAAATTGTTCGCCGAGATTCAACATAAATTTTTATATTAGCCCCATCAAAACATGCACACTTCTTCATTTTTGTTTTGATGATGTTAGCCGCTTATGCGGCATTACCATTTGTATAAATTCATCATTACAATTTAATCGTATTTAATTGTACGGCTTAACGCAATCATATTGCGTTGAGCTGTAGAAATATGTTAAAGATGAAGAAACCGTTGTTAAAATTCTGGGATATCTGGAACATGAGTTTTGGATTTTTGGGTATCCAATTTGGGTTTGCCTTACAGGGTGGATTTATGTCGCGTATTTTCCAAACCTTAGGGGCTGCAAAAGACGACATTCCACTGTTGTGGATAGCTGCTCCGCTTACTGGACTTATTGTACAGCCCATTATTGGATATTTAAGTGATAGAACCTGGCATCCCAAGTTTGGACGCAGACGTCCTTTTTTTCTTATTGGTGCGATTCTTAGTTCATTAACCTTATTTTTTGTTCCACATTCGCCTGTGCTTTGGGTAGCTGTAGGCTGCTTGTGGATTTTAGATGCGTCTATTAACATTAGTATGGAGCCTTTTCGTGCCCTTGTAGCCGACAAACTTCCCGAGCAACAACGCTCTTACGGATTTGTAGTGCAAACGCTTATTATTGGCGTGGGTACTTGGGTAGCGAGTAATTTGCCGTGGCTGGTTTCGGAGTTGGGCGTAAGTGATGCTGCTGCGCCGGGAGTTATCCCCATGAGCGTAAAAGTGGCCTTTTCTATTGGAGCTTTTGTGTTTTTTGCTAGTATTCTTTATACCATTTTCACTACTAAAGAATACCCCCCTGAGGATCTTGACAAATTTGAAAAAATGAAATCTGAAGGGAGTTTGCTTTCTGAGATTTTTGGCTATATCCAAACTATGCCCAAAACGATGGTCAAATTGGGTGTAATTCAATTTTTTAGTTGGTTTGCTTTTTTTGCTATGTGGAGTTTGGCAAATCCTGCTCTTACTGAGCATGTGTATCATTCCCCAGCACCTGTTGAGGAAGCGTATGATTTTGCAAACCCTTTAGATCAAGCTCGTTTTCAGGCAGATAATACCGCATTCCAAAAAGCATCAAACCTTGTGGGATCAAATATGGGTATCTACGGACTGTCTTCTATGGCATTTGCGTTGCTGTTGAGTTTTTACACCTCAAGGCGTACGATAAACCGAAAACTTATCCATATGGGGTCACTCTTTATTGGTGGATTTGGATTTATTGCCATGTATGTCTTTCCCGAACCCGATTTGCTCAAATTCTGGTTTGCTTGTGTGGGTATTTCATGGGGAAGTATTCTTTCCATGCCCTATGCCATGCTGTCGAGTGTTGTTGATTCAGGAAAAATGGGAATAAGTATGGGCATCTTTAACATATTCATTGTCCTACCACAAATTACTGCTGCTTTGGGAGGAGTAAATTTTGCAGCTTCTCTTTTGGGTGAATCAACCATTTTTGCGTTAGTAGTTGCTGGAATTTCATTACTTCTTTCGGGCTTTTGTAATTTTTTAATCACAGAAAAAAATGCTATTAGATACCAACCCTAATATAAATGGTGTCATTTTTGATTTAGATGGTGTAGTAGTAGACACCGCCCATTTTCATTATACCTCATGGAAAGCACTTGCATCTGAATGGAAGTATACACTTACCCATGAAGACAATGAAAAATTAAAGGGCATTAGCCGAAAAGACTCTGTTGTGAAAATTGCCTCATGGGCTAAAGTTAAGGTGTCCGAAAACGAACTCAACGAAGTAGCAAACCGTAAAAACGAAAAATATTTAGCGTTGTGTACTGCCCTTACTCCTAATGACATTTTACCCGGCATTTCGGAGTTTATACATGAATTAAAGGCGAGTAATGTAAAGGTCGCTCTTGGCTCAGCGAGTAAAAACGCCCTTTTTGTTTTGAACAAACTGAAGCTGACAGATTTTTTTGATGTTGTTGTTGACGGCAACAATGTTACCAATTCAAAACCCGACCCCGAAGTTTTTATAAAGGCCGCAAAACTCATGAATCTTGATCCTAAAAAGTGTGTCGTTGTAGAAGATGCGCCAGCAGGAATTGAGGCGGCCTTGTCAGCAGGAATGCTGACCGTTGGCTTAGGTAATGCTGAAGAATTGCGCAATGCCCATCTTATTTTACCCAATGCTGAAAACCTAACTTTAGAACAACTAAACAAATTAAACCAATACCATTTAACATGAATTTAGACCACATCAAACCAGATGCATGGAAAATTGTTGAGGATCATTATTATCCTGACCGAATTGAGGCTGCCGAAAGTTTATTCAGCTTGGCAAACGGTGCCATGGGGCAACGTGCCAATTTTGAGGAGCATTACAGCGGTAAATCCTTTCGGGGTAGCTATTTGGCAGGGGTTTATTATCCAGATAAAACCAAAGTAGGATGGTGGAAAAATGGCTATCCAGAGTATTTCGCCAAAGTATTAAATGCTCCTAATTGGATTGGTATCGACGTTATTTGTAATAAAGAAATAGTCGACCTAAACACGGCAACGGTTCATGAGTTTCGAAGGGAGTTGGATATGCAAAACGGATTGCTGACAAGAAAAGTTACACTTTCCACTTTAAAAGGAGTTAAGCTTACCATTACTTCTGAGCGCTTTTTGGCACTATTTCAAGAAGAATTGGGTTGTATAAGATATACAGTAGCCCTTCACGACCAAGCTGCTGAAATTACACTTGCTCCTTACATTGATGCTCATATATCTAACAACGACAGCAATTGGGATGACCCATTTTGGGAGCATAAAGATCAATTTTGTAAGGATAGTTTTGCAGCATTGCACACTAAAACCAACAAGTCCGCTTTTGATGTATGTACCTATCAATCGGTTTCTTTTTTTGTTGATGGTAACAAGTCAGTTGCATTTTCATGTGAAGAAAAACCGGGACGAGTAGCCTTTGTTCATACCAAGCAGCTGGCAGCTGGTCAAAAGGTAATGGTAGTGAAAACAGGAGGTTATTGTTCTTCATTACAACAACCACAATCAAACCAACAAAACCATGTTTATGATATTGCCGTAAATGCTCTAAAGCAAGGCTTTGATGAATTATTGCAAAGCCAACAAAAGCAATGGGATGAAGTGTGGCGCATGGCGGATATCACTATTGAAGGTGATGTGAAAGCACAGCAAGGAATTCGGTTTAATATTTTTCATCTTAATCAAACCTATACAGGCAAAAACCCACTATTGAACATTGGTCCAAAGGGATTTACGGGGGAGAAATATGGTGGAAGTACTTACTGGGATACCGAAGCTTTTTGTTTTCCTTTTTATATGGCAACTAAGGACGAATCAGTCGCAAAAAATTTACTTAATTACCGATACAAACACCTAGATAAAGCCATGGAAAACGCTTCTAAATTAGGTTTTTCAGATGGTGCAGCGCTATATCCTATGGTGACTATGAATGGTGAAGAATGCCATAACGAATGGGAAATCACATTTGAAGAAATTCACCGTAATGCTGCTATTGCCTATGCTGTTTTCGCCTACGAGCGTTATACTGGAAAATCGGATTACCTTATTGAGAGGGGTATAGATGTTTTGGTGGGTATAGCTCGTTTTTGGGCACAAAGGGTGAGTTTTTCAACTGCAAAAAACCAATATGTTATTTTGGGCGTAACGGGACCAAACGAATATGAAAACAACGTAAATAACAATTGGTATACCAACTATGCAGCAAAATGGTGTTTGAACTATACTGCTTCTCGTCTAGATAAAATAAAAGATGAAAATCCAAGCGAGCATGAGGCCATTTTAAACCGACTAAATATTCATGAAGAGGAGCACACCCAATGGAAACATATTGCAAATAACATCTATTTGTCTTTTGACAAAAATCGTGGAGTCTACTTACAACAAGACGGATTTTTGGATAAAGAACTTAAGGATACATCCGCAATTTCACGCGACGAACTCCCTATAAACCAGCATTGGTCTTGGGATAGAATTTTGCGCTCACCTTATATTAAACAAGCAGATGTATTACAGGGCTTCTATTTTTTTGAAGATCATTTTACAAAAGAGCAACTCAAAAAGAATTTTGACTTTTACGAGCCTTTTACCGTTCATGAGTCATCGCTTTCACCATCCATTCATGCGGTATTGGCAACTACTTTAGGAAGAGTAGAACAAGCATACAAGTTTTACTTACAAACATCCCGTTTAGATTTAGACGATTATAATGCAGAGGTCGGAGAAGGATTGCATATTACTTCAATGGCAGGGACATGGCTTAGTGTGGTAGAAGGGTTTGGCGGAATGCGTATCAAAGACAACGCCATACATTTTTCGCCCAAACTGCCCGATGCTTGGGATTCGCTTTCCTTTAAAATTAATTTTAGAGGTGCAATTTTACAGCTAACTGTTGATAAAGAAACTTCTCAGGTTTCACAAATAAGCGGAGATCCAGTTGCTGTTTTTTTGAATGGAAATCTTGTAAAACCTTCTCATAAACCCGTATTTTCATGAAAAAAGTACTCTTTTTAGTTGTATCGTTTTCCCTTGCAGCACAGGTGACTAAAGTGGAACCCCCATTTTGGTGGGAAGGTATGCACAACACTTCATTAATGCTTACCCTTTACGGAGATAATTTAGCCCAATATGAGGTTAGCTCCCGAGACCTAAACATCACCGATGTAGTTCGGCTCGAGAGTAAAAACTATCTCTTTATATATCTTGATGTAAAAGACACAAACGCAGGAACCTATCAATTAAAATTAAAACATAAACGAAAAGATTCGATTACCGTTTCCTACACGCTAAATTCTCGCCGAGAAGGCTCTGCTGAACGCAAAGGATACGACAGTTCAGATTTTATTTATCTGATTATGCCCGACCGCTTTGCTAATGGCGATCCTTCAAACGACGCACATCCCGATTTATACGAACAACCTAACAGGGAAGACCCTTGGGGTAGGCATGGAGGTGATTTGCAAGGCATCATTGACCATTTAGACTATATAGAAAGCTTGGGCGTAAC